>CAKTIN010000015.1 GCA_934565775.1 uncultured Oscillospiraceae bacterium
TCAGCCAGTTTTTCCACATTCTGGGGTCGGTGGAGCAGCAGCGGGGCTGCTGCGAGCTGGAAGAGGGAAAGTATGAGATCACCCTCTATTCCAGCTGCTGCAACGCCGACCGGGGCATTTATTATTATACGACCTATGAGAACCGCCAGATCACCGGCGTGGACCTGCACCGGGAAAACCTGGACGGCAGGGAGCTGGTAGCCTATCCCCTGGCGGAGAAGCAGCAGATCTGCTGGGCCAATTAAGCACACGCCCTGCGGGAAAGCCCCGCAGGGCGTGTGCTACAGACAGCCAAGAAACCCCCGAACCGTTAAAATGCAGGAAAACATAAAAGGGATTCTGACTTTTTCACAGCACTTTACAAACCGTAAAAGCTCAGAAAAAGCTCGGAGTTCTAGGAGAAATTAGCATTTTAACTTCCTGCACAACTCGCATCCTACCGTATCGATATACGCCGACGGATGCGAGTTGCTTGTCTCCGGCGCTCTCTTGCCGTCTGGCAGCGTGTCAAAAACGAGTTTTTTGACACGCTGTAGCACACGCTCTGCGGGAAAGCCCCGCAGGGCGTGTGCTACATTAAAATATAGAGTTGAAATTTTCATAGGCCCGTGATAAAATCGAATTGTATTTTCGAAATGGCACGGGCCTCCGGGCGCGCGACCGGGAAGGACCGGTATATGAGACAGGAAAAGGGGCTGCGCCGCCTGCTGCGGCGGGCAACTCCGGCGCAGATCATTGCGCTGGTTTTTTTGGCAATCATTCTCCTGGGCGCGGGGCTGCTGATGCTGCCGCTGTCTGCCCGGAGCGGCAGAAGCTGCGGCTTTGGCCCGGCGTTGTTTACGGCGACCTCCGCCACCTGTGTGACGGGGCTTGTGGTGTTCGACACCTATGTGCAGTGGTCAGCCTTCGGGCAGATCGTGATCCTGACCCTGATCCAGATCGGCGGATTGGGCTTTATGTCCGTTGCCTCCGCGTTTTATTTCCTCTCCAAGCGGAAGATGGGAATGCGCTATCGGATGCTCATCTCTCAGTCCATGAGCGTGGACAGCCTCAGCGGCGTGATCCGTCTGCAAAAGCACGTCCTGTTCGGGACCTTCGGCTTTGAGGCGGCGGGAGCGCTGGCCCTGACCCTGTATTTCTGGAAGGATTTCGGCTTCTGGCGGGCAATTCGGTGGGGCGTTTTCCACTCGGTCTCCGCCTTCTGCAATGCGGGCTTTGATATTTTCGGCTGTCTCACCCCCGGCGGCAGCCTGGTTCGGTTCAACACGGACCCTATGGTCTGCCTGGTCCTGGGATTCCTGGTCATTGTGGGCGGCCTGGGCTTCTTCGTGTGGGAGGACCTGCTGCGCGCCCGGCGCTGGAAGCGCCTGACGGTGTATTCCAAGCTGGTGTTCCTGTCCAGCTTAGTACTTCTGGTGGGGGGCACGGGGATGGTCTGCCTGTTTGAGTGGAACAATCCCGGGACCCTGGGGCCTATGACGGTCCCCCAGAAGCTGCTGGCCGGCTTCTTCCAGTCCGTTACCACCCGGACGGCAGGCTTTGCCGCCATCGACCAGGCTGCCCTGTCCCAGGGTGGTAAGGTATCCAGCATTTTGCTCATGCTGGTGGGCGGCTCCAGCGGCTCCACAGCCGGCGGCCTTAAGACCGTGACGGTGTGCGTGCTGCTTCTGGCGACCTTTGGCCAGCTTCGGGGCAAGACCCATATCCGGGTGTTCGACCGGGAGATCCCGGCGGCGAATGTGCGGGACGCCTCGGCCCTTGCCGTGATGATGGGCACATTGAGCATTCTGGGCGGCCTGGTCCTGGTGGGACTGGACGGCGTGAGCTTTTTGGACGGCTGGTATGAGACGACCTCGGCCATTGCCACCGTGGGCCTGACCGCAGGCCTGACCCCCGGGCTTTGCTGGTGGTCCAAGGGGCTGCTGATTCTGTATATGTATTTTGGACGGGTGGGTCTGATGACCATCAGCCTGGGCTTCCTGGCCGGGAATGAGGCCACGGAGCGCTTCCGGCTGGCGGAGACTCGCCTGATGATCGGCTAGGAGGATAAGCATGAAAACATTTGTGGTAATCGGATTGGGGCGCTTCGGCTCCGCAGTGGCCAAGCGGCTGTATGAGCTGGGGCGGGAGGTCCTGGCCATTGACGAAAATCCGGAACAGGTCCAGCAGGTGGCCGAGTCCGTGACCCGGGCCGTGACGGCGGACTGCAAGGATAAGGAGGTCCTCAGAGCCCTGGGAGTGGGGAGCATTGACTGTGCCATTGTGGCCATCGGCTCCGATCTGACGGACAGTATTTTGACGACCATGACGCTGAAGGAGCTGGGGGTGCCCCAGGTCATCTGCAAGGCCCAGAATGAGAGCCACAAGAAGGTCCTGCAAAAGCTGGGGGCGGACCGGGTCATCCTGCCGGAGCGGGAAATGGCCAATAAGCTGGCCCAGGGCCTGGCCTCGGCCAACGTGATGGAGTACATCGAGCTCTCCCCGGATTACGGGATCGTAGAATTCGTCGCCCCGGAGAAGTGGCAGGGCAAGACCCTGCGGGAGCTGAACATCCGGGTGAAGGTGGGGGTCAACGTGATCGCCATCCGCAAGGCGGAGAAAATCATTGTTTCCCCTCAGGCGGAGTATACCGTGGAGCCCAAGGATACCCTGGTAGCTCTTGGAGATAATAAGGCCCTGGAGGCCGTGCGGAGACTATGACCCAGGAGCTGATTACCAGCCGGAAAAACCCGCTGCTTCAGCAGGTCCGGCAGCTGTTTCGCTCCCGGGCGGCCCGGCAGGCGTCCGGGCTCTTTGCCTGCGACGGGACGAAGCTTTTGGACGAGGCGCTGCTCCACGGCTACCCGGTGGAGACGGTGATCCTGACCCAGGGCCTGGAGTTTGGACCGGTCCCGGCGGGGATCCGCCTGGTCCGGGTGCCCGAAGATGTGATGGAGAGCCTGTCTCCCATGCAGGCGCCCCAGGGTGCGGTATTTCTCTGCCGCCGGAGCCCGGTTCCGGCGCTGGACCTGCGGCCGGGGACCCTGATCCTGGACGGGATTCAGGACCCGGGCAATCTGGGCACCATGCTGCGGACGGCCAACGCCATGGGCGTCCCCGTGGTGCTGGATGAGGGCTGCGCCGATCCCTATGGCTGGAAAGCCGCCCGGGCGACCATGGGGGCCATTTTCCGCCAGCAGCCTATGGAGGCGGGCTGGGAGACGATTGTGGCGCAGTGCGCCCGGCGAGGGATCCCCCTGGTGGGGACGGCGCTGACCGACCGGGCCCGGGACCTGCGGGAGCTGGAGCCGGCGAAGTGCGCCGTGGTGATTGGCAGCGAGGGCAGGGGCGTTCGCCCGGCGCTGCTGGAGCGGTGCGATCAGACGGCAATCATTCCCATGACGCCCGGGTGCGAATCGCTGAACGCGGCGGCTGCGGCAGCAATCGTTCTCTGGGAGATGGGAAAGACCCGGCTGTAATAAAGAGAGGGGGGAGCGCAATGCTGGGGCATTGGGTATGGCTGACGACCCGGCGCGGCCTGGGCAGCCGCTATGGGCGGCGGCTTCTGGAGCATTTTGGGGAGATCGAGGCGCTGTATTTTGCCGACGAGGGGGAATACCGCCTGGTGCCCGGTTTGCCGGAGCCGGTGATCCAGAGCCTGCTGGATAAATCCCTTACCCAGGTGGAGCGGATCCTGGAGACCTGCTTTTCCAAGGAAATCTCCCTTTTGACCTTCGCCGACGCCGCCTATCCCCGGCGGTTGAAGCAGATCGACGACCCGCCGCTGGTGCTCTACTGCCGGGGCAGGCTCCCCCAGGTGGACAGTCTGCCCGCCGTGGGGGTGGTAGGGACGAGAAACGCCACGCCTTACGGCCTGGTGACGGCAAAGCGCATGGGCTATCAGCTGGGGCGCTGCGGCGCGCTGCTGGTTTCCGGCGTGGCCCGGGGGATCGATTCCATGGCCATGACCGGCGCCCTGACGGCGGGGCGGCCGGTGATCGGCGTGCTGGGCTGCGGGGTGGACATTGTGTATCCCCGGTCCAATGAAAGCCTGTACCGGGACATTCTGACCAACGGCTGCCTGCTCTCGGAGTTCCCGCCCGGGACGCCGCCGGAGGGGCAGAATTTCCCCCGGCGGAACCGGATCATCAGCGGCCTGTCCTGCGGGGTGCTGATTGTGGAGGCCCCGGCGAAGAGCGGCGCACTCATTACGGCGCACCTGGCCCTGGATCAGGGGCGGGATGTGTTTGTGGTGCCCGGCAATATTGACGTCCCGGCCTGCGAGGGAAGCAACGCCCTGCTGCGGGAGGGCGCGATCCCTGTGAGCCAGGGCTGGGACGTGGTTTCGGAGTATGCGGCCCTGTTTCCGGATAAGGTCATTGCGTATCAGAGAAAGAGCGCAGTGACCGCCTATGCCGGAGAATTGAAAGAGAAAACGGTGGAAACCGGCTCCGAAACGGATAAAGTTGCGCAAAAACCGGCCCCTTTGCAGAAAAAATCCGAAAAAAAGATTGACAATCCTGCGAAGAGGGCTTATATTGACTTAGATGAGCTGCTGCCCAAGCTGTCTGCGGACGAGGCGGCGGTGGTAAAAAGACTAAAAGACGGAACGCTGCACGTGGATGATGTGATCGAGGGGACGGCTCTGCCCGTTGCACGGGTCCTGGCCAGCCTGACGCTGCTGGAGGTAAAGGGAATCGTGCGGCAGCTTCCGGGCAAGCGGTATTGCCTTGCCCAAACGCGTTAATTCCACTCGGAGGAGAAGGTCGAATAGGTTACATGGCAAAGCAAAATGAGACGGATCTGGTCATTGTGGAGTCTCCCTCCAAGGCAAAGACCATTGGGAAATATCTGGGGCCGGACTATACGGTGAAGGCCTGCATGGGCCATCTGCGGGACCTGCCCAAGAGCAAGATTGGCATTGATTTCGAGCACGGCTTCCAGCCGGATTACCGGCCGGTTGCCGGGAAAGAAGATATTATTAAGGACCTGAAAAAGACGGCGGCCGCCTCCCGGACGGTTTACCTCGCAACGGACCCGGACCGGGAGGGCGAGGCGATCTCCTGGCATCTGAAGGAGCTGCTGGGACTCAAGGAGCAGCAGACCCATCGGGTGACCTTTAACGAAATCACCAAGCGGGTGGTGACGGACGCCATTTCCCACCCCCGGGATATTGATTACGACCTGGTGGACGCGCAGCAGGCCCGGCGGGTGCTGGACCGGATCGTGGGCTATCAGCTGAGCCCGCTGCTGTGGAAGAAAATCCGCCGGGGTCTGTCTGCCGGGCGGGTGCAGTCCGTGGCGACGCGGCTGGTGGTGGACCGGGAAAATGAGATCCGCGCCTTCCAGTCCAAGGAATACTGGACCCTGGAGGTGAAGCTGGACCGCATAGGCAAGCCAGGCTCCTTCCTGGCCCGGTATCACGGGGAGGATAAGAAGCGGGAGCTGGAGACGGAGGCCCAGGTCGATGAGATCCTCCGGGACATTGAAGGCCAGCCCTTTACCGTGCAGAATATCAAGCGGGCGGAGAAGCGGCGGAGCGCTGCGCCCCCCTTTATTACCTCCACCTTGCAGCAGGAGGCCTCCCGGAAGCTGAATATGACCCCCAAGCGCACCATGGCCATCGCCCAGCAGCTCTATGAGGGCGTGGACGTGGAGGGGGAGGGGACTCTGGGCCTCATCACCTATATGAGAACGGATTCCCTGCGCCTGTCTGAGGAGGCCATGGGCGCCGCCCGGGATTTTATCTGTCAGCGGTATGGCAGCGCCTACTATTACGGGAAATTCCATCAGTTCAAGGCCAGCGGCAATGCCCAGGACGCCCACGAGGCCATTCGCCCCACCCATGTGGAGCTGACCCCGGAGGCCGTGCAGGGCTCCCTGACCAAGGAGCAGTATAAGCTCTACAAGCTGATCTGGAGCCGGTTCCTGGCCAGCCAGATGGCCAACGCCGTGTATGATACCGTGTCCATTGACACCCTCTGCGCCGGGCATTGGTTCAAGTCCTCCCATCAGAGCCTGAAATTCCCGGGCTTTATCGCCGTATACGAAGAGGGAAAGGACGATGAGACGGAGGAGAAGGACACCCCCCTGCCGGAGCTGGCAGAGGGAGAGCAGGTGAAGCCCGGCAGCTTTGACAAGCAGCAGCACTTTACCCAGCCCCCCGCCCGGTATACCGAGGCCACCCTGGTAAAGGCCATGGAGGAGAAGGGGGTAGGCCGTCCGTCTACCTATGCCTCCATTATTTCTACCATCGAGGACCGGGAGTATGTCCTCAAGGAGGACAAGCGCCTGGCCCCCACCCCCCTGGGTGAGGTGGTCAACGGATTGATGATGGAGCGCTTTCGGGACATCATTGACGTGGAATTTACTGCGAATATGGAGCGGAGCCTGGACGAGGTGGAAGAGGGAAAGATCCAGTGGCAGGCGCTGATCGGGGACTTCTACCAGGGCTTCCACAAGGAGCTGGAGGACGCCGAGGAGGCGCTGAAGGATGTGCACCTGAAGGTGCCAGATGAGGTGACGGACGAGGTCTGCGACCTCTGCGGCCGGAATCTGGTGGTCAAGACCGGGCGCTTTGGCCGGTTTTTGGCCTGCCCCGGCTATCCGGAGTGCAAATTTACCAAGCCCATCGTAGAGCGGATGCCCGGCCGCTGCCCCAAGTGCGGCAGCGGGCTGCTGAAGCGCAAGTCCAAGAAGGGCTACGCCTATTACGCCTGTGAGCGGGGAGCGGAGTGCGGCTTTATGACCTGGGACGTGCCCACGGCCTTCGACTGCCCCTCCTGCGGCCAGACGCTGTTCAAAAAATCCGGCAAGGGGCGCATGAAGCCCTTCTGCATCAACGAGAACTGCCCGGAGTTCCTTCCGGAGGACAAGCGGGGCTACTATAAGAAAAAGACCGAGGCGGAGCCCGCCGGGGAGGATCCGGCCACTGAGGCGGCCTCGGAGGAGACCGGGCCGAAGCAGGCGGAGAAGAAGCCTGCGGCGAAAAGGACCCCGGCAAAGACCGGGGCGAAGAAGCCTGCCGCCAAAAAGGCGGGGGCGAAAAAGACAAAGGAGGACCAGGCATGACGGCGGTTCAGGTCATCGGCGCGGGCCTTGCCGGCTCTGAGGCGGCGTGGCAGCTGGCCCAGCGGGGGATTCCCGTAGAGCTGGTGGAAATGAAGCCCGGGAAAATGACGCCCGCACATCACAGCCCGGATTTCGCGGAGCTGGTCTGCTCCAATTCTCTCCGAGGAGACCGGCTGGAAAACGCCGTGGGCCTGCTGAAGGAGGAGCTCCGGCGCATGGGGAGCCTGATCCTCCAGTGCGCCGATGCCACCAAGGTGGAGGCCGGCGGCTGCCTGGCGGTGGACCGGCACGGCTTCTCCGCCATGGTGACCCGGAAGCTCCGCAGCCATCCGCTGATCTCCGTCCGCTCTCAGGAGGTGACCCAGGTGCCCCCCGGGCCGGTCATTCTTGCGACGGGGCCCCTGACCTCCGACGCACTGTCCGATGCCATCGGCGCCTATTTCGGCAATCGGGAATATCTGCACTTTTTTGACGCGGCGGCGCCGCTGGTAACGGCGGAGTCTTTGAATATGGAGAAGGCCTGGCGGGCCTCCCGGTATGACCGGGGCTCGGCAGACTATATCAACTGCCCCCTGAGCCGGGAGGAGTACGACGGGTTTTATGAGACCCTAATCTCCGCACAGGAGGCGGAGGTCCACGGCTTTGAGGATAAAAACGTATTTGAGGGCTGTATGCCCGTGGAGGTTATGGCCCGCCGGGGGTATGATACCCTGCGCTTCGGCCCCATGAAGCCCGTGGGCCTGCCGGACCCCAGGACCGGGAAGGACCCCTATGCCGTGGTGCAGCTCCGGCAGGACAATGCCCAGGGCAGCGTCTACAATCTGGTGGGCTTCCAGACCCATCTGAAGTTCCCGGAGCAGAAGCGGGTGTTTTCCATGATCCCGGGCCTGGAGCAGGCGGAATTTGTCCGGTACGGGGTGATGCACCGCAATACCTTCCTCCGCTCCCCGGGGCTACTGGACCGGTTCTATGCAGACCTGCGGGACCCGCTGGTGGCCTTCGCCGGGCAGATGACCGGCGTGGAGGGCTATGTGGAGTCTACTGCCTCCGGCTTTTTGGCGGCGGTGGCCATAGCTTATAAGGTCCGGGGGCAGGAGCCGCCGGAATTCCCCCGGCAGACCGCCATCGGCGCCCTGGGGGCCTATATCAGCGACACGACGGTTGCAAATTTTCAGCCGATGAATGTGAATTTCAGCATTTTAGAGCCGCTGGAGCGGCGGATCAAGCCAAAATCCGCTAAGAATCTGGCAATTTCCCAGCGCTCTCTTGCAATCATTGACCAAATGGTGCAGGAGGGTATCTAACAGAAAGAAAGAGGGCAGCGCAATGCGTATTATTCTGGACGCCATGGGCGGAGACAACGCGCCGGAGGCCGCCGTTTTAGGGGCCATCGACGCGGTAAAGGAGTATGGGGTGGATCTGACCCTGGTCGGAAAGGGCGAAGAGATCCTGAACGTCATGCGCAGCCACGGAATTTCCGACCTGCCCAAGGGGATGGAGATCGCCGGGGCGGAGGACGTGGTCACCATGCACGACGATCCGGCCACCGTCACCCGGACAAGAAAGACCTCCTCTATGATTGTGGGCCTGAAAATGCTGGCCGACGGCCAGGCGGACGCCTTTATTTCCGCCGGGAATACCGGAGCCCTGCTGACCGGCGCTACCCTGATCGTCAAGCGGGTCCGGCCGGTGCGCCGGGCGGCGTTTGGCCCTGTGATCCCCAATAAGGCCGGGGGAAAAACCGTCATCATCGACTGCGGCGCCAATGTGGAGTGCACGCCGGAGTTTCTGGTGCAGTTCGGCTGCATCGGCTCGCTGTACGCCCGGAAAAATCTGGGCATCCCGGAGCCTCGGGTGGGTCTGCTGAACAACGGCGCGGAGGATTCCAAGGGCGGCCCTCTGCAAAAGGAGGCCTATGCGCGGCTGAAGCAGGCGAACGACCTGGGGCTGCTCCGCTTTACCGGAAACGTGGAGGCCCGGGACGTGCTCCTGGGTGCGGTGGACGTGGTGGTCTGCGACGGCTTCTCCGGCAATGTGCTGCTGAAGTCCATCGAGGGCACGGCCATGTTCATGGGCTCCATGATGAAGAGGATGTTCAAAAAGAACCTGTTGACCAAGCTGGGCTATTTGTGCGTCCGGGGCGGCGTGAAGGAAATGACCGCCATGATGGATTACCGCCGGGCCGGCGGGACGGCGCTGCTGGGCATTCGCAAGCCGGTGATCAAGGCCCACGGGTCCTCGGACCGGCTGGCCTTCCAGTGCGCCATTCGTCAGGCCATGGAGGCGGCGCAGAACGATATTTCTCAGGAACTGGAGACGGCGCTGGCCGCCTTGCCGAAGGAGCAGAAAGAGCATGATTAAGGATTTGGAGGCCGCCATCGGCTATACCTTTCGGGATATTTCCCTGCTGCAAAACGCGCTGACCCATAGTTCTTACGCCAACGAGCGCTGGCATGACAGCCTGGCCAGCAACGAGCGCCTGGAGTTCTTGGGGGATTCCGTGCTGGGAATGGTGACGGCGGAGCACTTATACCGGACCTTCCCACAGCGGCCGGAGGGGGAGCTGTCCCGCCTTCGGGCGGAGCTGGTCTGTGAGACGAATCTGGCCCGGGTGGCGGCGCAGCTGGAGCTGGGCCGGCATCTAATGCTGGGCCATGGCGAAGAGCAGGGGGGCGGCCGCACCCGGGAGAGCATCCTGGCGGACGCGGTGGAATCCATCATCGCCGCGACCTATCTGGACGGCGGATTCCAGCCTGCCGCAAGGCTGATTCATCGGTTTATCCTCTCGGATATTCCTGTGGAGAAGCCCCGGATCGTGGATTATAAGACCCAGCTTCAGGAGCTGGTGCAGCAGAAGAAAAACCAGACCATTACCTATGTCCTTACGGGGGAGTCCGGCCCGGACCATGCCAAGGAATTTTCCGTGGAGGTGCGGATCAACGGCGAACCCATGGGCAGAGGCAGCGGCACCAGCAAGAAGCGCGCCGAGCAGGA
This sequence comes from uncultured Oscillospiraceae bacterium, assembly GCA_934565775.1. GTDB lineage: Bacteria > Bacillota > Clostridia > Oscillospirales > Oscillospiraceae > Faecousia. Next base: position 10,045 of record CAKTIN010000015.1, read on the forward strand.
CGCGGCCCAGATGGCCTATGAGGCGCTTACCGAACAGAAATAAAGAACCGGCTCTGAGAAAATTGCTTCTCAGAGCCGGCTCAGACTGTCAAGAAACCCCCGTACCGTTAAAATGCAGGAAAATACGAAAGGACTTCCGGAGCCTTTGCGGCGCTTTACAAACCGTAGAATTTCTGAAAAAGTTTGGAGGTTCGTGAGAATATAGCATTTTAACTTACTGCACAACTCGTATCCTACCGTATCGATATACGCCGACGGATACGAGTTGTTTGTCTCCGGCGCTTTCTTGCCGTCTGGCAGTGTGTCAAAAAACGAGTTTTTTGACACACTGAACCGCCCCTGAGAAGTTGCTTCTCAGGGGCGGTTCTTACGCGGAGGCAGGGCTGCCTCCGCTTTTTGCTTAAGCCCGCTGGGCGATGCTCCGCGCCACGTGTACGCCGCTGGCGGAGGCGTGGGACAGGGAGTGGGTAATGCCGCTGCCGTCGCCGATGATATAGAGCCCGTCGTATTTGGCCTTGAGCTCGCTGTCTACCTCGACTTCCATATTGTAGAACTTTACCTCTACGCCATAAAGCAGGGTGTCGTCGTTGGCGGTGCCGGGAGCGACCTTATCCAGGGCGTAGATCATTTCAATGATGCCGTCCAGAATCCGCTTGGGCAGTACCAGGCTCAGGTCGCCGGGGGTGGCGTTCAGAGTGGGGGTCATGAAGGAGTCCATCATGCGGTTGGGGGTGGACCGGCGGCCCCGAATCAGGTCGCCGAAGCGCTGGACGATGACGCCGCCGCCCAGCATATTGCTCAGCCGGGCAATGGATTCGCCATAGCCGTTGGAGTCCTTAAAGGGCTCGGAGAAGTGCTTCGCCACCAGCAGGGCAAAGTTGGTGTTTTCCGTCTGCTTGGCGGGGTCCTCATAGCTGTGGCCGTTGACGGTGATGATGCCGTTGGTGTTCTCGTTGACCACGGCGCCCCGGGGGTTCATGCAGAAGGTCCGCACCAGGTCCCCGTATTTCTTCGTCCGGTAAACGATCTTGCCCTCATAAAGCTCGTCGGTAATGTGAGAGAAAACCTCCGCCGGGAGCTCCACCCGGACGCCGATGTCCACCCGGTTGGACTTGGTGGGGATGTCCATCTCATGGCACACCTGCTCCATCCATTTGCTGCCGCTGCGGCCCACGGAGATGACGCAGTCCTGGCAGGTGAAGGACTTGTCCCGGCACTCCACCAGATAGCCGCCGTCCCGGCGGGAGAGCATCTCCACGGGGGTGTCAAAGTAGAAGGTGACCTTCTCCTTCAGATAGGCGTACAGATTTTCCAGCACCACATAGTTAATATCCGTTCCCAGATGGCGCACGGAGGCGTCCAGCAGGTGCAGGTCGTTTTGAATGCACAGCTTTTTGAACTGGGTCCCAGTCGTGGAGTACAGCTTGGTGCCCGCGCCGCCGAAGCGCATATTGATCTCGTCTACATAGTGCATCAGGTCCAGGGCCTGCTTCTTGCCGATATACTGGTACAAAGTGCCGCCGAAATCGTTGGTGATGTTGTATTTTCCGTCCGAAAAAGCGCCTGCGCCGCCAAAGCCGCTCATAATGGAGCAGCATTTGCAGGAAATGCAGGATTTCACCTTGTCCCCGTCAATGGGGCAGTGCCGCTTGTTCAGCGGGTGGCCCGCCTCAAATACGGCGACGCGCAGAGACGGCTTGCGCTGGATCAGCTCATAGGCGGTGAAGATGCCGCCGGGACCTGCGCCGATAATAATGACATCATAATCCATAAAGAACCTCCGAGGAAAACGCCCTGCGCATCCCTGCGCAAGGGCAAACTACATCCTTAATTATACTACATTTTTCTGGCTTTTTCAACCGCTTGCCCGGAAAATATGGGGCTATTTGCCGGGGCGGACCTCCACGGAGAAGGCGGCGCTCTCTCCGGCAGCCCGCAGGGCGCAGGGCCCCTCCACCCCGGGAAGCGTTACGGTGACGGTCTGGCCGACGGGGACGTCGCAGAGGATCTTGCCGTCGCTGTAAAAATACAGCTTAAGGTTCCCCTCGGTCAAGGCGGAGCTTACCGTAAAGACGCAGTCCCCGGCCTCCCAATTGGTGAAGCGATAGATCTCAGCAATCCCGGAGAGCTTCCGGGTGCGGAAGGAGACCCGGCCATTGGAGGAAGCAGTGACGGTATTTTGTTGCAGGACATGGGTGGGTTTGGCAATCAACTCCTCCTGGGTGATGCTGCAAAGGGAGAAGTCCTCTGTGCCGTTGGTGTCTGGGATATGGGACAGAGAGCCGCAGCCGGACAGCAGCAGGGCAACGGCGAGAAACAGAACGGACAGCTTTTTCACAGGTGGCCTCCTACTAGGAAAGCGGGGAGATCGTGGTCAGAGAGACAAGCGCCATGGCTACGATCAGAAGAATATTCCAGGGGTTGGTCCAGAACAGCTTCGTATACGCCCGGTCAATGGGGCTGCTGCTGCACCAGGCGGACAGCTTCCTCCTGCGGACCAGGCAAAGCACGATCCCAATCAGCGCCAGGAGCACCAGAATGCCAAGCTGCACTGCCGTTTGATAGGCGGGGGGAACCAGACCGGTGAGATAGCGCATTCCATAGTTCAGAACCAGGTTGTTGAAAATATGCAGGAAAATGCTCCAGAAAATGGAGTATTCCATGGCGGTATAGCCCAGGATCAGGCCAAAGGCAAAGGCAAAAATGCCCTGGGGCAGATTTCCGTGGAACAGGCCGAAGAGCAGAGCGGAGAGCAGCACGGCGAGCTTCCGGCCGAAGGGCTGGAAGGTCCGGAGAATGGCGCCCCGGAACCAGAGCTTCTCGGTAATGGGGCCCAGAAATGCAATATAAAGGAACATCGTCAGGCTGTCCATGCCGGTGCCGGTGGCATTTTCCAGAGCGGAGGTAAGGGTGAAGCCAAACAGGCGGAACAGCAGCTCCAGAACGACGGCGACCACCGAAAACAGCAGTTGGCAGGCGGGCCCCAGACAGATCAGAGTGACAAGGGTCACGGGCCTCATGGGGGCATTCCTGCGGAATGCGACAAAGCGGAAGAAGGGAGCGCGCTTCCAGACCCACAGAACGATCAGCCCAAGGGCGGTGGAGAGAAGATAGCCGTAGCCCATGGTGCTCAGAAGGGAGGAAGGGTCCGGATTCTTCCCCTGGAAGGAGGCGGCCAACGCCTGAAACAGCATAAGAAGGAAGGTCGCCAGATTCATGACCAGGAAGTACAGCAGGAGCATGGAGGCCGGACGGCCCAGGAGCTTTTTATGCTGCTTCCGGAGATAGAAGGGGTGAGCCGGATCAGGGGCTGGTCCCGGATACACCGGCGTGGGGGGATAGAAGCCCTGGGGCGGACAGACCGGCCCGTAGGGCTCCCAGCCTGGAACCGGCGCGCCATAAGGCGCAGGGGGATAGGGCGGGGGAACGGGCGGACAGGGCCCCTGGGGTGGATAGGCATCCCAACCCGGATAGGTACCCCAATTCGGATCGGGGCTTGCCGGGGGCGGATAGGCGACCCAATTCGGATCGGGACCGGCCTGCCCTGCGGGCGGCTGATTTGCGGGAATGGGATTTTGCGGTTGCTCCATGACGGTTACCCCTCTTTCTCGTATTGCGCAAGGAGCGCCTCTGCGCACAGCATGCCGTCTACCGCCGCAGACATGATGCCTCCGGCGTAGCCTGCGCCCTCTCCGCAGGGATACAGGCCGGAAACGGGGGAGGCCTTGTCCTGCCCCCGGAGGATCCGGACCGGGGAGGAGGAGCGGGTCTCCGGAGCGGTGAGGATGGCGTCCGGGTCGTCAAAGCCCTTCAGCTGCCGGGCAAAGGCCGGAATGGCCTCTTTTAGCGCGGAGGTGATTTTTTGCGGCAGGAGCCGGTTCAGATCGCAGTAGGTCACACCGGGGCGGTAAGTGGGCACGATCGCCCCCGGTTCCCGGCTGGGGACCCCCGCCGCAAAGTCCGCCCAGCGCTGGGCCGGGGCACGGTAGCCGCCTCCGCCCGCCGCAAAGGCGGCGCGCTCCAGGGCCTCCTGCCAGTGTACCCCGCCCAGAGGGCCGGGCTCCGGGAAATCCACGGGGTTCAGAGAGACCAGCACGGCGGCGTTGGCATTTTCACCGTCCCGGGCGGCATAGCTCATGCCGTTGGTTACGACGCTCTCCGGCTGGGAGGCCGCCGCGACCACATAGCCGCCGGGACACATACAGAAGGTGTAAACGGAGCCGGAGACCCCGTGGTGCACCAGCTTGTAATCCGCAGGGGGCAGAGCGGAGCTGGCGCCGGGGCCGTACTGGGCCTCGTTAATAGCGGCCTGCCGGTGCTCGATCCGCACACCCATGGAAAAGGGCTTGGGCTCCATGGGAACCCCCGCCTCCAGAAGCATGGAGAAGGTGTCCCGGGCACTGTGCCCGATGGCCAGGATCAAGTGGCTGCACGGGAGCCGCTGCGTACCGTCCGGGGTCTGCACCGTGATGCCTGCCAGATGTCCGGCTTCCAGCTGCAAGCCGGTGAGCTGGGCGCCGAAGCGCACCTCGCCCCCAAGGCTGATGATCCGCTGGCGGAGGTTCTGCACCACCTGCAGCAGCACGTCCGTGCCCACATGGGGCTTGGCGTCATACAGGATCTCTTCCTGGGCGCCTGCGGCGACAAATTGCTCCAGAATCCAGGAAATTCTGGGATTATGGGTGTTGGTGTTGAGTTTTCCGTCGGAAAAGGTCCCGGCGCCGCCCTCTCCGAACTGCACGTTGCACTGGGGGTCCAGGGCCCCGCCTGCCCAGAAGGCGGCGACCTTCTCGTGGCGGGTGGCGGCGTCCTGCCCTCGCTCCAGCACCAGGGGGCGCAGACCCGCCTCCGCTAGGATCAGGGCGGCGAAGATCCCCGCCGGGCCGAAGCCCACCACTACGGGGCGCTGGGCGGGGGAAACGCTGCACTGGGGCAGGCGGTAGCGGTAAAATTCCGCCGGTGCGGCGCGGTCGCTGCGGCACTGCCTGAGAATTTTCTTTTCATTGCCGCTGACCGTTACGTCCACGGTATACAGCACCCGGATAGCGTCCTTCTTCCGGGCGTCGATGGAGCGCTTGACGATTTTTAGCTGCCGGACCTCGGAAGGGGACAGACGCAGCAGCTTCGCCGCCTCATACCGGAGCTGATGAACCGTATGCTCCGGCGGCAGGGCGATTTCACGAATTCGAATCATAGGTTCCTCCCGGCACTGTGCCCGGCCAGACGGCCGGAGCTCCAGGCCCATTGCAGATTATAGCCGCCGCAGTCCCCGTCCAGGTCCAGGACCTCGCCGCAGGCGAACAGCCCAGGGACCAGGCGGCTTTCCAGGGTGTTGGGATCAAACTCCGAAAGGAGAATGCCCCCGGCAGTGACCTGCGCGGCGTCCATTCCCATGGGGCCGGTAAGGTCCAGAGAAAAGGCCTTTGCGGCCCGGGCTGCCCGGTCCAGCCGCTCCCGGGGCAGGGAGCGCAGGGGAGCCTGGGCAGGGAGCTCCGCTTCCTGGGTCAGGATTCGGCCCAGACGGTTGTGCAGCGTCCCGGTGAACAGCTCCTCGGCGGGCAGGTCTGGGGCGGCAGCCTGCCGGGCCTCCAGCCAGGCCAGCAGCCCGGCCTGGGAAACCTGCGGCAGCAGGTCCAGACGGCAGGTCCAGATCCCGGGGGCGGCGCAGGCGTCCCGGGAGATCTCATAGATCACGGGGCCGGATAGACCGGTCTGGGTGAATTGCACCTCCCCAGTGGAGGCGGCGACACAGACGCCGTCCCGGAGCAGCTCTGCCCGGCAGCTTGCCCGGATGCCTTTGAGAGAGGGGCATTTGGGGTAAGACGATTGCAGCTGCACCAGTGCGGGGCGAAGCCGGGTGCAGCGATGCCCCAGGCCCCGCAGAAGCTGATAGCCGGACATGGAGCCGCCCAGCTTGCTCCCGGCGATTCCGCCGCAGGCGACAATCAGCCGCTGGCAGGAAAAAACTTCCCCGCCGGCGGTGACGGCGAAGCCCTCCGGGGTCCGCTTGATCTTGGTGACCTCGCAGCCGCAGCGGAGCGTGAGATTCGGCCGGTCCAGGGCGAAGCGCAGCACGTCCAGAACGGAATTGGCCTGGTCCGAATAGGGATAGACCCGGCCGCTCTCCTCACTGACGGTGAGCAGCCCCAGCCGGGCAAAAAAGTCCAGGGTATCGTCCACGCCGAAGCCATCCAGAGCGGGGCCGGCCAGGGCGGGGGTCTCCCCGTGGTAATGGGACAGGGAGAGAGTTCGGTTGGTCAGATTGCAGCGGCCGTTGCCGGTGGCCAGCAGCTTGCGGCCCACCTTCCCCTGCCGTTCCAGGAGCAGGACCTGGGCGCCGGGCATTTGAGAAGCGGAAAGGGCCGCCATCATCCCGGAGGCGCCGCCGCCAATGATCAGAATCTTCAAGGCATCACCTCATTTTCTTTATTATATCGTATCTCCCCGGAAAGTACAAGAAAAAGCTTTTCGATCCGGGTGATCCGTGGTACAATAAAAGAGACAGGAGGCGGTTCCATGGATCGAAGAGAAAAAATCGAGCGCCTGGCCCAGACACCGGAGGACCGGGTCCTGCTGGCGAAGGTTTATGAGCGGATCGAGGCCGGGCGGCAGCGGGAAATTCTCACGAATACGGGCTTTTTATCCCAGCGGGAGCAGGCTCTGGCCCGGCAGCTGCTGGGGGAGATACCGGGGCTGTGCTTTTTCGGGGGATATAACGGCGCGGAGCGGCGGATCGCCTGCTATGTGCCGGAGTACCTGGAGGAGGAGAGCCTGCTTGAGCCGGGCGGGCCGGCGGCGTGCATCCAGGGGACCTATTATGCCCAGGATACCGTGACCCACCGGGATCTGCTGGGGGCGCTTATGGGCGCGGGGATCGCCCGGCAGACCGTGGGGGATATTCTCACCCAGCCGGGGCGGTGTGTGTTTTTTGTGACGGCGGAGATCGCCCCCTATGTGCTGCAAAACCTGGCCTCCGCCGGGCGGACGGCTCTGCATCTGGAGCAGATCGGGCTGGGGGAGGTACAGCTGCCCCAGGCGGAGACGAAGCTCCTACGGGACACCTTGGCCTCTCTGCGGCTGGACAGCCTGGTGTCCGCGGGGTTCCGCATCGGCAGGAGCCTGGCGGCTCAGCATATTCTGGCCGGGCGGGCGGCCGTGGACGGGATCCCATGCGAAAAGCCGGACAAGGCGGTGGCGCAGGGCTGCGTGGTGACCGTCCGGGGGCTGGGCAAGCTCCGCTTGAAGGAGGTCTGCGGTGAGACCAAGAAGGGCCGGGTGGCGGTCCTGATCGAAAAATATATGTGAGGAGCGCTAGCTATGATCGACGAAGTAATTGCGAGAATCAATATTCTGGCTAGAAAGGCGAAAACCGAGGGCCTGACTCCGGAGGAGATCGAGGAGCGGGACCGCCTGCGCCGGATCTATATCGACGCCGTGCGGCTGAACCTTCGGGATCAGCTGGACCACACCTACCTTGTGGATGAGCGGGGCAACAAGCGGAAGCTGAAGCCCAAGGTCATTGAATTTCCCCGGGACGGGAGAAATGAGGAAAAGGAGGACAAATCATGAAGGAATTCTACATGGATTCTCACGGAAAGGGAAAGGTGCACTGCTGCTTCTGGCCGGCCCAGGGGCAGACCCGGGCAATCGTGCAGATTGTCCACGGGATTGCGGAGTATGGGGAGCGGTACGGTGATTTTGCGGCGTTTCTCAACGAGCGGGGGATCGCCGTTGCGGCGGAGGACCACATGGGCCACGGCAAGACGGCCGGGGACCGGGAGCCGAAGGGCTATTTCCACGGGGGCTGGCTTGCGGCGGTGGCGGACAGCTATGGGCTGCTGGCCCGGCTGCGGGGGGAGTATCCCGATGTGCCCTATTTCCTCTTCGGGCACAGCATGGGCTCCTTTATGGCCCGGACCATGCTCTATACCTATCCGAACAGCGGAATCACCGGGGCAATCCTCTGCGGCACCGGCTGGCAGCCCCGGGCAGTTCTGGAGGCGGGGCTGCTCCTGGCCAAGGCGGAGTGCCTGGGCGGCAAGGAGGACAAGCCCAGCCCCAGGCTGGAAAAGCTCATGTTCGGGTCCTATAACAAGGGCATTACCCCCCAGCGGACGGCATACGACTGGCTGAACCGGGACAGCGCCGCGGTGGACCGGTATATCGCCGACCCGATGTGCGGCTTCCCGGCGACGCCGGGACTGGCCCGGGATATGCTGACGGGCATCCGGATGAATCAGGACCCGAAGAATCTTGCGCACATGAAGAAGGACCTGCCGGTGCTGTTTGTGGCCGGGCAGGCGGACCCGGTGGGCGCCTGGGGCAAAGGCGTGGCGCAGACCGTGGGAGCCTTCGGCAAGGCGGGTATGCAGCATATTACACAGATTATGTATCCAGGCGGACGGCATGAAATCCTGAACGAAACAAATAAAAACCAGGTATATCAGGATATTTACGGCTGGATTCAGGAAAAAGTGTGAAAAAGAATCCATTTTGTCGAGGATTTACCCGTATTTTTTTACCGGGGGCATTGACAAAATGATTACATTTTGTTACAATTGTGGTATCCTTACGGCAATTCGCACAAAGGAGTGAAGGATTCACAATGAGAAAATGGATTGCAATGCTGCTTTTGGCGGCTATCCTTGTTTCGGCGCTGCCGGTGAGCGCGGCGGCGGTCGGGGAGAAGGACTCCCAGAAAGTGACCTCTGCGGAAGAAAAGGGAGATTTTTCCAGCTATATTCCCATTCATGCCCAGGGGGAGCTGACCGCGCAGATCCGGACGGTCCGCTCCGGCTCCTATGAGCCGCTGGTGACCAGTCAGCCCCTGATCGACATCATCAAGGAAAAAGAGGGCTTCACCAAGTACCCCGTGTGGGATTATGGCCACTGGGCCATCGGCTACGGCACCACCTGCCCGGAGGATATGCTGGAGGAGTACCGGGAGCGGGGCATTACCGAGGAGGAGGCCGAGGCGCTCCTGCGGGAATATGTGGCGACCTTTGAGGACAGCGTGAACAGCTACGGCCGCCGGAAGGGCATCCAGTTCAGCCAGTGCCAGTTTGACGGGCTGATCGACTTTACATACGCTCTGGGCCCCGCCTGGACCACCATGAACTGCATGCTTACCAGCTGGCTGCAAAACCCCACCAGCGACATTGACTTTGTCAATGCCATCGGCCGGTGGTGCCGGGTGAGCGGCGACGTGTGGGGCGGCACCTGCGCCCGCCGGATCATGGAGGCGAAGATCTTCCTGTACGGCGACTACGACGGCACCGGGGAGCATGATTTCTCCTATGTCATTTTCCATGGGGTCCTGGCCAAAATGACCAGCTCCTATGAGGACGACGTGGCCTACTATGAGGACGGCGAGCCCTATGGGCAGCTTCCCCAGCCTGTGCTGGAGGGCTATCGCTTTCTGGGCTGGTTCACCTCGAAGGAGGGCGGCACGGAGCTCAAGGCCACGGATATTGTGAAAAAGTACATGACGGTTTACGCCCACTGGGAGCAACTTGACGTGCCGGATCCCACGGAACCGGAGCCCACGGAACCGACGCCTACGGAACCGGAGCCCACGGAGCCGGAGCCCACGGAGCCCGAGCCCACGGCGGAGCCGGAGCCGGACCCCACAGAGCCGGACGAGCCGGAGATTCCCTTTACCGATGTGCCCGAGGACAGCTGGTTCTACGACGCAGTGGCCTATATGTATAAGGCCAAGCTGGTCAAGGGTATCAGCGAGACGGAGTTTGGCCCAGGAATGAAGCTGACGCGGGGGATGCTGATTACCCTGTTTTACCGGCTGGACGGCCAGCCCGAGGTGACGCAGCCCTGCACCTTTACGGATGTAAATCCGGATCTCTACTATGCGGACGCGATCGCCTGGGCCCAGCAGCACAAGATCGTCGTGGGCGCCGGGCTGATCAACGGCTATCAGGAGGATAAGACCATCCGCCCCGGCGGCAATATCAACCGGGCGGAGACGGCGAAAATCTTCTACAACCTTTATCAGAAGCTCGGAGGCTGAGAAAAAACAGGGCGCGGGAGAGCGCCCTGTTTTTGCCGAACCGGCAAAAAGTCCCGTTTATGGGACAGGACGTATGGTATACTGTAGCCAGCTCAGGAAAGCGAGGGACTGGCGATGTATTCCATTCGATATGTGCAGGGCCATGTGCAGGTCTATGACCGGGCGGGGCGGTTTCTCTTCTCCGCAGATACGGAGCAGGAGGCCAGAGAGGAAATGGAGCAAGATGCGGAATATTAAGCTGGAGCTTTGCTATGACGGCAGCCGGTACAGGGGCTGGCAGCGCCTGCCCGGGGAGGCCATGACCCTCCAGGGCAAGCTGGAGCAGACCCTGGGCCGTATTCTGGAAGAGCCGGTCCAGGTGACCGGCAGCGGCCGGACGGACGCCGGGGCCCACGCTCTGGGGCAGGTTGCCAATTTCCATACGGACAGCAGCCTTTCCTGCGAGGAGATTCTGGCGGCGCTGCGCCGGTATTTACCGGAGGACATCGGCATATATTCTTGCAGCGAGGCCTCCCCGCGCTTCCACAGCCGCCTGAATGCCGTGCGTAAGACCTACCGCTACCGGGTGTGGAACAGCGAGGCGCCCTGTGTGTTTGAGCGGCGGTATGTGTATGTGCTGCCTGCCCGGCTGGACCTGGAGGCCATGGAGCGGGGAGCGGCTGAGATCCGGGGGACCCATGATTTTTCCGCCTTCTGCTCCAATAAGCATTATAAAAAATCCACGGAGCGGACGGTATTCGACTTTTCCGTCCGGCGGGCCGGGGAGGAAGTGGTCTTTACCGTTACGGCGGACGGCTTCCTGTACAATATGGTCCGCATTCTGGTGGGGACCATGCTGGAGCTGGGAATGGGCCGGATCACCCAGGAGGAGCTCCGGCGGCTGCTGAACGGAGGCCGCCGGGCCGAGGCGGGGTATACGGTCCCGGCGGGGGGCCTGTGCCTGATGGAGGTATGCTATCAATGAACGTGCAGATTTTCGGAAAATCCAAGTGCTTTGATACGAAAAAGGCGGAGCGCTATTTCAAGGAGCGGAGGATCCCTTACCAGCTCATCGACGTGACGCGGTTTGGAATGTCCCCCCGGGAGTTTGAAAGCGTTCTGCGGGCGGTGGGCGGTGTGGACCGGTTGATCGATTGGGACAGTAAGGACCAGACCGTGACCAACCTACGGTATATGGATGACCCGGCGACCCGGCAGGAGAAGCTGTTTGAGAACTGGAAGCTTCTGAAAACGCCGGTGGTGCGCAGCGGAAAGCTGGCCACCGTGGGCTATTGCCCGGAAGCTTGGGCGCAGTGGAAATGAAAATGGAAACAAAAGCAGCCGAAAGGAGAAAGCCTTCGGCTGCTTTTTCGCGCTTTTTCGGGAAATTTCGGTTTTCACTTGCATTTTCCCGGGCAAAGTGCTATTCTAAGGGGGATATGCCCCCGGAGAGGGGTGTAGGATGCTCCAGCTGATCGAGGCGCTGGCCGCCGGGCTGAACCGCATGGTCTGGGGCGCACCGGCGCTGCTGCTTTTACTGGGGACCGGCGGGTTCCTCACCTGGGGTACCCGGGCGGTGCAGCTGCGGAAGCTGCCCCGGTCCATTCGCGCGGTGTTCCGGAATTTCTCCCCCCATGCCCGGGAGAAGGGCGGAATCTCGCCCTTCCAGGCGGTGTGTACGGCTTTGGCCGCCACGGTGGGGACGGGGAACATTGCCGGTGTGGCCGGAGCCATTGCCCTGGGGGGCCCCGGGGCGGTATTCTGGATGTGGATTTCTGCCCTGCTGGGCATGGCCACCAAATATGCCGAGGTGGTCCTGGCGGTGCGCTTCCGCCGGAGGACGGCCCGGGGCTATGTGGGCGGCCCGATGTATGTGATCCGGGACGGACTGGGGCCCCGGTGGGTCTGGCTGGCCCGCTGCTACTGCCTGTTCGGAGTCTTTGCGGCCTTCGGGGTGGGGAATACCACCCAGGTCAATACTATGGCCCTGAGCATTCGGGAGGCCTGCGGCGCCTTCGGCCTGGGCTGGAGCCCGGGGCTCGCCGTCCTGCTGGGGGCGGGGACCGGTGCGCTGGTACTCGCGGTCTTAGGAGGCGGGGCGAAGCGGATCGGCGCGGTTGCTGAGTTTTTTGTCCCGTTTTTGTCGGTTTCTTATGTTTTACTGAGCCTGGGGGTTCTGATCGGCCGGCTGGACCGGCTGCCCTGGGCATTTGGTTTGATCTTCCGGGGGGCGTTTTCTCCCCGGGCCTGTACCGGCGGGCTGATCGGCTCCTGTCTGCTGCCCCTGCGGGTGGGGACTTCCAAGGGGGTCTTTACCAACGAGGCCGGTATGGGCACCGCATCCATCGCCCACGCCGGGGCGGAGACCCCGCATCCGGCGGAGCAGGGCCTGTTCGGGGTTTTTGAAGTATTTGCCGATACCCTGGTGATCTGCACCATGACGGCTCTGGTCATCCTATGCAGCGGCGTGCCCATCGCCTATGGGCAGGACGCCGGGGTGGCGCTGACGGCGCAGGCCTTTGCCGGGACCTACGGCCCATGGGTCGGCGTTCTATTGGCCTTTGCAGTCGCCTGCTTCGCCTTTGCGACGGTGCTGGGCTGGGGGCTGTATGGCGTGCGCTGCGCCGGGTATCTCTGGGGCCGGAGGGGCGAGCGACTGTTCATAGGGGCCCACGGCCTGGCCTGTATCTGGGGGGCGGTGGCGAGCCCGGGGCTGGTGTGGCAGCTGGCCGAGGCAATGAACGGCCTGATGGCCTTGCCGAATTTACTTGCGATCTGGGCGCTGAGCCCGGAGGTTTTCCGGCTGACGGAGCAGTGGTTCCGCCAATCCAGAAAGAGAAAGCGCTTTGCCGGAGGCGCTGACGGAGGAGAACATGAGAGTATCCATCAATGCCAATCGCTGCGAGCCGTCGCCCATGCGGAAATTCCATCCCCTGGCGGTCCAGGCAGAGGCGGAGGGCGTGAAGATTTATCATCTGAACATCGGCCAGCCGGACATTAAGACGCCCCCGGCGTATTTTGACGCGGTGCGGCATTTTCGTCCGGAGACCCTGGGCTACGAGGCCTCTCCCGGCCGCCCGGAGCTGATCGAGGCGGTCCGCGGCTATTACGCCCGGCTGGGAGTGGACCTGTCGCCCAATGACATTCTGATTACCACCGGCGGCAGCGAGGCCCTGCTGCTGACCTGCCTGTCGATCCTGGACCCCTATACGGAGGTCATTATCCCGGAGCCCTATTACCCCAATTACACTACCTTTGTCCATGCGGCGGGCGGCGTGATCCGGGCCCTGCCCACCTGCGCGGAGGAGGGCTACCGCTATGCCAACCGGCGGCGGATCGAAAAGCTTATTACCAAGAATACCCGGGCCATCCTCATTACCAACCCCGGCAACCCCACGGGGGTGGTCCTGGATCAGAAAGAGATGCGCATGATTGCGGATATTGCCAAGGAGAACGACCTGTTCCTGATCTGCGACGAGGTCTACCGGGAATTCTGCTACGACGATGCCTATGGGATCCCCACCATGGCCCATTTCCGGGATATTGACGACAATCTGATCATTGTGGACTCGGTCTCCAAGCGATTCTCCGCCTGCGGCGCCCGGGTTGGATGTCTGGTGACCCGGAACCGGGAGCTCCAGAACGCGCTGCTGAAGTTCTGCCAGTCCCGTCTGGCGGTGGCGACCCTGGATCAGACCGCTGCGGCGGCTCTGTATTCCGTGCCGCAGGCCTTCTTTACCCAGTGCAAGGCGGAGTATAAGCGCCGCCGGGACACGGTCATGAGAAAGCTGCGGAACATCCCCGGTGTGATGGTGCAGGAGCCCATGGGGGCGTTCTACCTCATGGCATCCCTGCCTGTGGACGACGCGGACAAGTTCCAGCGCTGGCTGCTGACGGACTTCCGGGACCACGGCGAGACGGTGATGTTTGCCCCCGGCGCACCCTTCTATGAGACGCCGGGCAAGGGCGTTAACGAGGTGCGCATTGCCTATGTCCTGGAGCAGGCGAAGCTGGAGCGCGCCATGGACCTGCTGGCCCTGGGGATCCAGGCCTATCAGAACCGATAACTGACGCGCCTGCCCGAAGCTTGCCGGGCAGGCGCGTGACCTTACAAGGGAGGAAACGCAATGACCCTGGGACGGAAGATCAATCTGGAGCTGCCGGCGCCCGGCCCGGCGGACCGGCGGGCAGACCGGGAGCGGCTGCTGGCGGCGCTGCCCGTGACGGGGCTGTCCCTTCCGGCAATGCGGGAGCTGTACCCCACTTTGGAACGGGCAAATTACCGGGTGACCGCCACCCTGACCCCCACGGATACCGGATGGGAGATCGTGCGCTTGGAGCCCGGAGATACCACCGGCAGGCTGTTTGGGCTGGCCCTGGATCTGGGGAGCACCACCCTGGAGATGACCCTTCTGGACCTGAACAGCGGGGCCGTTCTGGCCCGCGCCCAGGGGGGCAACAGCCAGACCGCCATTGGAGCGGACATCCTGACCCGTATCACCTATGCCAAGGACCGGCCGGACCATCTGGCGGAGCTGCAGGCTATGGCTGCGGCGGACGGCAACGCCCTGCTGGAGCGCTGCTGCCGGGAGGCCGGGGTGGACCCGGAGGAAATTGCCGCCATGACCGTAGGCGGCAACACGACCATGATTCATTTTCTCCTGGGCTGCGACCCCTGGCAGGTGTTCCAGAATCCCTATACCCCGGTGTTTTATGATCCGGGGATTCGCTCCGCCGCAGAGCTGGGGCTGCATTTGCGGTGCAATGTGGTGTGCCTGCCCGCCGTGGCGAACTATGTGGGCGGAGATATTACTGCGGGCCTGCTTCTGACGGATCTGGACACCCGGGCGGACCCGGCGCTGTTTTTGGATATTGGAACCAACGGAGAGATCGCTCTGGGCTCCCGGGACTTCCTCCTGGTGGGCGCGGGAGCGGCAGGCCCGGCGCTGGAGGGCGGCGTGAGCCGCACCGGGATGCTGGCCCAGCGGGGAGCGGTTTGCAACGTGCGCATCGAGCAGGGGCAGATTCATTGCCGGACCATTGACCATGCCCCACCGGTGGGAATCTGCGGCTCCGGAATTCTGGACCTGGTGGCCCAGGGCTTCCGGGCGGGGTGGATCGCGGGCAACGGGAGCCTGAACCCCGAGGCCTCCCCGGCGATCACCATGGTCCCCCGGGAGAGCGGGGAGGGGCTCACCCCCGCCATCGTCTATGCCCAGGGGCCGAAGGGCCCCCTGTGCTTCACCCAGGAGGATGTGCAGACTCTGATCCACTGCAAGGCCGCCGCCTTTACTATGGCTGCGACTCTGCTGGACGCCTGCGGCCTGGGGCCCGGGGACCTGGGGGCGGTGTATCTGGCCGGGGGCTTCGGAGAGCATTTGAATCTGGAGTCCGCCATTACCGTCGGGATGTATCCGGACCTGCCCCGGGAGCGGTTCCATATCCTGGGCAACAGCTCCCTCAAGGGCGCCCAGCGCCTGCTGCTGGACCGGGGCTGCCTGGACCGGGTGCGGGAGCTGGCCGGCCGGGCGGAGTACGTGCAGTTTGGCGAGATGGAGAAATTTCTGGAAAACATGGTGGCGGCGGAGTTCCTGCCCCACACGGATGCCCGCCTGTTTCCCAGCGTGTGCGGGAAAAAATAAAAAGCGCCCGGCTGCGGAATCGGATTACCGCAGCCGGGTGATTTTTACAGGACCCGGAACAGCCAGCCCGCCGGGGCGGGGATGGAGCCCATCTGGATTCCCATGAGCGTATCCCGGAGCTCACGGATCACGGGGCCGTCCCCCGCATAGGGGAAGAGGGTGCCGTGGTCGTCGATGGAGCCTACGGGGGAGATGACTGCGGCGGTGCCGCACAGGCCGCACTCCCGGAAGGAGCCGATCTCCGCCAGCGCCACCGGGCGCTCCTCCACCTCCAGCCGGAGATAGTCCCGGGCGACCTGAATGAGGGAGCGGCGGGTGATGGAGGGAAGGATGGTGTCGGATTTCGGCACCACCAGCTTGCCCTCCGGGGTGACGAAGAGAATGTTTGCCCCGCCGGTCTCATCGATTTTGGTCCGGGTGGCAGGGTCCAGGTACACGTTTTCGTCATAGCCCTTGGCGTGGGCGTCGGTAATGGCATAGAGGCTCATGGCATAGTTCAGCCCGGCCTTGATATGCCCGGTGCCGTGGGGCGCGGCCCGGTCCAGATCGGAGATCCGCAGCTTCAGGGGGCGGACGCCGCCCTTGAAGTAGGGGCCCACCGGTGAGGCGAAAATGCGGAACTGAAACTCCGTAGCGGGCTTCACGCCCATAACGGGGCTGCTGCCGAACAGGAAGGGCCGCAGGTAGAGGCTGGCTCCGTGGCCGTAGGGGGGCACCCATTTGGCGTTGGCGCGGACAGTTTGCAGCACGGCGTCCACGAACCGGTCCTCGGGGAACACGGGCATCTCCATCCGGCGGCAGGAATCCGCCATGCGCCGGGCGTTCAGGTCCGGCCGGAAGCAGACGATCCGGCCGTCTGCGGTGGCGTAGGCCTTCATCCCTTCGAAGCAGGTTTGGGCATATTGCAGTACGCAGGCGCTCTCACTCATGGTGATATTCGGGTCCGTGGACAGACAGCCGTCATCCCAGCGCCCGTCCCGGTAGTTTGCAACAAAGCGGTAATCCGTGGGATAATATTGAAAGGAGAGATTGCTCCAGTCCAAGTCCATGTGTTCCATACAAACACCTCGTCAATCAAAATACTTCTGTATTTTACTACGATAAACCGACTGCGTCAATAGGAAAACAGTGCCAGAAAAATTGAGAAAAATCCGGCAAAGAACGCTCAAAACCTACAAATCCGGGAATAGATCACCCCGGGAGCGAGAGAAGAGAAAAGAAGAAAAGTACGAATCTTGACTTGCAAAGAGTTGAGATTTCCATTATAATCCATAAGAGGGGGGATTTCTTATGAAACGATTTTTGGCGTGGGTCCTGGCGGCGGCGCTGCTCCTGGCGGGATGCAGCGGCTATGAGCTGCCGGAGCGCGGGGCGCAGACGGAGCAGACGTCGGAGCTGCTCACGGAAGCGCCGACTGAGTCGCCTACAGAGACGCCTACGCAAGCGCCTACGGAGGCTCCGACCGATCCGATCACGGAGGCCCCCACGGAGCCGCCGGAGGAGCCGCAGACAGATGTGCCGGAACAGACGGAGTCGGAGGAACCGACCCAGGCTCCCACGGAGCCGGGGCAGGACTATGTGCTCAACACCAGCACAAAGAAATTCCATAAGCCCGGCTGCTCCAGTGTCAAGCAAATGAAGGAGAAAAATCGCCGGGATTACCATGGGAGCCGGGCAGATCTTGTGGAGCAGGGCTATACGCCCTGCGGGAAATGCCATCCGTAAGGAAATAGCGGCATAGCTTTGGCTATGCCGCTCAGACGTTCAAGAAACCCCCGGACCGTTAAAATGCGGAGGAATCCACGGGGGATTTTCCACCCTTTCGCAAGACTCCACAATCTTGTAAATTTGAATAAAAAGTTCGGAATACACCGGGAAATGAGCATTTTAACTTCCTGCGCAATCTGCTCCCTACCGTATCCACATACGCCGACGGGAGCAAATTGCTTGGCTCCGGCGCTTTCTTGATGTCTGTCAGCGTGTCAAAAACAGGTTTTTTGACACGCTGTGCGGCATAGCTTTTGGCTATGCCGCTTTTTTCTATTTTGTGCCCGCTGGAACGAATTTCCCCAACAATTGGAAAGAAATTCCAAAACCGTAATCTTTCTATTGCGCCCGAGGCGTTTTTATGGTATAGTATTGGTGTGCACACCAAAGAGAAAGGAGAGGATTCCCATGGCGCTCACAAGCGCAAGCCTGCCCACGAAAAAGCGGATTCTGGCCGTCTGCGTAAAGCTGTTTCTGGAAAAGGGCTACAAGCAAACCACACTGGCGGAAATCAACGAAAAAGCCGGTGTGTCTTACAGCCAGTTTCAGAACATCTTCCGCGCCAAGGACGGCGTATTGACAGAGCTGGTGGAGTTCATGTTTGAAAATCAATTCACCATGGCCCGAAACGCGACGGGGGGAGAGCTGCCGCCGGTCTATGTCTACGCCGTGGAAACGGCAATCCAGATGACGCTGACAGAGCTGAACGAAAACCTGCGGGAGATCTATATCGAGGCCTACACCCAGAAGGAGGCCTCTGAATACATCCGCCGGGAGACGGCCAAGGAGCTGTACCAGATCTTCGGCCCCTATCAGCCGGAGCGGACCGCCCGGGATTTTTACGACATGGAGATTGGCTCGGCCAGCATCATGCGCGGCTACATGGCGCACCCCTGCGATGAGGAGCTGACGCTGGAAAAGAAGCTGCGGCTGTTTCTCACCATGACTCTGCGGGCATACAGCGTCCCGACGGAGGAAACGGAACGGGCGATCCGTTTTGTGGAAGGACTGAATATCCGCGGAATCTCCGAACAGGTGATGCACACCCTGTTCCAGGTTCTGGCCATGCGCTATGCGTTTTCCCTTCAGGAAATTGAAACCGGTCAAACAAAAAAGGAGGCCACCACATGAAAAAACGACTGTTCGCCATTCTGCTGACGCTCTGCCTGCTCACCCAGCTATTCCCGATCACGGCAAACGCGGTTCGCCTTGATTGGCCGCATCCGTCTGCGCATTGCGTCTGCGGAGGAGGAATCAGCAATCATAAAGCCATGAACGGACACACGACCTATGAAGGGGTCTACTTCACCAAGGACGGGAAGGAAAATACCTCCGGCGATATTTCAAAAATGAACGTGATCCGATCGGAAGCGGACCTTATGGAGATCAACCATAAAGCAGCGAACAACAAGGGAAAAACGTTCTACTATTACCTTGCCAATGATGTCACCCTCACGAAACGAATCCATGTTTGGGAGGGTTGCACGTTTGTGATCTGTTTGCATGGTCATACCCTTACCTGCAATGTACCGGATGCAAGCGCTTTCCTTGTGATGAATAACGCGCGGCTGGTGTTCACGGATTGCCAGGTCTCCGGCGACCGGGGCCTCATCACCGGTGACAGCTACGCCGCTGTTTCTGTTAACCAAACTGCCACCTTTGAGCTTTACGGCGTGAGCATCTGCATGACCAGCTCGGAAACGGACGGCATCCGCGATGTTTACAACGACC
>CAKTIN010000016.1 GCA_934565775.1 uncultured Oscillospiraceae bacterium
CTGCTGTTCACCAGCTGCGCCACCTGTATCCTCTTTGCGGCTGATACCCCCAACTGCTCCGTGGAGACCGCGTTCTACATGGGCGCCGTCGCCGCCACCGCAGTGGGCACTCTGGAGGGCATTCCTGCGGGCCTGCACTTCGTGCTGATGGCCCTGACCGGCGCCGCCGCTTCCACGGTGGTGCTGCTGATCCCCTCCCTGCTGAACTATTTCTTTAACGCAAACATCCTGGTCAGCTCTCTGATGCTGAACTACGTGCTGAACTATCTGGGCAACTACCTGGTGACCGGCCCCATGCGGGACCCCACCGCCGGTTATGAGGCCACCAAGCGGATCGCCCAGGGCGCCCGCCTGCCCAAGTTCATCAGCGACGGCGCGGCGCAGGTCCATATCGGCCTGCTCATCGGCCTGCTGGTGGTGGTCGTGGCCTGGTTCCTGCTGTACAAGTCCAACTTTGGTTATGAGTCCCGGACCGTGGGCGCCAACCGCGCCTTCGCGAAGTTCTCCGGCATCAACATCCCCAAGGTCATCATCATGGGCGCCGTGATTGCCGGCTCCATGACCGGCCTGGGCGCCGCCTGCGAGATCTCCGGCTTCTATGACCGGCTGCGTTGGGTCGCCTCCCCCGGCTATGGCTGGGATGCGATCATGATCGCAACCCTGGCCTATAACAACCCCAAGGTTGTCATTCCTGCCGCTCTGTTCGTGGCTTACATCCGGACCTCCGCGGATATGCTGAACATCAGCTCCGTGGTGCCGCCCGAGGTCGTTGAGATTGCTCAGCAGGTGGTCATCGTCATGATCGCCGCCAAGGGCCTGCTCAAGGGCATTGAGAAGCGGAACATCGTCCGCAACGCCAACAAGCAGATGGCCTATGAGAAAGAGGAGGCGTAACGATGTCGTTTATTGAAGCTCTGTTTACGGAAAATACGCTGGTCGCCATCTTCCGGATGGCCACGCCTCTGATCTTCATCGCCATGGCCGCCTGTATCGGCCGGAAAGCCAACATCTCCAGCATTGCCTATGAAGGCATGGCCCTGTTCTCCGCCCTGGCGGGCGCTCTGGGCAGCCATTACACCAGCTCCCTGGGCTGGGGCGCCCTCATCGGCATTGCCGCCGGTATGCTCATCGCCGTGATTTTCGCCTACTTTGTCCTGTACCTGAACACCAGCCCCATGCTCATCGGCCTGGCGCTGAACTCCCTGGGCAACTTCGGCACGATCTACATCCTGTACCTGCTCACCGGGCGGAAGTCCGATTCTTCCACCATGATCTCCAAGAGCTTCCCCACGGTGCAGATCCCCGCACTGAAGAACATCCCTGTGATCGGTACGCTGCTCAATGAGACGAACCTGCTGACCTATCTGGCCATTCTGGCGACGATCATCATCTTTATCATCATTTACAAGACCCCCTTCGGCCTGCGCCTGCGCTCCGTGGGCGAGAGCCCCGCTGCCGCGACCTCCGTGGGCATCAACGTTAAGCGGACCCAGTTCATCGTCATGCTGATCTCCGGTCTGCTGGCCTCTGTGGGCGGCCTGTTCATGTCCATGGCGTACCTGCCCTACTTCACCAAGAACATGCTCTCCGGCCGTGGCTTCATCGGCCTGGCGGCGTGTAACCTGGCGGCGGGCCATCCCATCGGTGCTTTCTTCTGCACCCTGCTCTTCGGCGCGGCGGACGCTGTGGCCAATGTGGCCCAGGCCTTCCGTATGCCCGCCCAGTTCGCCTCCATGCTGCCGTACATCGCCACCATCATTGGCCTGTGCGTCACCGGCTACCGGGCGACCCATCAGAAGGTGAAGAAGAGCAAGGAGGCCAAGGCCTGAGATGCCCCACTTTGAAATTAAGGTCTACCCCGGCTATACGCCGGAGCAGCTGGACGCGCTGACCAAGAGCGTGGTCCAGGCTGCCGTCCGGGATCTTCAGGTCCCGGAGCGGGTGGTCTCCGTGGCCATCGAGACGGTGCCCCCGGAGCAGTGGGAGAAGCGGGTCTATGAGCCCCTGATCCAAGACCGGCCGGAGCTGAAGAAGGCCCCGGAATACTGACAAAGCACCCCGGAGGGGACCTCCCCTCCGGGGCACTGAAGGAGAGCAACATGAAATATATTGCCCTGGGGGCGGTGATTACCAACCGCCTGCTGTTTACAGATCATAAGATCGTATCCGACGTCATGGGCGGCAGCGGCCTGTATTCCTTTGCGGCCCTGCGACTTTGTACGCCGGAAAGTTTGCTCGTGGCCGGCGTTGGCCCCGATTTTGAGGAATTCTATGGGAAATGGTTCGATGAAAACGGGTGCAGCTACGCCGGTTTATTCCGTCCCGTGGATAAGACGACCTATAACGAATTAGTCTACGCCCCGGACGGCACCTATGTGGAGTATTCCATTTACGGCCCCGAGTATGAGAAGGCCAATATGCCCAAGACCATTCCCACAGGGAAGGACCTGCTGCCCTTCCTGTCGGACTGCAAGGGCATAAACGCCAACGTCAATATTGACGCAGAGACGGCGGACCTGCTGGTGGAGGCGAAAAAGCGCCACCCCTTCCGGGTCATGTGGGAGGTCCCGGCCAGCGCCATCGGCGAGCTGGCTCAGATCCGGGCCCAGGGGGGCCTGGAGGCCCTGCGCCGGCGCCTGCGGGGGATCGACCTGTTCTCCATCAACAAGCCCGAGAGCTTTGAGATCTTCGGCGTCTCCACGGTGGAGCAGGCCATTGCCTGCTTCCAGGAGCTGGGCCTGCCCAGCTATTACCGGGTGGGCTCCAAGGGGGCCTATATGATCGAGGGCCAGGACTATGCCTATGTGCCCATGATCAGCCTGGTGCCCCGGGAGCAGGAGATCGACCCCACGGGCTGCGGCAACACCTCCACGGCGGCGGCCATGTGGGCCTATTGCGAGGGCTTCGACCTGCTCAAGACCTGCATCGTCGGCAACGTGGCCGCGGCATACAATGTGCAGCAATATGGGCCCTATCTGGACCTGAGCGAAAAGACCCACCGGGAAATGATGGCCCATGTGGAGCGCATTTATCAAGAACGGAAATCGTGCAAATAACTGGCAAAGGAGTTAGGTATGGACAAGAAAGAGTTTGAAAATTCCCTGGTCCGGCAGGCCAGGGTCACCCGGGACATGATCCGGTGCGTGTATGACAGCGTGACGGCCCAGCTGGGCGAGGCGCTGCCCGCCAAGGAGATCTTCGACGCGCAGAAGATCTTTATCACCGGCTGCGGCGACAGCTGGCTGGCCGGAGTCGCCTGCAAGGCGGCCTTCGAGAGCATCACCAAGGTGGAGACCTTCGCCATGCGGGCCATTGAGTTCTCCCGCCATCTAAACGGCAAGAACCTGGGCTATTCTCCCAATACCCCCATGGTTCTGGTCATTTCCTTCTCCGGCGAGGCGACCCGGGCCGTGGAGTGCGCCATCCGGGCCTCTGAGCGGGGGGCGAACACCATCGCCATCACCAACAACCCCAATTCCCGCCTGGCCAAGGCCTGCCGCCACACGATCTGCGTCGGCCTGCCTGAGGGCGGCGAGTACTTCCCCGGCGCTACCACCTATAACGCCTCCATGACCGCCCTGCTGCTGGTGGCCATGCGCATGGGCCGGGCGAAGAACACCATCTCCGGCGAGGATTACCTGGATATGCGCCAGGCTCTGCTGGATTACGCCGAGGCCGTTCAGGCCCAGGTGCCTGCCTATGAGGATGAGGCCTTCCGGCTGGCCCAGCAGTGGCAGAACCTCCGGGCTGTGGACTTCATCGGCGATTACTCCGACTACGCCACCGCCTTCTTCGGCTCCGCGAAGATCATCGAGACCTACGGCGGCTATACCACCTACGACGACAGCGAGGACTGGTGCCACATCAACTACTTCCTGGCCCAGCCCGAGACCATCGGCCGGGTGGTCATCGCCAACCCCTCTACCCCCTCCTTCGGCCGGATCCAGGAGACCCTGGCGGCGGTGAAGCTCCTGGGCAGCCCCTGCATCGTGGTGAGCCACGGGAGCAAGGACCTGTTTGACAGCAGCTTCCATGTGTTCTCCATGCCGGAGCCCCGGTATTTCTGGCTGGCGCCCCTGCTGCAGCACACCCCCTTCAATCTGGTGGCCGGTTACATCGCCGCTCTGAAGGAAGAACCCCCCTTCCGCATGGGGATGGAAGCCTTTGCAACGCCCCTTGGGCAGAACCGTCTGAACAAGGGCACCGAGATCAAGATCGTTTGAGGTGAGCCATATGGTATATACAACGGAATTGAAGCTTAGAACCTCTGCCGTTCCCGCCCAGGAGATCACCGGGGCTGTGGCGGAGGCCATCGCCGCCAGCGGCGTGAAGCAGGGCATCGTCCTGGTGGAGACCGCTGCCGCCGCCTCCGGCGTGCTCCGGGCCCCTGCGGGCAACGAGAAGGCCATGCAGGATGTGATGAAGGAGCTGCGGCACCTGGTGCCCGCCCGGATCAACTTCGCCAACGAGGAGTCCCCCGAGAATGCTGCCGGCTGCGTCAAGTGCGCCCTGTTTGGGGCCAGCGTCGCCTGCGCCGTGGTGGAGGGGGCCCTGTCCGGCGTGGAAAACGGCATTTACTTTATGGATTATGACGGCCCCCGGACCTGCACCTGCACGGTGTGCGTCCTGGGTCAGTAAGCGGGAGGTCGAAGATGAAGCATACCGAGTATAAAAGCGCCCTGCTGGATCAGATCCGCAACTCCGTAAGGGACGTCAATGAGATCGCTGCGGCGGAGCCCTTTGAGCTGTTTGAGAGCTGCGTGCCCGAGCCCGTGGCCGCCTCCTGCAAGCAGGTGTTCCTCACCGGCTGCGGAGACAGCTACTGCGCCGGCATCGCCGCCAAGCCCGTCTATGAGAACGCCGAGTCCTTCACCGGCACCGGCATGGTCCCCGGCACCCCCACCCAGGCCCTGCGGAACATCGAGTGCTCCCGCTACCTGAACACCTATAAGGGCTGGGAGCCCCTGACCCTGGCGGGGAACACGGTCTGCGCCGTGTCCATCTCCGGCGCGCCCAGCCGTCCCACCGAGGCGGTGAAGCGCATGAACGCCATCGGCGGCAAGAGCATCGCCTTTACCACCAACCCCAACGGCGAGCTGGCCAAGAACGCCACCTATGTCATTCCCATGCACCTGCCCGCCTGCGGCCACGCTCCCAACGTCACCTCTTATTACAGCTCCCTGTTCTCCCTGATGATGTTCGGCTTCTATATGAGCCGGGCCAAGGGCCAGATCACCCCTGCCCAGGCCGATGCCTGCCGCCTGGGGCTGCTGCAATACGCCAATTCCTACTCCGGCAGCGTTATGGACCGCCTGTCTCAGCAGGCCTTTGACCTGGCCGAGAAGTGGGAGGCCGACGGAGTGGACAACATGGACTTCATCGGCGACGGCCCGGATTATGCCACGGCCTTCTTCGGTTCTGCCAAGATGGTAGAGGCCTTCGGCGGCCTGACCACCAACGACGACAGCGAGGATTGGTGCCATATCAACTATTTCATCAAGGATACGGACCATATCGGCACCTTCATCGTGGCCAACACCGGCTCTCCCTCCTTCAACCGGGAGCTGGAGACCATCCGGGTGGCCTGCGAGCTGCGTAAGCACGTGGCCGTGATCACCGACGGGGATCCCGCCCTGTTCCCAGACAACGCCGTGGTGTTCCAGACCCCCAAGCCCAAGTCCCCCTGGATGGCGCCGCTGATGCAGCACATCCCCATGGACTTTGTGGCGGCCTACATTGCCTGCTTCCGGGGCACGAAGGCCTTCCGGGAGGACAGCCCGGTGCATCAGCAGGACGGGGTGTGCAAGCGCTTCCGTCAGAGCAAGATCGAAGTTGTGAAGTAAGGGGGAAGGGATATGTCATACCTGAAAAAGTATTCGCTGCGGACCCAGTTTGAGGGGATGCACGACATTACCGCCCAGGTCCAGGAGGCCGTGAAGGAAAGCGGCGTCCAGGAGGGCTTCTGCATCGTACACTGCAACCACACCACCGCCGGCCTGCTGGTGACCTCCTTCTGGGATAAGCGGGGCCATGTGGATTTCATGGAGGAGCTGGATAAGATCGTCCCCACCCGGTACGATTACCGCCACCAGTTCGATACGCCCACGGACGCCGCCGGTCATATTAAGACCGCCCTGTCCGGCGTGACCCTGACCCTGATCGTTACCGGGGGCAAGGCGCTGCTGGGCTCCTCTCAGGGCATTCTGTTCGCGGAGTATGACGGCCCCAGAGACCGCCAGTTCTTCGTAAAGGTCGTCTCCGACTAAAGTAAAAGGTCCCCGCCTCCGGCGGGGACTTTTTTCTGTTAAGCACAAGGCCACCGGAGGCAAGCGCAGGCCGCAGTAATTGAGCGTTTGCTTCAGGCGAAATACCCCATTCCTTCCGCGGAAAAACAGCTTTTTGACAGACCAAGGCCCCCACAAACAGTGGGGGCCTTCCAATTCTCGGGAGCAGGAGCCCCGCTACTGACAGGGGCCCTGGGGCGCGGGCTGCTGTGGCGCCTGGCCGGTGCGCTCCAGCCAGGCGGTGTAAGCAATGGCAATCAGCTCCCGCTCGCCTTGCAGCTCCATGGGAGACAGGTTCTTGGCCAGCCTCTCAAACTGGCCCAGTAGGGCGTTGGCCTCCACGGGATTTTGATTCCACAGCAGTGCCCGGGCATACTGGGTGCGGACGACGGAGGGGGAACTCCGCAGATACCGGCGCAGGAGCTTTTGCTGCCCCGGGGTCTCATAGGGGCGGATGTCCGCACCGGCCAGCAGGGCACAGTAGATCTGAAGGTCCCGAAGGGAAAACCGCTCATAGACCGAGAGAGCAGCCTTCGCCTCCAGCCATCCGGCCAGAGAGGCCGCTTCGGCAAAGCGGTGCTGGTCCAGGGTCCGGAGGACCAGATTCAGCCCGGGATAAAGGCTGACCCGGTTTTGCAGCTCCGCCCCCTGGGGCAGATAAAACAGCTCCTCAGGCATATCCCGCAGACGCGTGGTGTAGAATAGCGCACCAACGCGATAAATGTCCCGCTGGGCCTGCCGGGCAAATGGGGACCGGAGGAGGCACTGCACCCGAAGGCCGTCCACATCCACAGAAAGAAAGCGCAGCGGCAGGCCGTTGATCAGAGCAAGGGCCAGATTCTGAAGGCAGAAGCTCAGCAACACCCAATGCCAGAACCCCTGCAGAGGCGTACACAGGAAACCCGCAAGCCCCAGCAGACAGCCCAGCCCGTTGGCAAGGACGCCGCCCAGATAATACAGCCAAAGGGAGCGCGGTGCCTCCGGCGGTAACATCCCGCAAAGGCCGACGTCAGACGCCTGCGTCAGGCTGAGCTTGAAGCGGCCGTCCAGCCGGGACAGGCGGAAGGGCCATACCTGGAGATAGGAAAAGCGGAAGCCGGAGGCCAACCCGCAGACCAGGTGCCCCGTTTCGTGGAGAAGCATGGCGAAAAAGCGCACAAGGAAAAACAGCAGAAGCAGCGCAGCGTAGCTGACCAGGATAAAAATGCCCACAGGGAGCGGGGGATCCTCCGGCATCAGCTTGGTCAGAGGCCAAAGCGGCAGCAAGACGGCTGCCAGGAAAAGAACGGTCTCCCAAGGAGAAATGCGAAGATCCTTTTTCATGGGGAATGCCTCCTTGCAATGTTCCTAAAAATCCCGGAGCACCAGGTCGGTCTGGCCCTGATTCAGGCCGATCTCCAGCCGGAGAATCCGGGGGTCGGCCCGGTAGCGCTTCCGGATGGCCTCCCGCAGGGCGGTGCCCCGGTTGCTGCCGTGGATGAGCCGGAGGCGGTAGGTCCCGGCCTTGGCCCGCTTCAGCGCCGCCTCAATGGCAATCTCCGCCTGGTAGACGGTGCAGCCGTGGAGATCCAGCTCCACTACCCCGGCGTTCACGGCTCCGGCCCCACATAGACGAATCGGGGGCCGTCATAGCCGTCCCGGCAGACCCGCTCGTTCCACATGGCCGCCGGGCGCACCCACAGGCCGCCCTGGCCGTACAGGGCCCGGTAGACCACCAGAAGCTCCCGGGTCTCCGAGTGGGTGGCCAGGCCCAGGACCTCATATTCCTTTCCCTTGAAGTGCCGGTAGCGGCCGGGACGAATGGAGACGGATTGCATAGGCTTATTCCTCCTCTGCGGCCTCCCGGGCCGCCTCTTCTGCCAGACTCTGCTGGGTTTCTGTGACCACCCGGTGCTTGGTCAGATCGGAACGGAAATAATAGACCAGAATCCCCAGGCTGCACAGGGCCCAGCCCAGGGGATAGCCCAGGATAATGGGCAGCACCTGCCCGGGCAGCAGCCGGGAGACGGCAAACATATAGATCTGCCGGAACAACACAAAGCTGGAGAGCATGATTATGGTGGGGCCGGTGCTGTCGCCTGCGCCCCGGAGGACCCCGGTGTAGATCTGGTTGATGCAGAAGGCCAGATAGAAGGGAGTGATCCACCGGAGCATGAGATCTCCGTACCGGATGACCTCCGGGTCCCCGTTAAAGAAGCTTACAATGGGGCTGGGGAAGAGCAGAATGGGCACCATCAGCAGCACCGAGCTGCCCATGGACAGGGCCAGGGCGATCCGCGCGCCCTTTTTTGCCCGGGGCACATAGCCGATGCCCAGATTCTGCCCCACGAAGGTGGTGGAGGACAGGGCGATGGACTGGGCGGGGAGCATCAGGAACTGATCGATCTTGGAGTAGGCGGTCCAGCCGCCCATGCAGGCCTCGCCGAAGGCGTTGATATACGACTGGGTAAAGACGTTGGCAAAGGCGGTCACGGCCATTTGCAGGGCGGCGGGGAAGCCCACCTTAAAGATCTTGCCCAGCATGGACCAGTCCACCCGCAGCTTTTTCAGCTCCACCCGGATGCAGCCCTCCGTCCGGAGCAGGCAGCGCAGAGACAGGGCCGCCGAGGCGTACAGGGAGATCACCGTGGCCAGAGCCACGCCCTCCACGCCCATGTGAAAAACCAGGACGAACACCAGATCCAGCACGGTGTTCACCACGGCGGTCACCACCAGATAGTAAAAAGGCCGCTGGGAGTCCCCCACCGCCCGGAGAATGCTGGCGGCGATGTTGTAAAACACCATACCGGGGATGCCGGTGTAATAAATCAGCAGATACAGACGGGCCTCCCGCAGAACGGTGCCCGGGACGTTCAGCAGGCTGAGCATGGGGCCGGTGAGCAGCAGCCCCCCGGCAGTGAGGACCACGGCCAGAAAGGCGGTGAGCACCATGGAGGTGTGGACCGCCCGGCTCAGGTCGTCAAAGCGCTTGGCGCCGTACAGCTGGGAGATCACGACCCCGGCTCCGGCGGACAGGCCCATGAAAAAGCCGATGAACAGGTTGACCAGAGGGGTCACGCCGCCCACGGCGGAAAAGGCGGTGCCGCTGACGTAGTTGCCCACCACCCAGGTATCCACGGTGTTATACAGCTGCTGGAAAAGATTCCCTGCCAGCAGAGGCAGGGCAAACAGGATCAGATGCCGGGGAATGCTCCCAACGGTCATGTCCACATCCTTCCGGCCGCCGCGGGGGAGCCCGGAGGCGGCATGGCGCAGATGAAGCATGGGTCCTCAGTCTCCTTTTTTGACAAATTGTGCCCAACCTTATTATATAAGAAGCGCCGGAAAAAAGCAACTCGCCGGGGAATTTCACTCCCAAGGGGGCAAAAATGGAAATTTCCGGAAAAAACCGCAAAAAGGATTTGCAAAAGCATGGAAATGATGGTATGATAGCTTTAGGTGAGTCCCAAAAGCGGACAATCATACTGTGTGCTTATCATACAAGCATGGAATGAGGAATGGAAATGAACACCATGAAGCCGGTCAAGAAAGTGATCCTGTCGGAAGAGATCGCCAACCAGATTCTGGAGCAGGTGAAATCCGGGCAGCTGCGCCCCGGGGAGCGGCTGGCCAGCGAGCGGGAGCTGTGCGAGCTGTTTGACGCCAGCCGGACCTCCGTCCGGGAGGCCATTAAGGGCCTGACCTCCATGGGCGTTTTGCAGAAGCGCCGGGACGGCAACCATATTTGCGAAAATCTTTCGGAGATCATCGTCCGCCCCATGAACATTCTGCTCAGCAGCAACGGCTTTACCATCCAGGAGGTAGCCGAGGCCCGTATCATCATCGAGAGCCAGCTGGCCCGTATGGCGGCCCTGTATGCCACCCGGGAGGAGCTGGAGGCCATGGAGGCCTGCCTGGAGGACCATGACGAGGAGCCCGAGGTGCTTATGGAGCGGGCGATCCGCTTCCACCAGCTCATTGCCGCCAGCGCCAAGAACAAGGTGCTGGAGGAAATGTACACCGTGATCTACCGCATTTTGCGGGAGCGGCGGAACAATGAGGACGGCCTGCGCCGGGTCCACCGGAGCATCCAGCAGCACCGGGCGATCTTTGAGGCCATCCAGGCCCGGAACCCGGAGACCGCGGAGGCGGCCATGCGGGAGCATCTTTCTGCCCTGTCCGAGCGGAAAAAGGAAGAGAAATAACAGCACATTGCACAAAAGGACTGCCGGATATTTTGGAATACTGTCAATTGACGGTTCCAAAACCCGGCAGTATAATCTAGGTATACTTGTCATACAATCATACAATATGAGGAGGTAATCCTATGGAACAGAGCGCATGGCAGGCACAGCTGCCCCTGGCGGTCCGGGCGATGAAGCGCTGCGGCTACAGCTACGGTCAGTACGTTTTCGTCACGGCCCCCACCCCCGCCGGAATGGCCGCCGCCCAGGCGGCGAAGGTCTGCGGAAGTCTGGGCGTGGCCATTGGCTGCCGGGACGAGGCGGAGGAGGCTGCCGTCCGGCAGGCAGGCTTTGCCGCGTACCGCTACGGCGGAGACCCCGCCGCCTTCCGGCGGGACTTTACCGGTCCCCATGGCTTTGACTACGTGGCGGAGACCACCGGCGGGGCGGAGGGCTATGCCCTGACCCTGGAGCTGGTGAAGCGGGGCGCCTGCGTGGCCCTGCTGCAGGAACCGGAAGCGCCCTATACATTCTTCGTAAAAACCGCCATCCGCAGCCAGATCCGCTTCGCGGGGGTGCGGACCTACACCCAGGAGGACGCCGATACGGCGGCGGCCCTTCTGAAGCGCCTGAGCTAAGGAGGGAAGCAGCATGGAAAAGACCATGAAGGGTTTATTTGTGACCGGTCCCGGGGAGGGCGCCGTGTGCCAGGGCGCCATCCCCACCCCGGCCCCCGGCCAGGCGCTGATCCGCCTGGAGTACGCCGGGATCTGCGGCGGCGACCCCGCCATCTTTGCCCATAACAATTACGGCGGCACCAAGGAGCACCCCAGAGTCACCGGCCATGAGTTTTACGGCGAGGTCGTGGCCATCAACAATCCCCTGGGCAAGCCCTGCCGGGTGAAGGTGGGCGACAAGGTCGTCGGCCCCCAGGACGCCCCCTGCGGCATCTGCGACCAGTGCATCAACGGCCGCCCCAGCATCTGCTCCGGGCAGTACGGCGCACGGCAGCGGCCCAGCGGCTGCTTTGCCGAATATTTCGAGCGGGATTTTGACCGGCTCTTCCCCATCGACCCCGGGGTGGACCCCATGGTGGCGGCCATCGCGGAGCCTCTGGCCGTGGCGGCCTTTGACGTGCGCTTTACCGGCGTGGGCCTGGGGGACACGGTGCTGATCATCGGCGCGGGTGCCGTGGGTATCCTCATCGGCCTGCTGGCCCGGCTGAACGGCGCCAGCCGCGTGGTATTTGCGGAGCTCAGCGAGCATCGCCTGGCGCTGATGCGGGAGATGGGCTTTGACACCCTCCACTCCGCCCGGGACGATGTGCCCGCCGCCATGCGGGCCTTTACCGGGGGCAAGGGTGCGGATTACGTCTTTGAGACCTCCGGCTCTCAGCCCGGCTGGAACACCTCCCTGGAGGCGGCCCGGTACGGCGGCAAGGTGGTGCCCGTGGGTCTGCCCTACTGCGACCGGACGGTGAACTTCCCCAAGGTGTATGAAAAGGAGCTGGACCTCATCAGCGTGAATATGCACCAGGTGGGCGACTTCTCCCGGGGCGTGGATCTGATCAACAGCGGCCTGCTGAACCGGGAGTTCCGGCGGCTGGTCACCAGCGTGTGGCCCCTGGACCAGGCCGTGGAGGCCATGGCCGCCTCGACGGATAAGGCGGGCAACGATATTAAGATTCTGCTGAAGCCCGAGCTGGAAGAGAAAATCGTCTTTTATTGATGGGAGGACGGACCATGGGAAAAACCATGTCGGAAAAGATCCTGGCGAAGAAGGCCGGGCTGGAGGACGTCCGGGCAGGGCAGATCGTCACGGTCCAGGTGGACTGCGCCATGATGGACGATATTCTGGGCCCCCGGGGTATGGCTCCTTCCTTTGACGCCTGTGCCGCCCCGGTGAAGCACCCGGAGCGCTGCGTGGTCATCTGCGATCATTATGCCCCTCCCGCCAACATCGACCAGGCGAACATCGTCGCCTATACCCGCCGGTGGGCCAGGGAGAACGGCATCGAACACTATTTTGAATCCCAGGGCCCCTGCCATCAGCTTCTGGCGGAGAACGGCTTCTCCCTGCCGGGGACCGTTCAGGTGGGCACGGATTCCCACACCTGCACCGCCGGAGCCTTCGGCTGCTTCG
The DNA here is from genome assembly GCA_934565775.1 of uncultured Oscillospiraceae bacterium. Taxonomy (GTDB): domain Bacteria; phylum Bacillota; class Clostridia; order Oscillospirales; family Oscillospiraceae; genus Faecousia. The sequence goes on from CAKTIN010000016.1 coordinate 12,590, forward strand.
GTACGGGCATCGGCTCCACGGAAATGACCGGCGTGGTCCTGTCCGGGGAGATCTGGTTCCGGGTGCCGGAGACGGTGTCCGTGTGCTGGCGGGGGCAGCTGCCCGCCGGGGTCATGGCCAAGGACCTGATCCTGAAAACCATCGGGACCATCGGCCACGCCGGGGCCACCTACCAGGCCCTGGAGTTTACGGGCAGCGCCATCGAGGCGCTGTCCATGGACGAGAGAATGTGCATTTCCAATATGGCCGTGGAGGCCGGGGCCAAGGTGGGGCTCATCCCTGCGGATGAAAAGACCTTCGCCTATCTCCGGGACCATGGCTGCGAGAAGCCCTATACCCCCCAGTATTCCGACCCAGACGCGGAATACTGCCGGATTCTGGAGTTTGACGCCGGGACCCTGGTGCCCCAGGTGGCCGCGCCCCATGCGGTGGACAATGTCCATCCCATTGACACGCTGCGGGGCACGCCCCTGCAGCGGGCCTATCTGGGCAGCTGCACCGGCGGCCGGCTCAACGACCTGCGGGCGGCGGCGGAGCTCCTCCGGGGCAAAACCGTTTCCAAGGATGTGACCTTTTTCGTCTCCCCCGCCTCCCAGCGCATCTGGATGGAGGCGGACCGCCTGGGGTATCTGGAGACCCTGGCCCAGGCCGGCGCCATCATCCTCGCCCCCACCTGCGGGGCCTGCGTGGGCACCCACTCGGGCATCCTGGCCGACGGGGAGAGCTGCATTTCCTCCAGCAACCGGAACTTCCGGGGGCGCATGGGCAGCAAGGAATCCATGCTGTACCTGGGCTCGCCCCTGACCGTGGCGGCCTCCGCCCTGGAGGGGCGGCTGGCGGATCCCCGGAACTATCTATAAGGAGGCGCCTATGGAGACGGTATTACACGGCAAGGCCTTTACCTGCGGCGACCACATCAACACCGACCTGATTTCCCCGGCCTGCTATATGGAGCGGAGCCCGGAGGTGATCGCCGCCCATGCCATGGAGGGCGTGGACCCGGCGTTCTCCCGGAAGATTCGGCGGGGAGATTTCGTGGTGGCCGGAAAGAACTTCGGCTCCGGCTCCAGCCGGGAGACGGCCCCGGTGGCCCTGCGGGACTGCGGGGTGGCGGCGGTGATTGCCGAGTTTTTCGCCCGGATCTTTTACCGCAACTGCATCAACATCGGCCTGCCCGCTCTCATCTGCCCCCAAGCCGGGCGCATCGATATGGGCGACAGCCTGCGGGTGGACCTGGAGCAGGGGCTGATCGAAAATGAGACAAAGCACGAGACCTATCGCTGCGAGCCTCTGCCCGCCAATCTCCGGCAGATCATTGCCCGGGGCGGGCTCATGGAATCGTTGAAGCAGGACTACGGCCCCAAGAAAGGAGCGGCGGAATGAACCCAGAAATGACCCCCTACCGGGTGGCCCTGTGCCGGGGCGGCACCAGCAAGGCGGTATTTATGATGCGCAACGAGCTGCCCCGGGACCCGGAGCAGCGGGACCGGGTGATCCGCGCCGTTTTCGGCAGCCCGGACCCCCGGCAGATCGACGGCCTGGGGGGCGCGGATGTGCTGACCAGCAAGTTCGCCATGATCGGTCCGCCCACCCGGCCGGACGCAGACGTGGATTATACCTTTGCCCAGGTGAGCTTTGACACGGATTTCGTGGACTACGGCGGCAACTGCGGCAATATTTCCTCCGCCGTGGGGCCCTTCGCCATTGACGAGGGCCTGGTGGAGGCAGTGGAGCCGGTGACGACCGTGCGCATCCACCAGACCAATACCCACTGCATCCTCACGGCCTATGTGCCGGTGAAGGACGGAAAGGCCCAGGTCCTGGGGGACTGCCGGATCGACGGCGTGCCCGGCACGGGGGCCCGGATCCTTCTGGACTTCTCCGATACGGCGGGGTCCACCACCGGCAAGGTCCTGCCCACGGGGCATCCCACGGACCGGATCACCGTGGACGGCGAGGAATATGAAATTTCCATTGTAGACGCGGGGAACGTGGTGGTGTTCCTGGAGGCGGCCCGCCTGGGCCTCACCGGCACCGAGAGCTGCGCCCAGATTGAGAAGGACCCGGCGCTCATGGCCCGCATCGAGGCCATTCGGGCCCATGCGGCGGTGCTGGCCGGTATGGCGCGCACCCCCCGGGAGGCCACGGAGAAAAGCGCCTATGTGCCCTTCTTCTCTCTGGTGAGCCCGGCCCAGAGCTACTGGTCCGTGACCAGCGGCATCCAGGTGGAGCGGGAGCAGATCGACCTAACCGCCCGGCTGTACTTTATGGGCCATATGCACAAGGCTTATCCCGGTACGGGCAGTGTGGCCACCGGGGCGGCGGCCCGGATTCCGGGGACGCTGGTGGACCGGCAGCTTACGGCCCGGGGGCGGGAAAACGGCGTGCTCCGCATCGGCCATCCCGGCGGCGTCATGTGCTGCGATGCGGTGGCCGAGGAGGGGCCGGAGGGCCGGCGCTTTACCCGGCTGGCCTATGAGCGCACCGCCAGAAGGATTCTAGAGGGCACTTGCTATGTCCGGAACGACCGGTTATAACCAGGAGGAAACCATGGAGATCACAGAAGAACTGTCCAAAATGCAATGCGTGGCCCGGTGTACCCACCACGGCCCCTCGCCCATCCCTCAGGAGGGACGATTCGACAGCGTAAAGGAGATCCGGGAGATCTCCGGCTTCAGCCACAGCGTGGGCACCTGCGCCATTCAGCAGGGGGCCTGCAAGCTGACCCTGAACGTGAAAGACGGGATTATCCAGGAGGCCCTGGTGGAGGTCATCGGGTGCAGCGGCATGACCCAGTCCGCCGCCATGGCCAGCGAGATTCTTCCGGGCAATACCCTCCTGGAGGCGGTCAATACGGATCTGGTGTGCGACGCGATCAACGTGGCCATGCGGGAGATGTATTTGCAGCTCACCTACGGCCGGTCTCAGAGCGCCTTTACCCAGGGCGGGCTGAAGGTCGGCGCGGCCATGGAGGACCTGGGCCTGGACCGGCGGAGCCAGGTGGGCACCAGCTACAGCACCCTGGAAAAGGGACCCCGGTATCTGGAGCTGACGGAGGGCTATGTGACCCGGCTGGCGCTGGATGAGAACCGGAAGGTCATCGGCTATGAATATGTAAACCTGGGGGCGATGATGAACGCCGTGGCCGACGGCGTGCCGGCGGAGCAGGCGCTCCGGGACGCCACCGGGACCTACGGCAGATATGAGGAGGCGGAGAGCTACCTCAATCCCCGCCGGGAGTAAGGAGGCCAGCCATGGTACATTTTACAAACGACGCTGCAAAAATGCCTCAGATCCAGGCGTTTCTGGAGGAATACGGGATCCGGGACCTGGAGCAGGCCCGGGAGATCTGCCTGACCCACGGCCTGGACATTCACAAGATGGTGAAGAAAATTCAGCCCATCTCCTTTGACGACGCCCCCTGGGCCTATACGGCTGGGGCCGCCGCGGCTCTGACGGCCGGGGTGGACAGCGCCGCCCAGGCGGCCCGGATCCTGGGCCGGGGGCTGCAAAGCTTCTGCGCCCCGGGAACGGTGGCCCAGGAGCGGCAGGTGGGCATCGGCCACGGCGATCTGGCGGCCCTGACCCTCAGTGAGGAGACCCGGTGCTTCGCCTTCCTGGCGGGCCACGAGTCCTTTGCCGCCGCCGAGGGCGCCCTGGGCATCGCCCGGTCCGCCAACCGGGTGCGCAAGACCCCCCTGCGGGTGATCCTCAACGGCCTGGGAAAGGACGCGGCGGAGATCATCGCCCGGGTCAACGGCTTTACCTATGTACCCACGACCTACGACCCCAAGACCGACACCCTGCATATTCTGGGCGAGGTTTCCTTCTCCAAGGGGGAGCGGGCGGCGGTCCGGTGCTACGGCGCCAACGAGATGCGGGAGGGCGTGGCCATTATGCGCCAGGAGCAGGTGGATATTTCCATCTCCGGCAACGGCACGAACATGGTCAAATTCCAGCACCCCGTGGCGGGCGCCTATAAGAAATATTGCAACGATCATCACAGAAGCTATTTTGCCTGCGCCTCCGGGGGCGGCATCGGCCGGACGCTGAACACCGACGATATTTCCGCCGGCCCCGCGTCCTATGGCTTTACGGATATGATGTCCCGGATGTACGCCGACGCGGTGTTCGCGGGCTCCTCCTCCGTGCCGGCCCATGTGGCCATGATGGGCTTTATCGGCATGGGCAACAACCCCATGGTGGGGGCCACGGTATCCATTGCGGTGGCCATCGCAGAGGCAAAGTAAGCGTTTCCGCCCAGCCGCTCCGGCGTCTGGCGGCCTAAGATAGAGAGAATCGGGTCGCCAGGCGCGGCGTCCCGATCCAGAATGATTGGTATGACAATCATATCATAATACATTGGCGGCGGATCGGGCCGCAGTTTGGAGGAAGTATGAGCGAGAACGGTTTATTGAGCGGGGTAAAGGTCCTGGACCTGTCCCGGGTCCTTGCGGGCCCCTACTGCGGCATGATGCTGGCGGATATGGGCGCGGACGTGCTGAAGATCGAAATGCCCCAGAAGGGGGACGACGCCCGGCGGAACGCGCCGCTGATCGAAAACGGAGAGAGCGCCTACTTCATCAACCTGAACCGGAACAAGCGGGGCATGACCCTGAACCTCAAGTCCGAAAAGGGCAAGGAGGTGTTCCGCAAGCTGGTAAAGGACGCGGATATTCTCATCGAGAACTACCGCCCCGGGGTCATGGACAAGCTGGGCCTGGGCTACGAGGAGCTGCGGAAGATCAATCCCGGCCTGGTTTACGGCGCCATCTCCGGCTTCGGCCAGTACGGCCCCTATTCCAAGCGGGCGGGCTATGACATTATTGCCCAGGCCATGAGCGGCCTGATGAGCACCACCGGCTGGCCGGATACCGGCCCCACCCGCTCCGGCACGGCCATCGGCGATGTGATCGGCGGCATCAGCTGCACCGTGGGCATCCTGGCGGCCTACAGCAACCGGCTGAAAACCGGCAAGGGCGAGTTTGTGGACGTGGCCCTGGTGGACTCCCTGGTCTCCGCCCTGGAGATCATCAACATGATCTACCTGTGCACCGGCCGGGTGCCCTCCCGGATCGGCAACCGGTATGAGGCCATTTACCCCTATGACTCCTTCCGGGCCGCCGACGGCAACGTCATCATTGCCTGCGGCAACGACAAGCTCTTCGGGATGCTCAAGGAGCTGCTGAAGCTCCCCGGCCTGGACGACGAGCGCTTTGACGGCAACATCAAGCGGGTGCAGGACCACGCGCCCCTGAAGGAAATTCTGGAGACCTGGACCACCCAGCACTCCATTCACGAGATCGTCGATACTCTCCTGGCGGCGGGAATCCCCGCGGCCCCCATTAACAGCATCGACATGGTGACCAAGGACCCCCATATTGCCGGGGCCCGGGAGATGTTTGTGGAGTGCCAGCACCCCACGGCCGGAAAGGTGGTGCTCACCGGTACCCAGGTGAAGTTCAAGGAGCACAAATTCAGCGTCTACTGCCCCGCCCCGCAGCTGGGCCAGCACAATGAAGAGGTCCTGGCCGGCCTGGGCTATTCCGCCGGGGAGATCGACCGGATGGAGCAGGAGGGCGTGGTATGAGCGAAGGACGCAGAGCGGTGCAGGTGGTGGAGGCCGGCCCCCGGGACGGCTTCCAGAGCGTAAAGGAATACATCCCCTTTGAGACCAAGCTGGAAATCGTCCGGCGGATCTGCCGCACCGGCGTAAAGAAGGTGCAGCTGACCTCCTTTGTCAGCCCCCGGGCGGTGCCTCAGATGAAGGACGCGGGAGACCTGGTGGCGGCGGTGCTGCCGGAGTTCCCGGAGCTGGAGCTGTATGCCCTGGTGCCCAATTTCAAGGGAGCCCAGCGGGCGGCGGAGTCCGGCCTGAAGGAGATTTCCACGGTGATCTCCCTGAGCGAGGCCCACAACAAGGCCAACGTGGGGAAAACCGTGGAGGAGTCCCTGGCGGAGCTGGACCGCATTCTCCAGGGTCTGCCCCAGCTCCAGGTGGAGCTGGATATTGCCACCGCCTTCGGCTGCCCCTTCCTGGGGGACATTCCCACGGAGCGGCTGCTGGCCCTGATGGACCGGCTGTATACCATGGGCATCCGCTCCTTTGACCTGTGCGATACCACAGGCATGGCCTGGCCCGGAAAGGTCCGGGAGGTTCTGAAGCAGACCAAGGCCGCCTTCCCCCAGGCGCGGATCGGCCTGCACATTCATGACAGCCGGAATATGGGAATGCTCAACAGCTTCGTGGGCCTGGAGGCCGGAGCGGACTTTTTGCAGGCGGCCCTGGGCGGCCTGGGGGGCTGCCCCTTTGCCCCCGGCGCGTCGGGCAATACCGCAACGGAGGATCTGGTCTACCTGCTGGAGCGGGAGGGCTACGATACGGGCATCAATTTTGAGGCGCTTCTGGACGCCGCCCGGTATCAGTTCTCCCAGGTTCGGGGAAATTACAGCGGCCACCATGTGCGCATGGGGACCTGCTGCGAAGAAGAAAGCAATTGAATGGAGGAAACGCAATGAAAATCGGTTTTATCGGTCTGGGCGCCATGGGCAATCCCATGGTCCGCAATCTTCTGGCTGCGGGCTTCCCCGTGACGGTGTTCGACATCAACCGCACCGCCGTGGAGCGGCTGGTGGCGGAGGGCGCCTCCGGTGCGGAGAGCACGCCGGCCCTGGCGGCGCAGTCTGAGGTCGTCATTACCATGCTCCCGGCGGACCGCCATGTAAAGGGCGTGCTCATGGACGAGGCCTTCGCCAAGGCGCTGCCCCAGGGGGCGGTGGTCATCGATATGTCCTCCTGCACCATGGGCGCCATTCAGGAGGTAGAGGCCTGGCTGGCTCCCTATGGGGTAGCCGTGGTGGACGCGCCGGTCTCCGGCGGCGTGACCGGGGCCGAGGCCCACAGCCTATCCATTTTCTCCGCGGGCAAGCCCGAGGCGCTGGCCAAGGTCCGCCCGGTGCTGGAGGCCCTGGGCAAGACCATCTTTGAGCTGGGCGACTGCGGCATGGGCAAGGCCTTCAAGAATCTCAACAATATGATCACCACCTGCACCGTCACCGTCCTGGGCGAGGTGTTCCGGGTGGCGAAGAAGCAGGGCTTCGATCTGGACCGCCTGTATGACATGATTATGGCCAGCACCGGCATGAGCCGCACCTTTAAGGAGCGCTTCCCCCGGATGATGCAGGGCAATTATGAGGGCGGCTTCAAGCAGATGCTGGGCCGGAAGGACCTGGGCAATGCCATCGCCCTGGGCGAGGGCATCCCCCTGCCCGTGGCCAATCTGGTCCATGAGCTCATGCTGGCGAACAAGGAATACGACAATTACGATATGGCGGTGATGGCACGGCTCTTTGAGGACGTGCAGTGAAAGGAGGCGGCACCATGGCAAACCCCGAAACCGTTCAGCGCCTGGAAAAAGAGGTCTATGAATTCCGCAAGGACCTGCTGAAGCTGTGCCACCATGTGGGCGGCCTGCACATCGGCGGCGACCTGTCCTGCGCGGAGGTCCTGACCACCCTTTACCAGTACGCTTTGCAGATCGACCCCAAGAACCCCGCCTGGGAGGACCGGGACCGGTTCATCCTCAGCAAGGGCCATTGCAGCGCCGCGCTGTACCTGTGCATGGCCCGCCGGGGGATCGTGGACAAGCAGGAGGTGTTTGACACCTATAAAAACGGCTTTGAGACCCGGTTCGGCAACCATCCCTGCAAGGCGGCGCTGCCCTGCCTGGATTCCTCCTCCGGCTCTCTGGGCCACGGGCTGCCCATCGCCGTAGGCATGGCCGCCGCGGCCCGCCTGGACGGCAAGCGCCACCGGGTGTACTGCATGATGGGCGACGGCGAGCTCTCCGAGGGCTCCGTGTGGGAGGCGGCGCTGGCCGCCGCCGGCTTCAAGCTGGGCAATCTGGTCGCCCTGGTGGACCGGAACCGCCTGGGCCTGGACGGCTTTACCGAGGAGATCATGCCTCTGGACCCCGTGGAGGACAAGTGGCGGGCCTTCAACTGGAACGTGGTCACCGTGGACGGGCACAATGTGGCCCAGATCGTGGACGCCATTGACCAGCTGCCCCCGGCGGACTCCCAGGTCCCCACGGTTATCATCGCCGACACCGTCAAGGGCAAGGGCGTCTCCTTTATGGAGAACAATCCCCTGTATCATCATACCTCCATCAACGACGAACAGCTGGCGCAGGCCCTGGCCGAGGTGGAGGCAGCCTACCGCAATGGGAAGGAGGACGCAGAATGAAGCTGTATGAGCCCAATGAAAAAGTGGTCGCCAACGCCAGAAGCGTCTGGGGCGATATGTTCTATGAGGTCGCCCGGAAGGACCCCCGGATTGTGGCCCTGACGGCGGACCTGTCCCGGTCCACCATTACCGAGACCATCCGGAAGAAGGAGCCCGACCGGTTCTATAACGTGGGCATCGCGGAGCAGAATATGGTGGGCATGGCCGCAGGCCTGGCCCTGAGCGGCAAGATCCCCTACTGCACCACCTTTACCCCCTTCGCCGCCATGCGCGCCGGGGAGCAGTTCCGGACGGACGCCTGCTATATGAACCTGCCCGTGCGGCTGGTGGCGGTGTACGCCGGAATCTCCCAGCCCGCCGGTCCCACCCACTCCGGCATTGAGGACGCAGGTATCATCCGGAATATGCCCAACGCCACGGTGGTGGGCCCCTCGGATATGTCCATGGTGCAGAAGGTCTTTGAGGCCTCCGCCGTGTACCCCGGCCCCATGTATATCCGCCTGGGCCTGGGCAAGAACGAGCCCTATATTTACGCGGAGGATTATGACTTCCAGATCGGCAAGGCCATTGAGACCAAGCCCGGCAAGGATGTGACCATCATCGCCAACGGCCTGATGGTCCGCAAGGCCCTGGCCGTCTCCCGGACCCTGGAGGCGGAGGGAATTTCCGTAGGCGTGGTGGATATGCACACCATCAAGCCTCTGGATACCCAGGCGGTGCTGAAGGCCGCCGGGCAGACCGGAAAGATCCTGACCTGGGAGAATCACAGCATCCTGGGCGGCCTGGGCAGCGCCGTGGCCGAGACCCTGATGGAGGCGGGGGCCGTCTGCCGGTTCAAGCGCTTCGGCATTCCCGATCTCTACCCCTCCTACGGCGACCCCGATCGCCTGGCGGAGAAATACGGCTTTGGGGAGACGGCCGTAGCCCAGACCATCCGGGACTGGATGAAGTAAGCCCCCCACCCCCTCGTATCCAACGGGCCAACTGCCCGAAAGATAAAAGATAGAAAATGAAATGGAGGAACCAAAATGAAACCCTGGATGAGACTCTTCGCTCTGACCCTGGTCCTGTGCATGCTCCTGGCAGGCTGCACCGGCAGCACGAACCCCACCGACGCGCCGAAACCCACGGACAGCGGGACGGAAGCCCCCACCAACGATCAAAAGGATCCCCCCTCCGACGGTAAGCAGGTCGTACCCGTAGGCGTGGCGATCACCCTCTCCGGCGATAACGCCGAGGTCGGCCGGAACTTTGAGGCCGGCATGAAGATCGCTCTGGAAGAGATCAACGAGGCCGGAATTCTGGGCAACTACGAGCTGGATTTCATCACCGTGGACGACCAGAACGACACCACCGTGTCCCTGAACGTCATCAACAAGATGATCTTCAACGAGGGCGTGAAGGCCATCATCGGCCAGATCTATTCCACCAACACCCTGGTGACCCTGCCCATCTGCAACGAGAACGGCATTCCCATGCTGGTTCCCGGCCTGAACCCCACCTTCAGCCAGAACGGCTACAATTACTTCTTCCGGGTCTGCGGCACCAATAAGGGCGGCCAGACTGCGGGCTTCGAGTATTTCATCAAGGATCTGGGCCTGACGAAGATCGGCATCATCTCCGAGACCTCCGAAAACGGCCAGACCAGCTACTCCATCGCCAAGGACATTATGAGCAGCTACAATCTGGAGTTTGTCTGCGACGAGAACTTCACCACCGGCGATAAGGACTTCTCCACCCAGGTTCTGAAGCTGAAGGAGTCCGGCGCTCAGGCGGTTTACACCACTGCCGCCGCCACCGACGCCGTGGTCCTGCTGGAGCAGATCCGCCAGGTCATCGGCGACGACATCATCGTTCTGGCCAACGGTGCCTCCGAGAGCAACTTCCTGGAGCTGGCCGGTCCCGAGCTGGCCGAGGGCGTGCTGTATTACACCGTCTGGACCCCCGCTCTGAGCAACGAGAAGTCCGACGCCTTCATTGCCAAGTATCAGGAGCTCACCGGCCGTCAGCCTGCGGACGTCTCCGCCCGGGGCTATGACGCCACCTGGATCATCGCCACTGCGCTGAGCACCTTGGACGGCTACGACGTCAACGCCTCCGATTTCTCCGCGAAGCTGGCCGACGCCATCCGCAATGTGGATTACCAGGGCCTCCAGGGCACCTTCCACTACGACGATGTGGGCGAGGCCTTCTATACCATGAAGCTCATCACCTACAAAGACGGCAAGCACGTCATGGTCCGGGATAACTGATTTCCGCTTCCACACATAGCCTCACCCATAGCGGGACGGCCGCCCCTCCGGCGGCCGCCCCACCCTCACAAAGATAGGCAGGAGAATCGTTATGAGTTTATTTCTACAGATCTGTATCCAGGGCCTGATGCTTGGCAGTATGTACGCCATTCTGACCCTGGGCTACAACATCATTTACAGCACGATGGGTATGGCGCACTATGCCCAGGGCGACATCATGATGGTCGGCGCGTTTCTGGCGCTGGATTTCTTTGTGACACTGCGTCTGCCCTTTGTCATAGCGCTTGTCCTGTCCGTCGTTTGCAACGTGGGCCTGATGCTCATTATTGAGAAGCTGGCCTACAGCCCCCTGTACGGCCGTCCCCGGAATATGCTGCTGCTGTGCACCATCGGCATCTCCACGGTACTGCGGAATGCGGCGCAGCTCATCTGGGGCACCCAGTCGTTTAACTTCCCCTCGGTGTTCAGCACGAAAATGATCGAGATCGGCAGCATTTACCTGGTGCCCCAGAACCTGTGGATCCTGGGCATCGGCGTGGTGCTCATGCTGCTGCTGAACGTGTTCATGAAGAAAACCAAGGTGGGCCGGGCCATGCAGGCCGTCTCCATGAACCGCAGCGCCGCCGCCCTCATGGGCGTCAATATGAAAACCATCACCATGATCACCTACGGCCTCAGCGCGGGCCTGGCCACCCTGGCGGGCATTATGCTGGCCCCCATTATCAAGGTCTACTCCACCATGGGCGTGTCCATCGGCGCGAAGGTCATGATCTCCGCCGTGGTCGGGGGCATGGGCTCCATGCCCGGCTCCATTCTGGGCGGCCTGCTGGTGGGCCTGGTGGAGACCCTGGGCGGTATGTACGTTTCCACGACCTTTAAGGAGGCCTATCCCGTGGTGCTGCTGCTGGTAGTGCTGCTGTGGAGACCGCAGGGCATCTTGGGCCGGAAAAAGGTCGTTAAGGTGTAAGGAGGGGAATCATGAGATCGATCACAAAACGGGGAAAGATCAACGTGCTGCTCTTAGTAGTGGCAAGCCTGGTGGTTCCTCTGCTGCTGAAGAACAACTACTATTACGATATTTTCATTATGGCCGGGGTGTACGCCATCATCGGCTCCGGCATGAACCTGCTGCTGGGCTTTACGGGCCAGCTGTCCATGGGCCATGCGGCCTTCTATGGCTTCGGCGCGTACATTACCGCCATCGGGACGAAGAGCTACGGCATCCCCTTTGCGGTGTGCCTGCTCATGGCTGTGGGCGTGTGCTTTGTGATGGGAATGCTCCTGGGCTCCACCAGCTGCAAGCTCAGCGGCATCTTCCTGGTGGTGGTGACCACGGGCTTCAACACCGTGGTGAACCTGCTGTTCGTCAACTGGGAGTTCACCGGCAAGTCCTTCGGCATCACCGGCATTCCCAAGCCCCTGCTCTTCGGCTCTCCCATGACGAAGCTGCAATACTGCTATCTGATCCTGGCCTTTGTGTTCCTGGCTCTGTTTTGCAGCTACCGCATCGTCCGGTCCAAGACCGGCCGGGCCTTCCAGGCCATGCGGGATAACCCCATTGCCGCCAAATCCGTGGGTATCAACGTCAGCAAGTATAAGCTGCTGGTCTTTGCGGTGAGCGCGGTGTACGCGGGCGTCGCCGGAGGCCTGTACGCCGCCAACATCGGCTATATCAGCCCCACCTCCTTTAACGCCAACGTCTCCGTGACCATCATCACCATGACGGTGCTGGGCGGCCTGGGCGACCTGGCCGGGTGCATCGTCGGCGCGGTAGTCGTGGGCGTTCTGATGGAGATTCTCCAGCAGTTCGGCGCCTATCAGCTCACCATTTACGGCCTGCTGATCGTGCTGATCCTGATCTTTATGCCCAAGGGCATTATGGGCGGCGTCCGGAGCCTTTACGCCCGGATCGATACCCGCCTGCAAAAAAATAAGGCCCAGAAGGCCGAGCAAACGGGGAGGTAAGCGCCATGCTGTTGACTGCGGAAAAAATCACCATGAAATTCGGCGGCCTGACGGCGGTGGACCAGGTGGACTTTGAGATCGACGCCGGAGAGATCCGGGCGATCATCGGCCCCAACGGCGCGGGCAAGACCACCTTCTTCAACGCCATCTCCGGCCTCAATTACCCCACCTCCGGGAAGATTACCTTCGCCGGGACGGATATTACCAAGCTGCCCTCTCACAAGATCGCAAAGCTGGGCATGACCCGGACCTTCCAGAATATCCTGCTGTTCAACGACATGACGGTGTTGGAGAACGTGATGGTGGGCAACCATATGAACGTAAAGACCAATATGCTCTCCGAGATCCTGTGCCTGCCCAGCGTGTTCCGGGAGGAGCGCAAGTGCGTGGCCCGGGCGGAGGAGATGCTGGACTTTGTGGGCCTGCTGGAGTATAAGGACCAGATGTCCTCCTCCCTGCCCTATGGCAAGAAGCGCCTGCTGGAGATCGCCCGGGCCATGGCCAGCGACCCCAAGCTCCTGCTGCTGGATGAGCCCGCCGCGGGCATGAACTCCACGGAGGCCGCCGAGCTGGTGGGCACCATCCGGCGCATCAGCCAGCGGGGCGTGGCGGTGCTCATTGTGGAGCACAATATGAAGGTCATTATGGACCTGTCCCATTACATTACGGTTCTGGAGCAGGGCAAGGTCATTGCCGTGGGCGAGCCCAAGGCCATTCAGAACAACCCCAAGGTCATCGAGGCCTACCTCGGAAAGGAGGGCTGATCCATGGAGCCTATTTTGAAGATCAAGGGCGTCAGCGCGGCCTATGGCAGCATTAAGGCCCTGAGCGACATTACCATGCACATCAACCAGGGGGAGTGCGTGGCCATCATCGGCGCCAACGGCGCGGGTAAATCCACCCTGATGAAGGTCATCTCCGGTCTGCTGCCGGTGACGGCGGGCACCGTGACCTATGACGGCCAGGATATTACCAAGTGGTCCACCAACCGCATCGTGGCCGCGGGCATTGCCCAGGTCCCCGAGGGACGGCAGGTGTTCTCGGAGCTGTCCGTGCTGGATAACCTGAAGATGGGCGCGTACCAGCGGAAGGACAATTACCAGCCGGAGATCGATGACGCCTTCCGGACCTTCCCCATTCTGGAGAAGCGGAAGAATCAGATGGCGGGCAGCCTCTCCGGCGGCGAGCAGCAGATGCTGGCCATGTCCCGGGCGCTGATGAGCAAGCCCAAGCTTCTGCTGCTGGACGAGCCCTCCATGGGCCTGTCGCCGCTGATGGTGGGCACGGTGTTCGATACGGTGGAGCGGCTGCACAAGTCCGGCCTGTCCATTCTCCTGGTGGAGCAGAATGCCCAGATGGCCCTGCGGGTGGCCGACCGGCTGTATGTGATCTCCACCGGCCGCATGGAGCTGGAGGGCACGGCAAAGGAGCTCCAGGAGGACCCCCGGGTGCGGGAAATTTACCTGGGCGTGTAAGCGCCGGGCAGAATGGCTTCTCTCATGGGCCGGGCGGCGCTACCCCTGCCCCCGGCCTGTTTCTCCCAAAAGGCTGCTGCAAAATTCGTTTTGCGGCAGCTTTTTTCTATGGAAAGGCGGTTGACAATCCGTTTAAGAGCAATTATTCTATAAGTAGAAAGCGCTCCCGCCGGGGCGCGCGGCCGGAAGGAAAGCAACAGGGGGGGAGCCGAATGCTGGAACATGAATTTCTCCTGCTCAGCGAGGAGCAGACCCGAACGGTCCGGGAGCGGCTGGCCGGCACGGCGGAGCTCAGCGCGGCTTGGGACCGGAGCGGCCTCGTCCTGCCGGAGCTGACCGCCGGGCAGGAGCGGGCCCGGGAGACCGTGCTCTCCGTTCTGGACCGGGCGTATGGGGAGCGGCGAAAAGAGGCGGTCCGGGTGCGGGATTCCCTGATTCTGCCCCGGCTGGAGCGCTTCCGGGCAGTGGACACGCTGCTGGACGGCTGGCTCCCGTATAGGGGGCTCAATTACTATGGATTTACGGGGATTCCGGCGGAAAGCATACCGGCCTTGGAGGCGTTGCTGCGGGAGCTTGCCCGGGGGGAGGAATTTGCGCCGCTGCTTGCGCTGTGCGGGGCGGCCCGCGCCGCGCAGGCTTGGATCCTCCACTGCGGCATTTAGACCGGGGACCGCTTGCGGGCGGAAAAGGACAGAGAAAAAGAACGGGGAGTGAGAGATCATGAAGGTCAAGCATCTGAAAAAGGGCGAGTTCCGGGTTATTCAGGTCGATGAGGAGGCAATTTTTGAGCTTCTATGCGAAACGATGATCGATCGGGCGAACAACCTGTTTGGCATACTCGATGTTACAAAGGTCCATTTCAAAATGAGCTGGGACAAGGAAAACAACGCCTTCATTTGTGCCATCTGCGATTCAGAGTATGCGAAGGGGAAAGAGAAATTTGATCAGATTAACCTGGAAAAAATGTCGGAGGAGGTTGGTATTACGACCCGCACGCTGTATGGGCGGAACTGCTATGTGACGCTGACGGACCCGGCGGCCTCTGAGGCGGAGCCGGAGTAGGCGGATGCGGCATGAGCCCGGCGCGGCCTCCGGTTCGATTTCGGGAGAGGTAAAAACGGCAGCACTATTTGTTCGTGAGGGGATTGGAGGGAGTTCTATGAAAAAGATTTGCTTGATTGCTCGGCAGGATATTTTAACGCCCGCCGGGGACCAGTTTCACGATGACGAAGGTCGGCGCGCACTGGACGGAATCCGCAATGGAAAGGAGAAGGAAATTGCGGATCAAGCCGATCCAATGGCAATGGTGAATCAACTGTGTTCGGAATTTGAAAGAGAGAATCCGGGCTGGAGAGCGGACCACTATGCAATCCGATTTGAGGACGGGAGGGAAATCGAGG
>CAKTIN010000017.1 GCA_934565775.1 uncultured Oscillospiraceae bacterium
GAATGGGGCTCCAGCCCATGTGGATGGAGAAGTACGCGCTGGTGTACGCGCCCACGGCGAAGAACGCCGCGTGGCCGAAGGAGATCTGGCCGGTATAGCCGAACAGAATATCCAGGCCGGAGACTGCGATGGTGTAAATGCCCACCCGGCAGAACATCAGCGCCATATAGGTCTCACCGAAGGCAATGGCCGCCAGAACGCCGAAGGCGAGGGCGACAAAGGCCGCAGTGATCAATTTCTTTTTCAATTCTTTTTTCCGTAATGTACTCGTCATAGTTGTCCCTCCGTATACGCCCTTATTCCAGGACCTTGGACTTCAGAATGCCCGTGGGCATAAAGGTCAGGATCAAAATGAGGATGCCAAAGGAGATGCAGTCCTTATAGCTGGTGGAGATGTACGCGGAGATAAAGGTCTCGGCAAAGCCGAAGAACATACCGCCGATGATGGCGCCGTACATATTGCCGTAGCCGCCGGAGACCGCTCCGGCGAAGCCCTTCTGGCCGATGAGGGTGCCCATGGTGGTATACACGCCGTAAACCGGGCCCAGCAGGCAGCCGATGGCTCCGGCCAGACCGGAGGCAATGCCCCAAGCCACGCCCTTGGTCACGCCCACGTTGATGCCCACGGCGCTGGCCGCGGTCTCGTCCAGGGCTGCGGCCCGCATGGCGGTGCCGAATTTGGTCTTGGTCATAAAGAAGTGCAGCACGATCATCACCAGGATCGCCGCCCCCAGGACCAGGGCGTTCTCCGGGGCGACGCCGATGCCGAAGATGCTGATGGAGTTGGTCTTAAAGATCGAGGGGAACTGGAACATTCTCGCGCCCCAGCCCAGCAGCGCCGAGTTTTGCAGCACATAGGACAGCGCCAGGGTACACAGAATGACCGAAGCAAAGCCGGAAGCCTTCTTCAGCAGGGGAATGACCAGGAACTTCTGGATGCCCATGCCCAGAAGGAACATCAGAACCGTGGTGAGCAGCAGGGCCACCGGAAAGGGCAGGCCCAGAGTTTTATAGAACAGCAGACCCAAAAATGCGCCGAACATCAGCATATCGCCTTGGCAGAGCGACATCAGGCCAGACGCTTTATAGATCACGCTGTACCCGATTCCTACGACGCTGTAGACCGCGCCGATCATCAGCGCGCCAATTATCAATCTTCCTATCATAAGAGTTTCCTCCACTCTGCAAAATGTTCGCCGGGGTCCGGGGAATGCGGGGGGTCGCGGGGAGAAGGCGCCCGCCAGGACGCCTTCTCCCGCTTGCTTTCAGTTTGCGCTTAGCCCACAGGCAGCTTGCTCTCCAGGGTTGCCTTATCGAAGGCGTAATACTCGCCGCCGATAATCATGTACACGTTGCAGCCGGACAGGCCGTCGCCGTCCTTGGCGCTGAAGTCGAAGGTACCGGCAATGCCCTCATAGTCCTTGATGTTATAGAAGGCGTCCCGGACGGAGTCCTTGTCGTTCATGTCCGCCGCGTTCTCAAAGGCGGTGAACAGCAGGTTCGCGCCGTCGTACACACGGAAGGCAACGTCGGTGGCAGGCATTTCGCCGTACATGGCCACATAGGCCTCCAGCATTTCCTTCATGAGCTCGGAGGTCGCCTTGGCGGGCTCGGGGGGAACCACATAGGCGGCGGTGAAGATGATGCCGTCGGCGGCGGAGCCGGCAACGTCGATCAGGTCCACGGAGGCGCCGGCCTCGGCCATGTAGATATAGCCGTTGTAGCCCGCCTGGCGCAGCTGCTTAACGATCAGGGACAGCTCGTTGGCCAGGCCGAAGAGCATCACGCCGTCGGGATTGGCCTTGATGGTGTTGGTCACCTGGGCGGTGAAGTCGGTGTCGGAGCTCTGGTAGGTGCCCTCGTAAGCCAGGTTCACATTGTACTTCTGGCAGTATTCCTTAATGTCGGCGCTGGCGGTCTGGCCGTTCTCGGTCTCGACCCAGATGAAGGCCGCGTTCTTCACGCCCATCTCCTCGGCAGCCACCCGGACGAAGCCCTCATTCATGAAGGAGTTCACAACGGTGCCGCGGAAAATATAGTGATAGCCGCACTTGGTCCAGGCCGTGCCGGTGCCGCTGCCCACGAAGGGGATCCCGGCTTCCTCGATGAGGTTGGCGGTGGCCACGATGGCGTTGGACAGGTTGGAGCCGATGATGGCGTCCACCTTGTCGTTCTCGATCAGACGGGTGGTGGCGGTGACGGCGCCCTCGGTGGTGGACTGGTCGTCATAAACCACGAACTCGATCTTGCGGCCCTTGATGCCGCCCTTGGCGTTCCACTGCTCGGCCGCCAGGCGGGCGCCGTTCTCAATGAGCTCGCCCTCGATGGCGGAGGCGCCGGTCAGGGAGGTCCAGATGCCGATGCGGATGGGCTCGGCGGAGTCGTCTGCGGGGGTGGTGTCGCTGTTGGTCTCGTCATTGGGCTTGTCCGTGGGAGCCTCGGTCGGCTTGTCCGTGGGGTTCGTGCCGCCTGCGCAGGCGGTCAGGGCCAGGAGCATGGCGATGGCAAGGAGAATCGCAAGTAGCTTTTTCATTTTGTTTTCCTTTCCTTTTCGTTTGTATTTGCAACAGTAGACACTGTTCTTGCACATTGTTTCGGCTCAGCGCTTGAACGCGCCGATATGGAGATACCGGTTGGTGGCTGCGGTGCCCTCTTCCCGGGTGAGCTGCATCTTCGTCGCCGCCCGGATGGCGTCCATGGTCTCGGGGATGGTCACGGACTCCTGGGGGATGTGGATGGCATACATAATGTCGTTGCCGGACTCCACAATGGAATCCTCCCACAGGCCGATCTCATACAGGTCGCCCCGGCGGTTGCCCAGGTCCCGGCCGTACTTGAAGAAGCTGGCGTTGCCCTTGAAGCCCTCCGCCAGGGTGACGGTGCGGATTCTCGGGTGCTTCCGGAAGGCCTCCAGGGCCATTTCCTTGGTGATCTTCTTCCCGTCCTTGGCCGTGGCCAGGACCGTAATGATATGCCCGTGGGTCACGGGGGTGTGGACCAGGATGCCCGTGGCGTTCACATGGGGCATGATGGTCATCAGGTCCACCGCCTGGTGGGTGGGCGCCTTCTCCATTTGCAGGGCGTTGGTCAGGCCCCGGTGATAGTCGCCGGGATCCGCCACCCGGCGGATGATGGTGATGGCCACCTTCTCAATGCCGTAGGCCCGGTCCAGGCAGTCCACCGTGCGGATCAGGCCCGTGGTGTTGCAGGAGGTGAGCTTCAGATAATCCTGCCCCAGGCCCTTTTCATAGTTGGCATAGCCGTGGAAGAACACATCCGCCACCGCGTTGCTCTCGCCGCCCTGGAAGATGGCCTTCACGCCGTACTTCTCATAATAGTTCTTTTTATTCTGCGCGCCCACGCCGCCGGGGGCGGAGTCCAGCATAATGTCCACATTCTTGCACAGGTCCTCGAAGGTCCCGGCTACGGGGATGTCCTTTTCCCGGAACGCCGCCTCGTCCGCGCCGTCCACCAGGTACAGGTTGTACTTCACACCGTTCTCGCCGATCATGTCCCGCTCCCGGAGCGCCTGGAGCGACAGGGTGGGGGCCAGGTCCGCAATGCCGACCAGCTCCATGTCTCCCTGCAGGGCCACGCCGTCCGCCAGCCGCTGGCCGATGGTGCCATACCCGGCTACGCCTACTCTGATCTTCTTCATGGTATCCTCCTTGCGCCCGGTCCTGCCGGGCCCGCGCTGTTATTTTCAGAGAACATCGGCTGCAAATTTTCATGTTGTTTTTGTGTCGTGCAGCATCTTTTCTCTAAATCTAACAGAAACATACCATATCTTTTCAGAAAAGTCAACAAGTCATTGTAATGTTTTTGTTGCCTCCGTTCAACGGGCCGTGGGTTTCTTGTGCAAATTACCGACCCGGGGCAGCTCCGCCCCTCCCTCCGGTTTTCTGTGAAAGCTGAACAAGTCCGCGCCCCTGTCTTTGGGCAATTACACGAAGGCGCTCCCAGATTTTTCCTGAAAAAAAGCGGGCGGCTCCCTGACTCTCTCGAGAAGCTGCCCGTTCTGAATTTTTAATCCCCGCTTTTTTGTCGAATTTCCCCAAAGTGCCGGCCCGCGTCTAAACCAGCCTTACCGCAACGCCCTTCTTCCGGCACAGCTCCAGAAATTCCGGCGCCATGTCCTTGTCCGTAAGGATGGTATCCATCTGCTCCAGCGTGCCGTAGGCCAGCAGGGCCGTCCGGCCGTACTTCGTTGCGTCCACCATGAGATAGGCCTTCTGGCAGTGGGCCACAGCGGTGCGCTTGAGCTCATATTCCTGCCAGCTGGAGACGCCCAGCCCCCCTGCCGCAGTCAGGGAAGAGACGCCAAAAAAGCCCTTATTGTGCTGAAAACGGCACAAATACTCCACGGTACTGCTGTCCATCATGGCATTTCTGCGCTTATCATACAGCCCGGGCAGCATCATGGTATTCACATTGGCCATGCTCTGCGTCCGCTGCAGGACAGAGACGCTGGCGGTCACAATGGTCACGTGCTTCGCCGGGTCCAGGTAGTCCAGCAGGCGCATGGTGGTCGTGCCGGCGTCAATGTAAACAATGTCCCCGTCCTCGATCAGGGCCTCCGCCGCCTTGGCAATGCGGCACTTGCAGTCCGTCTGCTGCTGGCTCCGGCGCTCATACAGAGGAATGTCCTCATGCTGCTTCAGCACGATCCCCCCGTAAACCTTCTCCACGAAGCCCTCCTGGACCAGGCAGCTCACATCTGCACGAACGGTATTCATGGAGACGCCCAGGGCGTCACAGAGCTCCTGCATACTCAGGCTCTTGCGCTCAGCGATCAGAGTTTCAATTTGCCGCCTCCGGCTTTCCTTCATGGGTGAGCTCCCCTTTCCTCTTTTTGCGTTTCTTTGCAAACTTCCTTGTGTCTAAATCATAACTGATTTTTGGGAATTTGTCAATCATTCTTGTATGTTTATTGTATCTTTTCTTTTTACGCGCCGCTTCGGAAATATTTTGGAATATTACTTGACAGTTTGTTCCTTATCTGCTATAGTCTTATTGGTAAGTCTCTAATCATTTTGTCACACTTAACAATAAAATTACAATTCACTTTCAAAAGGAGCGTCGCCTATGAAATTCGGCATCCGCACCCTGGATGATTTTGAGGTCCGCGGAAAAACCGTCCTGTGCCGGGTGGACATCAACCAGCCGGTAGATCGGGCGCAGGACAGTCTTAAAAGCATCGCCCGGATCACCGCCTGCGTTCCCACCCTCCGGGAGCTCTCCGACCGGGGTGCCCGGCTCGTGATCCTGGCCCACCAGGGCAGCGACATTGAATATAAAAACTATTACTGCACCCGCCCCCACGCCCGGGTCCTCCAGGCGCTTCTGGACCGGCCGGTGCGCTGGATTGACGACGTGTGCGGCCCTGCCGCCCGGCAGGCCATCGGGGCGCTTCGGGACGGAGAGATCCTCCTGCTGGATAATGTGCGCTTTATGGCGGAGGAGCAGACCCTCTTTGAGCTGAAGCTGGCCCTCTCCCCGGAGCAGCAGGCCCAGACCCAGGTGGTCGCCAAGCTGGCCCCCCTGGCCGATCTGTACGTCTGCGACGCCTTCGCCGCCGCCCACCGGGACCAACCCAGCCTGTGCGGCTTTGAGCAGGTCCTTCCCTCGGCCATGGGGCGGCTGTTTGAGCGGGAATACTGCGTGATCTCCCAGCTGATGGAGGCGCCCAAGCACCCCTGCGTCTTTGTGCTGGGGGGGTCCAAAATTTCGGACGCCTTTTTAATGATGGACACCGTCCTCAGCCGGGGCACGGCGGACCGGGTCCTCACCGGTGGGCTGGTGGCAAACATCCTTCTGGCCTCCAGGGGGGAGCAGATCGGCCAGGGCAGCCTGGCGTTCATCCACAAGTCGAATTACGACGGCTTCTTCGATACCGCCCGAGAGCTGCTGGCCAAATACCCCGACAAAATCCTTCTGCCCACGGACCTGGCCTATGTCCGGGAGGGTGTCCGGCAGGAGTGCCCCCTGGGCGCGGTCCCGGCAGAGATTGCCGCCGTGGACATCGGCAGCGCCACGGCCGAAGTCTACCGGCAGGCCGTTTTGCAGGCCGGCACGGTGTTTGTCAACGGCCCCATGGGCATCTTCGAAAAGGAAGAGACGGAGCTGGGCACCAAGACCGTCTTTGAAGCTCTGGCACAGACCGAAGCCTTCACCGTAGTCGGCGGCGGCGACAGCGTCACCGCTGCGGCAAAGTATCAGATCACCCAGCGCCTGGGCTATGTCTGCACCGGCGGCGGTGCCCTCATCCGCTTCCTCACCGGCGAGGAGCTGCCCGTGGTAAAGGCCCTGCGCTCCGCTGCCCTGCGCTTTGAAGGAGACCGGACATGAAGCTGGAATTCGGCTACGGCCCAGGGGTCCAGACCGTCGAGCTGCCGGAGGCCAACCTTCTGGCGGAGCTCCATGCCAATCCCATGGACCACCCCCTGACCGGCACGGCGGCAGTGGAGGCCGCCCTGGCCGCTCCCATCGGCGCGCCCCCTCTGGAGCAGGTCCTCCGTCCCGGGGAAACGGTGGCCATCGTCACCAGCGACATTTCCCGGCCCCTGCCCACCTGGGAGGTCCTGCCCCCGGTATTGGACCGGCTGTATGCCGCGGGCATTCGCCGGGAGGACATCACCCTGGTCTTTGCCCTGGGCTCCCACCGCCCCCATACCCCGGAGGAAATGCGGCACCTGGCCGGCGACCGGGCCTATGAGGAGATCCGCTGCGTGGACTCCGACCCCAACGACTGCATCCGCCTGGGTGTCACCCAGAACGGCACCCCGGTAGACATCACCCGGGCGGTGGCGGAGGCGGACCGGCGCATCTGCCTAGGAAACATTGAATTTCACTATTTTGCCGGATACTCCGGTGGGGCCAAAGCCCTGATGCCCGGAGTCTCCACCCCGGCGGCCATTCAGGCCAACCACCGGCTCATGGTCCGTCCGGAGGCCTGCGCCGGGCGCATGGAGGACAACCCCCTGCGCCGGGATATTGAGCAGGCCGGGGCCATCTGCGGGGTGGATTACCTGGTAAATGTGGTGCTGGACGAGCACAAGCACATCGTCCACGCCGTGGCCGGGGACTGCACCCTGGCCCATCGGGCGGGCTGCGCCTATCTGGACCGGATGTACCGCAAGCCCATCCCCGCCCGGGCGGACATTGTTCTGGTCTCTCAGGGGGGCGCGCCCAAGGACGCCAACCTCTATCAGACCCAGAAGGCCCTGGACAACGCCAAGCACGCCGTCCGGGACGGTGGGACCATCATCCTCATCGGGGCCTGCCCCGAGGGGATGGGCAGCGCCGCCTTTGCCCGGTGGTTCGCCCAGGCGGACAGTCCCCAGGCTCTGGTGGAGCGCATCGGCCGGGAATTTGAGCTGGGCGGCCACAAGGCCGCCGCCATCGGCATGGCCCTGGCCCATGCCCGGATCGATCTGGTCTCGGAAATGGATCCGGCCTTTGTCCGAAGCCTGTTTTTGAATCCCCAGCCCAGCGCCCAGGCAGCTCTGGACCAGGCCCTGGCGCGATACGGTCCCCGGGCCACGGTCATCGCCATGCCCTTCGGCGGCGCGACCCTGCCCATGCCCCCGGCGCTTTAAAAAAGGAATTGCAAATCCCCAAAAATCAGATAAAATAACAGGAGGAAATACTTATGGCACTGGTAACCATGCAGGAGGTCCTTAAGACCGCCGAAGAGAAGAAGTTCGCAGTCGCGGCCTTCACCGTAGACACCCTGGAGGTTGCGGAGGAGATCGCCTTCGTGGCCGAGGAGAAGCAGCTTCCCGCCATTATGATGGTGGGGCAAAACACCTTCAAGTACAATAAGCTGGAGAAGATCGCCAACATCTGCCGCCAGATCGCAGAGAGCACCAACGCTCCCCTGGTCCTGCACCTGGACCACGGCGCGTCCTATGAGCAGGTCATTCAGTGCCTGCGCAACGGCTTCACCTCCGTCATGATCGACGGCTCCCGTCTGCCCCTGGAGGAGAATATCGCCGTGACCCAGTCCGTGGTCCGGGCGGCCCATGCGGTGGGCGTGTCCGTGGAGGCGGAGCTGGGCGCCATCGGCGGCACCGAGGACGGCATGACCGCCAAGGCCAATCTGGTAAACGTGGACGATGCCAAGCGCTTCCTGAACGAGGTCACCGTAGAGGCCCTGGCCATCGGCATCGGCAATGCCCACGGCATTTACAAGAGCACCCCCAACCTGGCCTTTGACCGGCTGGAGCAGGTGGCCGCGCTGGGCGGCCCGGCCCTGGTGCTCCACGGCGGCTCCGGCATCCCCGACGATATGATCCGCAAGGCCATCGTCATGGGCATCCGGAAGATCAACGTGGCCACCGAGGTCCGCCACGCCTTCCTGGAGGGCTTTGGCCTGGAGGTCAACTCCAAGGATATTTACAAGGCCTATCAGAGCGCCCAGGCCCACGCCCGGAAGGTCATCTCCGACAAGATAGCCCTGTTTGACACCACAAAATAACCATTGGGAGGAATCGCAATGAAACGCAACATTCTGGTCGCCCATGGCGGCGGGCCCACCACGGTCATGAACGCCTCGCTCTTCGGCGTGATCGATGAGGCGGCCCGTCAGGCCGGAGCCGGGACCGTCTACGGCGCCATTCACGGCGTAGAGGGCGTGCTCAACGACGAGCTGCTGGACCTGTCCTGCCAGGACCCGGCCCAGGTGGCGCTCCTGCCCCATACCCCTGCCTCCGCCATCGGCTCCTGCCGCCGGAAGCTCACCGACGCGGACTACCCCCGGATTCTGGAGGTCCTGAAGAAATACGACATCGGCTGCTTCTTCTATAATGGCGGCAACGATTCCATGGACACCTGCAACAAAATCGCCAAGCTGGCCCAGGCCAGCGGCTATGATCTGTCCGTAATCGGCATTCCCAAGACCATTGACAACGACCTGGCTCTGACGGACCACTGCCCCGGCTACGGCAGCGCCGCCCGGTTCATCGCCAACAACACCCGGGACCTGTGGATGGAGGTCCAGGCCATGCCCATGTATGTCACCATTCTGGAGACCATGGGCCGGAACGCCGGCTGGCTCACCGCCGCCGGGAGCCTGCCCACCTACAACGGCAAGCCCTGCGCCCAGCTGGTCTATCTGCCGGAGTACGCCTTTAACGAGGCCGCCTTCCTGGCGGACGTGGACAACCTCCTGCGCAAGCAGAAGGAGATCCTCATTGTGGTCAGCGAGGGCCTGGCAGACGAGACCGGCAAGATGATTGCCGATCTGGGCATTGTGGACGGCTTCGGCCACAAGCTGGCCGGAGGCGCAGCCCAGGCCCTGTGTGACAAGGTCACCGCGAATCTGGGCGTCCGCGCCCGGGCGGAGCGCCACGGCTTCCTGGGCCGGTGCTCCATGATTCTGCAGTCCGCCCAGGATCGGGAGGAGGCCATCGCCGTAGGCCGCCACGCCGTCCGTCTGGCCATGGCCGGGCAGACCGGCTACATGGCCGCCATCCGGCGGGAGAGCTCCGACCCCTATGCCTGGTCTCTGACCCAGGTCCCCCTGGAGGAGGTGGCCAACGTGGAAAAGAAATTCCCCCTGGCGTGGATCAACGAGGCCCATAACGGCGTAACGGAGGAATTCCGGACCTACGCCGCTCCCCTCACGGGCGATCCCCTGCCTCCCTACGCGGTCCTGAAGGGCCGCTGAGCCGTTCAGCCAGTTCCAGTTTTTTGCTTTTTTCTTTCTCTCCATTCATCACGCGCAAAGGTCCTGCCGAAAGGCAGGGCCTTTGCCAATTCTCAGCAAAAACGCAGCGGTTCTCCATGAAAAGTGCTGCTCTTCTAGGTTGAAAAGTTTGGAAATTCCGGTCATGATTTGAGCGTGTACCAATTGTCAATTTTAAGATTTCTATATATTTGTTCGCATTTCTCGTTCCAAACTACGCTATCTTATTATGCTTGGTACCATCGGGCGGCATGATGCACATCTCCCAACGCAACTACTTTCAAATTCAGCCCGGTGCATTTCGGGCGCGGGCGCGGCCAAGCGCTGTTGGATACGGAAACAGAGCCGGTGCGACGCAGCGGCTTACAAAGCTTGCTGGGCAATTATTTCGTACCGCCGCCTGGGGCCCCGGGTCCGGGCCGCAGCCCGGTGGGCTTTCGGCCCTTTCCCCCAGAGGAAAGGGCCCCGCCGGGGGCAGCGCAGGTCGCCTCGACTGAGCGCTGATGCAAAACGGGAAAAGCGGTTGATGGAAAGCCTTCTCAAAGTAGGGTAGCGTTCAATCCCTCAGTCAGCCTGGCGGCTGACAGCTCTCTTTCCACAAGGGAACCTTTGGTGCCCGGAAAATTGAGATATTTCAGCAAAAACGAGGCGCTTGCCGGTGCAAGCGCCTCGTTTTCTGTCAAATCATCGTTTTCTATGCCGAAAAGGCCAGGTCTCCCTATCCTTCTTCCGGCTCCTCCGGAAACTCCGTCTGCCGGGCCGCCGGTACGTTCAGCGCCGGGGCGCCCAGCAGGAACCAGCAGGCCACCGCTGCATATTGCAGCCGCTCGCCGCCGGTGCTCCCGGCAATTCCCAGGGCGCACAGAAACAGCCCGGACCAGGCGAAGAACTGGCTCCACCGCCGGCGCCCCTGGTCCAGGGGGAAGCCCGCCAGATAGTACGCCCCCAGCATGGCCCACACCGAGGCCAGAAGCCGGAAGCAGTAATCCGCGATCTGGGGGTCCTGGCTCCAGCCCCGGAACCGGTCCACCAGGCTGGCCGCCAGCCAGAAGCCGGGCAGCAGCACCGCCAGCCCCCGGGGCTCCCGCCCCCGCAGCCAGGCGATCCCCCAGGTCAGAAGGCCGGTCCCAGCCCCAAGGCCCAGCACGCAGGCCCCTTTATGCAGCCCGTCTCCGGCCTCCAGCAGCCCCGTCACCCCGGAGGCCGCCGCGGCGGCACCTGCCAGAAGCAGCCCCAGGCCGGGGCGCTTTTTCCCGGGGTAATTGCGCTCCAGGCTCCCCTCGTTTCCCACAAACCGGGCGCAGACGCCCAGCGCCAGCAGGGTGGCCAGGGTCAGCGCCCACAGGGTGCGGTAGGTCCCGCAGTCCCGGGGCAGCAGGCCGTCTGCATCCTTCAGCCCTTGCAGGCTGCGGCTCAGTACGACGCCCGCCGCGCTGCCCAGAAGGGTAATCAGAGGCAGAATGCCCCCGTTCAGCCGCTGAGGGCTGGGGGCTTGGTGTTTTGCTTGCTTCATTCCGGTTTCCTCCCTTTCTCGGCCCGGGCCCGGCGCCGGTCCTTCCAGGCAAACACCGCCGCAGGCAGAGCGGTCATCCCCCGCTCCATAAGCCACAGGGTTCCCCGCTGGCTCCGGGTCAGGGCGGCGTAATAGGGATTTTTCCTGTAATCCGGGGCGTTCTCCCGGAGATAGTCCAGCAGCACCCGGAGCACCGGGCTCTTGGGGTCCTGGCACAGGACCCGATAGGCGGCGGCATACACATGGTGCAGCACCAGCCCCTCCAGCTCCCCGCGGTAGCAGTCAAACGTGCCCCGCTCCCGGTACCATCCCAGAACGCTGTCCAGGGCCAGGAGAATCTGCCGGTTTTTCTCGGGGTTAGAGCCCCGCATAATGGAGCCCTGCCGCTGCAAATACACATAGGGCGCGGCGTCCAGGCCCACGATCCGCTCCGCCGCCAGCAGAAGCTTCGGCGTGGTGTGCAGGTCCTCATACAGCAGGTGCTCCGGGAAGCGGATCCCCGTATCCAAAAACAGGCTCCGCCGCCACAGGCGCATACACGCCGAGGGGCTGTCCAGAAGCATCTCCGGGCATTGGGCCAGGGTCAGGGTCCGGTCCAGGGGCACATGGTGCCGGGTCTCCGGCAGCTCGGCGCCCCCGGGGGTCACCAGGCGCATATGGAAGGCAGCCACATCCGGCTGCTCCCGGTCCACCGCCCGGTGCAGGACCTCCAGCGCGTCTGGCGTCAGGGTATCGTCGCTGTCCAGAAACAGGACATACTCGCCCCTGGCCGCCTCCAGCCCCGTATTCCGGGCGCCGCCCAGGCCCAGGTTCTTCTGGTGGATCACCCGGACCGTCTCCGGATTTTCCCGGGCAAAGCGGTCGCATAGGGCCCCGCTTTTGCCGTCGGTGGAGCCGTCGTCCACCAGGAGGATCTCTGTCTGCGCCAGGTCCTGGCACAAAACGGAGGCCATGCACCCGGGCAGATAGTCCGCCACATTATAAACCGGGATCACCACGCTAATGCGCATGAAATACCTCCTTCAGCCGGAACAGCAGCCGCAAAAGTCCGTACTGCCGCCGGTCCACCAGGCGCAGGGCCAGGCGCTTGCTCCGGGGCAGCCGGGCGACATAGGGATTTTCCCAAAAATCAGGGTAATTCTTCAGCATATACCCCCGCAGCTCCCCCAAAACGGGGCTCTTCGGGTCCGACCGGGCCACCCGGACAGAGGCAGCCAGGTAAAGATTCTCCACCGCCAGAGCGCACAGCTCCGGGGCATACCGCTCAGCCAGGCCCCGGCTCTGATACCAGCCGGTAATATCCTCCATAGCCGTAAGGATCTCCCGGTTTTTCAGAAGCTTGGCGTTGTTCATAATGGAGCCCGGGCGGTACAGATACACATACAGCTCGTCCGGCAGAAGCACCACCCGCTCTGCCAGAGCGAACAGCCGCGCCACCACCCGCAGGTCCTCATACCAGACCTTCTCCGGAAAGCGCACCTGCTCAAACAGCCGGGCGCTCCACAGCCGGGGCCAGGGTGCAGGCAGCGACAGCAGCAGCTCCGGGTGCAGGCTCAGGGAGAAGGCCTCCCCCTTGGGCCCCCGGTTGGTCTCCAGATGGGCGCGGTGGCCCGCGCCGTCGTCCGTCAGGGCGTTGAAGCCCAGAATGTCCGCCCGGGTCTCCCCGGCCGCCTGGGCCAGCCGGGCCAGAGCGCCGGGCATAAGGGTATCGTCGCTGTCCAGAAACAGCAGATACTCCCCCCGGGCCGCCTCGATTCCCGTGTTGCGGGCCCCGCCGGGGCCCCGGTTGGTCTGATGCAGGGCCCGGATATGCGCCGGGTCCTCCGCCGCCAGCCGGTCCAGAATGGCGCCGCTCTCATCCGTCGAGCCGTCGTCGATAAGCAGGAGCTCATAGTCCGCCTCACCCCCGGCCCGGACGGAGGCCACACAGCCGGCCAGATAATCCGCCACATTATAAACAGGAACGATAATGCTAATCAGCAATTTCCCGCACTCCTTCTTCCCCCTTGGGGGCCCCGGCATAAATCTCCCGCCGGGTCAGATACCACATTCCCGCCAGCACCAAGGCCAGATACACCGAGGAGTTGTTCCGCCGGAGGATCGACGCGGTAAAATAGCAGTGGAGCATGGCGGTGCAGTAGGCCGCGCAGAAGGCCGCCAGGTCGATGGTGAACACGGCCCGGAAATTCCGGCACAACCCCACCAGCACCCGCAGGGCAAACCACAGCAAGAAGGCAATCATCAGCACCAGGCCCACGATGCCGCAGAGATAGTAAATCCCGTGGAAGTCGTTCTCCACGTCATACACCGCGAAGCCATCCACCCATTCGCCGTCCCGCAGGACAATGTCCGGCACAATGGTCCGGGTCACGTCCAGGCCGAACCACTTGGAAGAGGCAGGCGAATCCTCCAGCAGCAGCTTGCAGAAGGTCAGCTTCTTCATCCGGTCGTTGGCCAGCTGCTCGGTATCGATGCTGTAATCATAGGCCTGCACCGTCCGGTCAAAGCCGAACTGCTCGATCAGCCCATGGACATAAGCCCAGTAGATCCGGTACAGCTTATCCCGGTAGGCCTCGCTGCGCACCTCTTCCTTGGTCGGCAGGCGGGGCTCCGTAGGCTCGGTGCCCGTCGTCTCGCCGGGCTCCGTGGGCTTCGTCGCCTCGGTCTCCTCCAGGATGGCGTCAATCTGCTGCTGCTTCCCCTCGGCCACCTCATAGATCAGCACCTGATTCCGATGGGTGGGAGAGACCTGGTACAGCGCCGCAAACACGGCGGTGCACAGGAAGATCGCCACGGCCTGCCGCAGGCGCTTCTTTCCCTCTGCCAGGAGCATACAGATGCACAGGCCCACGCCGATGGCCACCAGGGACGCATAGGCCAGCCGGGGAGCCAGGATGTACAGGGCAAATTCCGCGATGGCCGTCACGGCCAGCACCGGCAGGACCTTCGTTTTCCACCGGCCCAGGGCCCAGGCCACCGTAAGCGGCATGAGCATGGACAGAATCGCGCTCTGGGGATTGGTCCACAGGAACCAGCCCAGCACGCCGATCTTCTTTGTGGGGTAGGTATACGGATCCGTCCCGGTCAGGCGGCTCAGCAGCATAATGCCCAGGAAAATGCCCATGGTCAGGGCAAAGCCCAGCTTGATTGCCCCCAGGACCTTCTCATTTCTCCGCAGGAAGGTGATGAAGCACAGGGTCATCATCGGCAGGAAATAGATCCGGATCTGATTCATCATGTCCTCGATGGGGGACTTGTATCCCGCCTGGACGCAGGCGAAAATGTGCCCCAGAGCCAGGACGCCCAAAACGCCCACGGCCGCCCAGTAGTACCGCTTCCGGTCCGACAGGCAGTAGCCCGTCAGGACCGTCGCCGCAAGCAGGAGCATCCGCAGCAGCAGCGTCAGCACATTGGGAATCTTCAGCGCGTCCTGCCAGTAGCCCAGAACATCCAGGATCGGCTGGACGCAGCAAAACAGGACCACCAGCAGCGGCAGTTTCTCGACCAGCCGGTCGGAAAAGCTCTTCTTGGTTTCCAAAGCAGTCACCTGCCCTTTCTGTGTGTTATTTCTGCAAAAGGGCCAGGATTCGATTCTTCGGCACCACGCCCACGCTCCGCCGGACCTCCCGCCCCGCCTCGGTCACCACCAGGGTGGGGATGCTCATGATCTCAAAGCGCCGGGCCAGCTCCGGCTCCTCGTCTACGTTGACCTTGCCCACCAGGAAGCCCTCGGCCTCCCGGGCCAGCTCCGCCACCGTGGGGGCCAGCATCCGGCAGGGGCCGCACCAGCTTGCCCAGAAATCCAGCAGCACAGGCTCCTCCGCCCGGGCCACCAGCTCGTCAAAATTCTCCGTCGTAACCTTTAATTCTTCCATAAAATGCCCTTTCCGTTCCGATTTGTACCCGCTCCGGGTCCGGTATTTGCCGCTCAGTCCAGCTCCTCGTCCTCCCGCAGGCGGCCGCCCAGGGTGCCCATTTCCGCCCGGCGGCGGCGCTTTGCCTCCTCCACCTGCCGGTGGAGGAGCTCCTTGACCTGCTTGGGGCTGCGGATGTTCTTCAGCTCCAGGTGGGGGCTGGTCTTATCCCGGGAATCCACCGCAATGGTCCCCAGGCCCAGCAGGCGCTGGCCCAGGTGCCGGGTCATGCTGATGTCCTGGATGCGGTAGAGCAGGACCTCCTCATCCTTCACGCAGAAGAAGCCCTTGGACAAAAACAGCCGGTCCTCCGACATGGCGTAGCGGGTAAAGCTCAGGGGCATCCCCAAAAAACGCTTCCGGTCCTTCCAGATAAATTCATCGCCGCGAAATCCCATGGCTATTGTCCCCCTTTACAGCTTTGCGTATGCCTTTTCCAGAAAATGCTGGCTGTCCACCACGGCCCGCTTGTGGGTGGCGTGGCCGATCTCGCCCTTCTCATCAAAAGCGGTCACCCGGAAGGTCAGGATCTTGCCCTCCACCGCAGTGAGCTCCGCCTCCGCCCAGACCTCCAGCCCCACGGGGGTGGCGGAGGTGTGCGCCAGGTCCAGGGAGATCCCCACGGTGGTCTTGCCCTCGGGCAGGGCCTCGGCAATGGCCTCGCAGGCCGCGCCCTCCATCATGGCCGCCATGCAGGGCGTGGCAAACACCAGCAGGGAGCCGGAGCCCACCTGGGCCGCAGTATCTTCCTTTTCCACCTGGGAAGTTACCTTCCCGGTCATTCCAACCGTAAGCTCAAGCATTACAATCTGCCTCCAATTTCAGTCATATTTCAGTCATTCTTTTTTATTATAGCGGATTTTGCCCGGAGTTACAAGAGCGCCGGGAGATTTTTAAGATTCTTCCGCAGGCGGCAAACGAAAACGGCACCGGCGGACTGTTTCGCAGTCCGCCGGTGCCGTGGCTTTTATCCCGCAATCAGGGCCTCACCCAGACCGTAGCGCTCCGCCAGGGCGTCGATGGTCCCGGCCTCCTCCAGGCGCACCATGGCGTCCGAAATGGCCTTCAAAAAGGTGTCATCCCCCAGGGCGATCACATAGGCTGACTTGGGAAGCGCCGCGCCGTCCGCCACGGCCAGCTGGGGATATTCGGAGTCCTCCCCGGTGCACAGCCCCGCTACGGACAGGGCCAGCACCGCCGCGTCCACCTGCCCCCGGACCACGGCCTCCAGGGCCTGCTCCTGGGTATCCACTAGAATGCAGGTGGCCTCCGGCAGCTGAGCTGCCGCAGCATCCGCTCCGGCGGAGCCCCGCACCGCCGCCAGGGTCATCTTCCGGAAGGGCGCAAGGGAGCGGTAGCTCTTCGCCGTCCCTGCCGAAGTCACCAGGCACTGCTGCTCCAGCAGATACGGCGCGGTGGTGGTCAGCTCCCGGAGGGCCGCGTCATCCGCCGTCACGCCCCCCATAAGGCACTGGACCTCTCCGGCCAGGAGGCATTCGCCCCCCTGCCCGGGCTCCAGGGGCACAAGCTCCGCCTCCACGCCCAGCTCCCGGCACAGGGCCTGGGCCAGCTCGCCGTCCAGGCCGGTGATCTCGCCGCCGGTCTCCGCCCCGAAGGGCTCCCGCAGCTCCACCCCCACGGTCAGCTTTCCGTCCTTTTGCAGCCGGGCCAGGCCCGGATCCTCCTTTTTACAGGCGCTCAGCGCCAGAGCCGCCGCCAGCAGCCCTGCCGCCAGGGTCAGGATCCGTCCTCTGTGTTTCATGGCTTCTCCCTTTCCGGGGCGTTACCCCTCGCTGTCTGTTTTAGGCGTCACCGTGATCCGGTACTCCACCGATCCGGCCAGGTCGTTCTCCACCCGGATGGAATACAGCACCCGGATCTCCCCGCCGTCCTCGCTCAGATCGTACTGCACCCGGCGGGCGCAGACGGAGATACACAGCGCCCCCTCGGGAATGCGGTACAGGGAATCGTGCCGCGTCCCCTCCTCAAACACCATCTCCGATACCAGGAGGCCGTCCCGGCGCAGGGTGATCCGCCCGGGCTCCAGGTGGAAGGTGGTCTGCGTGCCCCGCAGGCCCGTCAGCTCACTCTCCTCATAGCGAATGCGCCAGCTTCCGTCCTCCAGGGCCTCCAGCTCTCCCTCGGTCAGCAGCTCCACCCGGTCCGGCTCCGAGCCCTCGTAGCTCTGGGCCCCGCAAATGGAGAGCATTACCGGTTTTTTCATTACTCTGCCTCCCCGGCCAGCTCCAGCAGCTGGTCAATCAGCTGAGAATAAGGGATTCCGCTGGCCTGGAACAGCTTGGGGTACATGGAGATGGAGGTAAAGCCGGGAATGGTGTTGATCTCGTTGAACACCACTTCCTCCCCCTTCCGGGTGACGAAGAAGTCCACCCGGCTCAGGCCCTGGCAGCCGATGGCCGTATAGATCTTCACCGCCGCCTCCCGGACCGCCTCCTGGGCGCTCTCGGAAATGCGGGCGGGGATATAGGCCGTGGAGGTATCGGTGAGATACTTGGCCTCGTAGTCATAGAAGTCCGCGCCGGAGTCGATCTCCCCGCACACGGAGGCCACGGGGGTATCGTTGCCCAGCACGGCGACCTCCACTTCCTTGCCGTCGATAAACTCCTCCACCAGGATCTTCCGGTCGAATTTCGCCGCGTTGTCCAGGGCCGCGGCCAGGCTCTGCCGGTCCTTGGCCTTGGACACGCCCACGGAGGAGCCGGTCCCGGCGGGCTTCACAAACATGGGATAGGCAAAATTGGCCTCCAGGCTGTCCAGCACCGGCTCCCGCCGGGCCGCCAGCTCCTCCCGCCGCACCAGCTGCCACCGGGCCTGGCGCACGCCGGCCTGATCCGCCACCAGCTTGGTCAGGGTCTTGTCCATGGAGACGGCGGAGGCGGCAATGTGGGGCCCCACATAGGGGATCCCCGCCATTTGCAGCAGGCCCTGAATGGCGCCGTCCTCGCCGTTGGCCCCGTGGAGCACGGGGAACACCAGGTCGATCCGCTCCCGGACCACGCAGTCCCCCTCAAAGGTCAGCAGGCCCTGCCCCCGCACCGGAGAAATGGCCGCCCGGCGGTTCTGGGGGCACTCCAGCCAGGTCCCGGCGGGGAGCATGGCGTAATCCGTCCCGCCGAAGAGGACCCAGTCCCCTTCCTTGGTAATGCCAACGGGAAATACGTTATATTTCGTTTTATCGATATGGTTCAGAACAGACTCCGCCGATCGCAGAGAGACCTCATGCTCCGGGGAAATTCCGCCGAACAGAATGCAGACGCTGCGTTTTCTCATAACCCTTGCCTCACTTTTGCGCATAATCATACTTTTATACTATATGTCAAAACGCCCAATAAAACAAGTGGGAAAATTCACATTTTCTTACTGGAAAATCGCCGGCAACGTGGTATAATAATCAAAATATCAAGAAGGAGGCGCGCTCTATGCAGATCGAGCTGAGCAACAAGGAGTTCCGGCGGCTGCTGGATCTTGTATATATCGGCAATTGGGTCATGAACTCCACCCGGGGCGACGACCGCTTCGAGGATTATGACCGCATCGAAAGCAAGCTCTTCGGCCTGTGCCGCTCCGGTCCCATGCAGGTGCTCACGGAGCGCTGGCAGGGGCAGGACGTGCCCAGCCAGGCGTATGTGGACGGAGGCATTCACGAGGTCATCGCCCTGTATGAGGACAACGTGTTTTATGAGATTCTGGCGGAGGAGCTCAGCCGCCGGGACATGAATTATGCCGACATCACCGATGAAAACTATGACGAGATCGTCCAGCGTATGGACGATTATATGAATGTATTTGAGGAATCCGGCGTGGACCACCTGGTCCTGGAGGGGGAATGAGGCGGCGGCTTTTCCTGCCCCCGGCAGAGGCGGTGCGGCAATACGGCGGGGAGGTCCTGGCCTCTCCCGGCATGGCCCTGGAGCGGGGCTTTTTGCAGCACGGCCGGGTATCCGTATTTCAGCACTCCGTCCAGGCGGCGTATCTGTGCGCCCTCTGGGCCCGGGCGCTGCGGCTGCCCGTGGACGGCCGGTCCCTGGTGCGGGGGGCGCTGCTCCACGATTACTTCCTTTACGACTGGCACGAGAAGGACGCCGGGCACCGGCTCCACGGCCTGCACCATGCCCGGCGGGCCCTGGAAAACGCCCGGCGGCAATACCGCCTGAGCCCCATTGAGCGCAATATGATCGACAGCCATATGTTCCCGCTGAACCTCCGGCTCCCCCGGTGCCGGGAGAGCGTGCTGCTTTGCCTGGCGGATAAATACTGCGCCCTGTGCGAGACTCTCCGCCTGCCCTGCTGCCCCGGCGCCCGGCCGCTGCTGCAATAAGGCAACTGCCCGCCTGCGAATCCTTTGCAGGCGGGCCTGAGGTACAAAAGCGCCCCGAGGCACAGCTTCGGGGCGCTTGATCGTTTTATGGCTTAGGCCTTGCCGGCGCAGCCCAGGACGTCGATCAGCTTGTGGCGGACCAGCTCCTTGATGTTGGCACGGGCGGGCTTCAGGTACTCTCTGGGGTCAAACTTGTCGGGATGTGCATCGAAGAACTCGCGGATCGTGCCAGTCATGGCCAGGCGCAGGTCGGAGTCGATGTTGATCTTGCACACGGACAGCTTGGCAGCCTCACGCAGCTGCTCCTCGGGGATACCCACGGCGTCGGGCATCTTGCCGCCGTGCTCGTTGATCATCTTCACATAGTTCTGGGGAACGGAGGAAGAGCCGTGGAGCACGATGGGGAAGCCGGGCAGACGCTTGGAAACTTCCTTCAGCACGTCGAAGCGCAGGGGAGGCGGAACCAGGATGCCCTTCTCGTTTCTGGTGCACTGCGCAGCGGTGAACTTGTAAGCGCCGTGGCTGGTGCCGATGGCGATGGCCAGAGAGTCGCAGCCGGTCTTGGACACGAACTCCTCGACCTCCTCGGGCCGGGTGTAGGAGGCGGCGCCGTGCTCGACCTTGACCTCATCCTCGATGCCGGCCAGGGTGCCCAGCTCAGCCTCAACGACCACGCCGTGGTCATGGGCATACTCGACAACCTTCTTGGTAATCTCGATGTTCTCGGCAAAGGGCTTGGAGGAAGCATCGATCATGACGGAGGTAAAGCCGCCGTCGATGCAGCTCTTGCAGGTCTCAAAGTCGGGGCCGTGATCCAGGTGCAGCACGATGGGAATATCGGGGCACTCAATGACAGCGGCCTCCACCAGCTTCACAAGGTAGGTGTGGTTGGCATAAGCCCGGGCGCCCTTGGACACCTGAAGAATAACGGGAGCGTGCTCTTCCTTGCAGGCTTCGGTGATACCCTGGACGATCTCCATGTTGTTGACGTTGAAAGCGCCGATGGCGTAGCCGCCGTCATAAGCCTTCTTGAACATCTCGGTACTGGTAACCAGAGGCATAATAATACAACTCCTTATCTGTAGTGTATCTCTTGTGGTAGGTTTACCACAGATCTTCACGGTCATTATATCACAAACCGGCCCATTTTCAATAGGAATTTCTGAAAATGCCACCGAGCCGGTGGCATTTGGCGGTTCTGTGCCCCGCCGGGCCCCGCCGCCGGAGAGATCCCGGCACTTTGCCCAAGGAGCCGCCGGGTTTGGAAGAAAAGGTTTGCGTTTTTCGGGGGATTATGCTATAATTTAGGTAATTGGCCTTCCTGTTCCGGCGCGCCGGGGCAGCGAATGTTTCTTTATTCATTTCTGTATCTGGAGGTACTGAATCATGTCTAACAAGCCCCTTATTGGTTCCGTTATCATCGGCCAGTCCGGCGGCCCCTCTTCCGTCATCAACTGCTCCGCCTACGGCGTCATCAAGACCGCTCTGGACAGCGAGTACGTCACCAAGGTGTACGGCGCGTTCCACGGCATCAAGGGCGTCCTGAACGATCAGCTCATGATCATGGACGAGGAGGACCCCAAGGAGCTGGAGCATCTGCTCTATACCCCTTCCTCCGCGCTGGGCTCCTGCCGGTATAAGATCGCCGATCCCGATGTGGACGACACCGATTACAAGCGCATCCTGGAGATCTTCCAGAAGTACAATGTCCGCTACTTCTTCTACAACGGCGGCAACGACTCCATGGACACCTGCAACAAGATTTCCAAGTATATGAAGAAGGTCGGCTATGAGTGCCGGGTCATGGGCGTGCCCAAGACCATTGACAACGACCTGGCCGGCACCGATCACTGCCCCGGCTTCGCCTCCGCCGCGAAGTATATCGCCACCTCCGTGATGGAGGTCTCCCGGGACTGCCAGGTGTATGACACCGGCATGGTCACCATCATTGAGTGCATGGGCCGTCACGCCGGCTGGCTCACCGCCGCCGCTGCTCTGGCCGGGATCAAGGGCGACGGCCCCGATCTGATCTACCTGCCCGAGCGGGACTTCAACATGGACGAGTTCATCGCCGATGTGAAGCGGATCTACAACGAGAAGAAGAACTGCATCGTGGCCGTCTCCGAGGGCGTGCACTATGCCGACGGCTCCTTCGTCTCCGAGGCAAAGGCCTCCGGCACCGACGGCTTCGGCCATGCCCAGCTGGGCGGTCTGGCCGCGCGGCTGGCTGAGGTCGTGAAGGCCGCCACCGGCGCCAAGGTCCGGGGCATCGAGCTGAGCCTGCTCCAGCGCTGCGCCGCGCACTGCGCCTCCGGCACGGATATTGCCGAGTCCTTCCTGTCCGGCAAGGTGGCCGTGGAGTCCGCTCTGGCCGGTGTAACCGACAAGATGGTAGGCTTCAAGTGCACCCGGGACGCCAGCGGCTACAAGTGCGAGCCCGAGCTGTTTGATCTGAGCCTGGTGGCCAACACCGAGAAGAAGGTGCCCCTGGAGTGGATCAACGAGGCCGGCAACGGCGTGAACCAGGGCTTCATTGACTACTGCCTGCCCCTGATCCAGGGAGAGACCGGCATGGTCAAGGAGGACGGCCTGCCCCGGTTCGTCCACCTGAAGAAGGTTTTCGCGAAGTAAGCACGAATCCCAAGCGCCCCGCAGGCCCCCTGCGGGGCGCTTCTTCTAAGAAATGCAAATCATTTTAAGGAGGTATTCCCATGTCCTTTTCCCTGCTACCCTATTCTCCCCCGGATTTTGAGGCCCTGGGTCTGGCCCAGGCGCCGGAGGCCAAATGGCTCCCCGCCCCCAAGGACGGCGTCGCCCCCCTGGGCTATCACGCCACCACCATTTTCCCGGAATACTACCGCGTAGGCGGCCGGTGGCTGCTGGCCGAGGAGAGCCGCATGGACTGCGTGGCCGTCCTGGAGGGGCAGACCGTCGCCGTGAAGGAATTCCGCAATCTGAAGGCCGGAGACCTGGTCTGCGTGGGCCGGACCGAGGCCGGGGAGGACGGCATTTTCGTCTATCCCAACGGGTTCCGGGAGCAGGAGCGGCTGTCCGAGACCTTCGCCTTCCGCCAGGGCCGCAGCCGGGAGACCGCCTTCTCCCGGGACTACGACAGCATCTATGAGCTGCTGGAGTACGAAAAGGACCACGGCAACATTCTCTGGGTCATGGGTCCGGCCTGCGCCTTCGACCACGACGCCCGGGAGGCCTTCTCCCGGCTGGTCCGGGGGGGCTATGTCCACGGGCTCCAGGCGGGCAACGCCCTGGCCACTCACGATCTGGAGGGCGCCTGGCTGAAAACCGCCCTGGGCCAGGATATTTATACCCAGAAGAGCCAGCCGGGCGGCCACTATAACCACATCGACACCATCAACCGGGTGCGTCTGGCCGGTTCCATCCCCGCCTTTATCCGGGAGGAGGGGCTCCACGACGGTATCATTTGCAGCTGCGTGGAGAAGGGCGTGCCCTTTGTGCTCACCGGCTCCATCCGGGACGACGGCCCCCTCCCCGAGGTCTACGCCGACTGCTACGCCGGGCAGAACGCCATGCGGGGCCTGGTGCGGAAGGCCACCACGGTCATTACCATGGCCACCACCCTCCACGCCATTGCCATCGGCAACATGACCCCCTCCTTCCGGGTGCTCCCGGACGGGACCGTGCGGCAGGTCTACTTCTACAGCGTGGATGTGTCGGAATTTGCCGTAAATAAGCTGGCCGACCGGGGCAGCCTCTCCGCCCGGGGCATCGTCACCAACGTGCAGGACTTTGTGGTCAACGTGTGCAAGGGCCTGGGTCTCTGGGACCGCTGAAATTCCCCTTTTTCCATTCAAAAACCGGCCCGGGCAATGCCCGGGCCGGTTCTCAGACTGCCAATAAACCCCCGGATCGTTAAAATGCAGGGAAAGCACGAGAGGGTTTCTGCTTTTTTCGAAGTGCTTTAAAGACCTAAAAATTTCAGAAAAAGTTCGGAATTTTCCGTAAATAACAGCATTTTAACTTCCTGCGCAACTCGCATCCTACCGTACCTCTGTACGCCGACGGATGCGAGTTGCTTGTCTCCGGCGCTTTCTTGCCGTCTGGCAGCGTGCCAAAAGCAAGTTTTTTGACACGCTGAAAACCGGCCTGGGCATTGCCCGGGCCGGTTTTATATCAAATTGCCGCCAGCGCCATCAGCACCGCCCCGGAGGCGGCGTCCTGCTTCGGCGCTACGCAGAAAAGGTCCGGGCGCTCCTGGGCCAGCGCCGTCACCAGCGCCCGGCGCAGGCCGGTATCCCGGGTCAGCAGCCCGCCCATCAGGGCTACGGGGGCATTTTCCAGATGCAGCGCCTCCGCCACCGCCCGGACCTGGAGGGCCAACTCCCGGCCGCCCCGGGCTAGGATCTCTGCGGCCACGCCGTCTCCGGCCTGGGCTGCCTGCTCCGTCAGCGGGGCAAGAGCCGCGATGCGGCTCTTATCGCCGCCATAGGCATAGGCGATCAAATCCTGGGGCCCCTGGGCCTCCAGCTTTTCCTCCACCAGCCGGGTGAGCAGGGTCTCCGGCCCCCGGCCGTCCCCCTGGCGCAGCACCGCGCGAAGGGCGTCCCTGCCCAGGGCATAACCGCTGCCCTCGTCATCCAGCAGATGCCCCCAGCCTCCGGCCCGGGCCGTCTGCCCGGCGTCGTTCCGGCCGAAGCAAATGGAGCCGGTCCCGGCAATTACG
Organism: uncultured Oscillospiraceae bacterium; assembly: GCA_934565775.1. GTDB lineage: Bacteria > Bacillota > Clostridia > Oscillospirales > Oscillospiraceae > Faecousia. Next base: position 24,154 of record CAKTIN010000017.1, read on the forward strand.
CCGCACCCGGCCGCCCCCTCCAGGGCGCCGTACAGGGCGATCTCCTGATCCCCCACCAGGCTCCACCGGGCGATCCCCGCCCGCTCCATGGCCCGGGCAAAATGAGCCCTCACCTGGGGGTTGCTGATCCCCGCCGCCCCGGCGCACAGGCTGGCGCAGGTCCCCAGACCGGCCAGGACCCCGGTGAGCTCCTCCAGCAGCCCGTCAAACCGGTCCGCTCCGATGCTGTTGAAGTTAAAAGGGCCGAAGGTCTGCCGCAGGAGCACCCGCCCCTGGAGATCCCGGCATTCCAGGGCGGTTTTCGTCCCGCCGCCGTCAATTCCCGCCGCAAAGGTCATGGTTCCGCCCCGCTTTCTCAATACAGATGGTACGCCGCCTTCTCCTTGGCGAAGGCCTCGCTCTCCACGGCATACCGCTGCAAAATCCGGTCCTTGTCCCAGCCGGGGACAAAGTCGCCGCAGCCGGTGAGCAGAGAGATGAAGGGCCGCCCGCCGGGCTCCGGTGCGGGCAGGAACCGGGTCTGCTCCGGATACAGCCGGGTAAACAGGTCCAGCAGCTCCACCCCCAGGCTTACCGGGCGCAGGGCCTCATAGTCCGTCACATGGAGCATCAAGCCGCCGCAGTCCACCCCCTGATGCTTGGAGGCCGTGGGGGTGAAGTACACGGGGGTCGCCACCACACCGGGGAGCTTCCGCTGGGCAAAGGCCCGGGTCAGGCGCTCGGCGTCCATCCCCGGACCTCCCACGATCCGGAAGGGCGCGGCAGTCCCCCGGCCCTCGGAGAGGGCCGTGCCCTCAAAAATGCAGTTGCCCAGATACACCGCCGTGCCCTCAAAAGTGGGCAGAGCCAGGCTGGGCATCTGCCAGATCTTCCCCCAGGCGGGGAACATCTCCCGGTGCCAGCCGGTGCAGGGGACGATGTGCAGGTCACAGCCCAGGGCCTCTTTCTCGTTGACCATGGCGGCAAACTCACCGGCGGTGAGCCCATAGCGCACAGGCAGGGGCCAGCAGCCCACAAAGCTGCGGTAGGCCTCCTGCATGAGCCCGCCCTCCACGGTCAAGCCGCCCATAGGATTGGGCCGGTCCAGGACCACCAGGCGCTTGCCCGCCTTGGCGCAGTCCTGCACCATATAATACAGGGTGGACAGGAAGGTATAAAACCGGGCGCCCACATCCTGAATGTCATACACCAGAATGTCAAATTGCTCCAGCAGCGCCGGGCGCAGGTGCTTCCCCTCGGCGCTGTACAGGCTGAACACCGGCAGGCCGGTCTCCGGGTCCTTGTAATCCCCGGTCAGCGCGCCGGCCCCCTTGTCCCCCCGGATGCCATGCTCCGGGCCGAACAGAGCCGTCAAATGGCAGCATTCCCGGAGAAGGTCAATGGTCGGAAGATTCTCGCTGGAACGGCCGGTGACGGAGGTCACCAGGGCCACTCTGCCCCCGGACAGCAGGGAGCGGTACTGAGTCAAATTGTCAACGCCATAGCGCAGCATGGAAATCCCTCCTTCAGATCACGCCCCGGCCCCCAGGCCGGAGCCTCTAGGTGAATCATACCATGAAACCCCCGGCCCGTCAAGAAAGAATGGAGGTCCGGTCGAAAGCGGGGCGCTTCTCCCGTCGGCCCGGCCCCTCCTCCCCGGGCGGCGCCCAAAACAAAAAACAGGCCGCATTGCTGCGGCCTGTTTGGGAAATATACAATTACTCCGCCTTGGGACCGGCAGCGACCAGCGCCTTGCCAGCCTCGTTGCCCTCGTACTTCACGAAGTTCTTCACGAACCGGGAAGCCAGGTCCTTGGCCTTCTCCTCCCACTGGGAAGCGTCGGCATAGGTGTCCCGAGGATCCAGAATGCCGGAATCCACGCCGGGCAGCTCCGTGGGAACCTCGAAATCGAAGTAGGGGATCTTCTTGGTGGGGGCGTTCAGGATCGCGCCGCTGAGGATGGCGTCGATGATGCCGCGGGTATCCTTAATGGAGATACGCTTGCCGGTGCCGTTCCAGCCGGTGTTGACCAG
>CAKTIN010000018.1 GCA_934565775.1 uncultured Oscillospiraceae bacterium
ATCGCCCGCCAGGTTACTTTATCGGCCAGGTTGTACCACACGAAATTTTCCGGGCAGGTGAACCAGACGTCCGTCCCCAGGGGGGACTGGGTCCGGTTGGCCTCGGCGGTCCCCCGAAGGTTTAGGTCGTGCCGGATTCCGCACTCGGCCACCAGCACCGCCCGGTCCGCCGCCGTGACCTCGCCGCCCCGGAAGAGCAGCCCATAGCGCACGGTCCCGCCGTCGCAGGCCCAGCCGCCCAGGTCCCGCACATTGGCCGCCTGGGGCGTGCCGATCCAGCGCAGGGCGTCCAGGGGCTTGAGGGTCCCGGCGTGGCCGTCTCCCGCAAAGGGGGTCGTAGTGTTGGGTGCCTGATTGTAATAGGTCTCGTCCCCCACGGCCTTGCCGATGGGCTTGGTGTTGGCCGTCACGGCCTCCCCGGGGGCGTAGGAGGCAATCTGAGACGTGGTGTAATCGCCGGGGTCATAGGTGACTGCCGCCAGATAGTTCCGCACGGCCTGGGGGCACTGGTGCCATTGCACCGCCTCCACGCTGGTCAGGGCCGCAATGGCCCCGGCCATCTGGCTGAGCTTGTAGGTCTCGGAGCCCCCGGTCTTGCCCCGAATCGCCGCCGCAATCGCCTGGACGGAGGCCTCCTCATAGAGCTTGAGGCTCATCAGTAACTCACCTCCGTCCCGTTGGGCAGGGCGGCCAGCACCGCCGAGACGATCTCTGCCTGATCCGCCGCCGTCCAGTAGTCGGTCCCCTTGACCGGCGTGGTTCCGGGGTCCCCCTTGGCCCCAGGAGGCCCCTGAATCGTAGGGACGGGCACATACTTGCCCTGCGCCTCATCCCAGATCTGCAAAATGGGGATTGCCATCAATTATCGCCTCCCTTATATCGCTGCAAAGTATAGGCTATCGTCCCAGCCGCTGGGGATGCCATCGGCCAGGGCCACATAGATTGTGCTGCCGTCCGTGTAATGGTAGCCCATCATTACGGCCTTGCCCGGCAGCCAGTACAGGGGGTTGCTCATCGTGCCCAGGGCGTTGGGATCCTCCACCATCTCCCAGGCGTACCCAGCCGCCGCACTGTACACCGGCACCCACTTGTAGCCCACCTTCGGGGGCACCGTAGGCGCAGCCTCCGTGGGGATGGATGCAAGCAGTAGCTCCATTTTCTTGGCCGTAGTCAGCTCTTCGGGCCGCTCCGCCTCCTGTCCCTCGGCCATCATGGCGCTGTACGCCGCAATTTCTCCTGGGCTCATATCCCGGGTTGCGCCGTTATCATAGATTTTCATCGCCGCCTCCTATGCTCTCACGCCGTAGATTGTGATCTCGGCCCCGTCCGCAATCGCCGCCGCAGTTTCGGCGGTCAGCGATAGCACAAGCTGCGTCTCTCCCTCCGGCCAGGTAACCCGGTGCCGGAGCATCGTCGGCTGCTGGGGTACGGCGGTATTGTTAGCGTAGATGCCGATCCACTCGGCCCACAGATTGTCCCGGGCCACATCGATCCAACGATTGATATAAGTAAGCCAGCCGTTAGAGGGGATAAGGATGCGCGCCAGGGCAGCCCCAGTGTGGTTGTTGGGATCGTTGATGCTGAGCCAGTTATTGCCGGATACCGTAGTCACAAGCTTAGTGCTCCCCACGATCCGCAACTTGCGATAGGTGGTGAGGCTGCCCAGATTGTACACAGCGGTGCCAGCAGTCAGTGGGATGGTGCTTACCTCCTCCCAGGTCTCAGCGCCGCCCCCTCCGCCCCCGGAGGGCATGGCCACGGCCTCCGTCTCCGTGATGTGCCCCTCGCTGTCCACAGCCTTAACCTTGACGATCTGGCCGACCGCAGCCGTGGCGGGCTGGGGCACCCAGGGGATCGGGCTGGCGTCCCCGTCCGGATCGAGCCATACCGGGTGATTGGGGCCCGTGGGCTGGGTGGAGGAGATCACAATCCCCGGGGAGCCGTCTTTTCCCTTTCCGCCCTCGCCCAGCTCCCAGGCCTTAATGCTGCCGTCCTCGTTCAGCTCCTTCACCATTGGGACCTTCCCCACCGTGCCGGATGCAAACCCCAGCTGCTTCGCCGCCCGGTCCACATAGCTTTTCGGGGCCGCGTCAGCCCCCTGCTTGGGCTCAGAGACGCCATAGATGCGCACAGGCTCATCTCCCTCGGTCCCCATTACATTCAGCTGAGGCACGCCGTCCGCGTCCGTGCGCCCCTCCAGATAGGGCACGGATTTGCCCTCCGCTGTAGGGATAAAAGCGATTTGCCCCTTAAAGCCCACATCCCCGGTGAACGTCCCGCCGGCCTTTGGCATGGCCGCATTCGCCTTCGTCATAGCATTTTCGGCCTTGTCATCGGCAGAGCGGGCGGTTTCCGCCGCAGAACCGGCAGACCGGGCGGCAGCGGAAGCGTTTGCAGCGGCGGTTTCTGCCGCCTCCTGCGCCGCTGTTGCGGCTGCTTCGGCCCCTGCTTTTACCGTCTTATATTTAATGTTGTAAGTCTCGTTCTCTGACGCAATCAGCAATAGATCCTCATCCTGGGCGCTTTCCAGGGTATCAAAATCCACGATTCTTTTTTCTGCCATTACGTTCCTCCTTCCTTGTTCTCCAGGGCATTCAGCCGAAGCTCCATGCTGTTCAGCAGCTCCGTAAGGGCCGTAATTCGCGCGGAATTCTCTTGCTCGGCTGCCAGCGCCCGGCTCTGCTCTCCGGAAATCTGCGTTCCAAGTGCCGATTCTGCCTCCTGGGCCCTAGCCTCCTCCGTACCGATCCGCTCCCCTAGCGCCGTCTCTGCGTCACCGGCCCGGGTAATCTCTGCCGCCAAAGCGGCGTCATCTACCTTGCCGGCAAGGTTGTCCGCCGTGTCCTGAATGGATTGGGTCAGCTGCTGCGTGGTCTGCTTCAGCTGCTCCAGCTCTGAGGGGTAGGGATATTCGGCGCTGAGCTCCTCGCTGTTGGGCGCGGAAATGTCCGATCGGAAATTCAGATCCAGCACCATGGACTGCGCACAGATCACCCCACACAGCAGATCCCCAATCACGCACTGATCCCCCAGCTCCGCCGTTGGGTCAAACAGGCACTTCGTGGCGGTGTAGGGCTGGTAGACCAGCCCCGCATATGCCGCATAGAGATCGTCACAGATACCCTGCGTGGCATAGGGGTTCCCTTCAATCTTCAGCATAAAGCCAGTGGCGTCCCCTGCCGTATAGACCGCGCTGCCCCCTCCACTGAGGCTCACACCGGTAACCGTCAGCTTCGGCCCGGTGGTAAGCTCTCCGCAGACCACAGACACGTCCACCAGGTCCGGAACCGCCGAAGCCGCCGTTCCGCCCCCGGGCAGACTGCCGGAGGGCTCCGGCAGCGCCGGATTTGTCTGGGTTTCCTTGTAGGCCAGCAAATACGGCTTGAGCATGGTATTCGGCCCGCTGGTGGCAAAGAGCTTGATCCGGTTCCGGTTTTCGTCCACAATGTAATAGGCCTGATCCGGGGCGGTCGCCAGCGGCACAAGCCGCAGCTTGCCCGCATCACTGATGATCCAGTTGCCCCCGTGACAAGCCCCAATGTAGCCCAGCACCTGGGTCATGGTCTTGCCCGTGGGGTCCTGGACCACGTAGTCCGCCCCCGTCTTGATCTTGGTGCGGGGGTCGATGCCGACCCCCATCTTCTGGGCGATTTCCGCTACTACATCCACCATCGGCCTGGGCCACTGGCTCCCCGCTGGGACCGGATACGCCGCATTCGCCAGCAGCATGGCGTCATAGCATTCCAGTGTGACCATCCCATCATAGGACGTGTCACGCTGATTCACATAATAATCCCCAAATCCGATCCATGGGGTTTGATATTCGCCCGTGCTGTCACACAGCCGCACCATGGGAGCCAGCCGGCTGCCATTGGGGATCCCATCCTTCGTGAGGATGGATACCGTCATAGTCGCTGCATTGCAGTTTCCCACGGAGAGCGGTGCGCCCATCAGCTGCCGGGTAATCCTGGGGGCGGAGATCTGATAATAGTCCTTTGTGCCGTTGCATCTCACCCGGGCCTGCATCCAGAAGCGCCCTGTGGCCGCCAACTCATGGATTGCGTTTTCGCTTTTGTACTGCATCCCGTTACCTCTGTGTAATGTTGAACGTGCAGCCTTCGTAATAGGTTCGGTTGTCGCCCTTATCGTAGCGCTGCGTACCGTAGGTGAGCGTGGACGTGTAATAGGTCTTGGTAATGACGCGGTTGGTCTTAGGGTCCAGCATGGTAATATCCGTGAATTCTCCGTCAATATCCTCTGCAATGGATTTTAGGATCGTCTCCGGCAGAGGATTGAACTTCACTGCCCATTTGTCCTTCTGGGCAATGCGTGTCCGGTACATCAGGCCGTCCAGGAGATTCCGCCCGGACCCGTCCGCATCCAGATCATTCCGCACCGGGGCCAGTCCGTCCTCCGCCAGGAAGGCGGTATAGTCGTGGGTCCCAATTTTGAAAACAGGCTTCATTTCTCCTCCTATCCCAGCAGCGGCGAGGCCCCCATGGACCGGGTCCGCCGGTTGATCTCCCGAATCACCATATCCGTCATGGCCGCGCGGTCCAGATTCAGCACCGGCGTAGGTTGCTCCCGCAGGGCCTGCACAATGCGCTCTGTGGCGCTCCCCACCGCCTGCGTGATGACCGAGGACAGTTCATCGTTTGAAGCGATCAGCTCCCCCAGACCGCCGCCATTGGCCGCTGCAGCCGTCCGGTAGGGCGCAACGCTGCCGGTTGCAATATTGGGCACTGCGAAGGTCACCCGGTCCGCAATGGCCTGGAGCCGGTCCATGAGCCGGGTGAAGCTGCTGCTGATCTTATCCGAAAAGGCGTCCAGCGTCCCGTCTACCTCTGCAGTGGGGACGATGCCGCCAATGGTGTAGTTCCCGCTGTTAAACTCCTCGGCAATCGCCCCGGCCACGCCGGAAACGGATTTGAGGATTTCTCCCTGGGAGTCCTCCACGCCCTCTCCGATGCCGTAACCAAGCATTAAGCCCACCTCATCCCGGAACAGCCGGGAGGGAGAGTGGATACCAAAGAAGTCCTTGATTTTGCTTACCACTCCACCGAAGAAGCCGGAAATTTTATCCCACAACCACGCTCCTGCGTCACTAATCCCGTTCCAAAGGCCCTTGATCAGATTAAGGCCACTTTTGGCCATTTCTGGAATAAAACTGCTGATTGATTCAACTATGCCTTTAATAATTCGCGGAACTGCTTTTACGATTTCGATGATAATTTTGGGCAAGTTTTTGATAAGTGCAACGAACAACTGTACACCTGCCACCGCAATCTTATCGATATTTTGAATCAATGCGTTGATGATGCTTAGAATAATTTTTGGCTGTGCACTCGCAAGAGTTGTCAATATTTTTGGTAGGCCTTGAATCAGAGCAATATGCAAATCAATACCGGCTTGCACAATATCCGGGAGATGTTCAATCAGTGCATCAATGATTGCTGTAATAATTTCTGGTATTACATCAACAATTTGTTGAATAATCTCTGGCAGAGCGGTAACAAGCGATGTAAATAGCTGTACCCCTGTCTCAATTAACAAAGGAATTGATGCAAGCAGCCCGTTTAAAAGAGCAGATACAATCTGCGGAATTGCGGCAAGCAGCTGTGGAATTGCCAAAAGAATGCCCTGCACAAGTGTCAATAAAATAGTTCCGCCAGTTTGTACGATTTGCGGGAGTGCAGTTCCAATCCCGTTTGCTATGCAGGTCGCAATTCCACCCCAGTTTACATTGGTCAAAAAGCCTGATAGCAAATTAAGAGCGCTAACCAACAGTGTTCCTATAAGTCCGGCCAAATCCGTAAAAATGCCGTCCCAATCGATTCCGTTTAAAAAGGCAGCTACTTTCTGCCCAATAGCTCCCCAATCAAAGCCGTTGATGGCTCCCGTAATAGATTGCAGCACTTTGCGAATCTGAGCACTCAATGTTGAAGCTAACCCTGTCCAGTCCCCTCCCTTGATTTGCTCTGCAATCAGCTTTGCCCAGTCTGGTACCTCAACCTCTGGTAATTCCACATTTTCAGAATTGCTGCCGCTTCCGCCAGATTGATTTCTGCTTAAAATGTTCAGCTCATCAAAGGAGGCAAGCAGCCTATTTACAGCCTTGCTGGCCGCGCCTCCGGCGGCGCTGATCTGCTTGGTTGCGGTCTTTCCGTATAGCCCAAACAGCTTCAGGAACGCCGTTACATAGGAGGTCGCAGTGGCGACCAAATTGATAACTTTGGTGATGATCGGCCCCAGCAGATTCCCAATGCTGCTCCAGCAGCTGGAGAGCGTATTGGAAAGCTGCTGATTTTCCGCCATATAGGCGCTGACCGCCTTCCGCAGCAGCGCCCAGATGCCCCGCGCTCCCAGCAGACTGAGGGCAAATTTCTTCGCGCCGGAGATCAGCCCGCCGAATTGGCCGTTGGTGGCCCTGCTGTGTCGAAACACCTGCGCCATGCCGGATGCAGCCGCCTTGATCCCGGATACGACCTTACCGCCGAGCTGCTTGGCCATGCTCCCGATCCCGGAAACGGCAGATTTGATCCCTGCCCCCAGCTGCCCCGTGAAGGTGCGGGCTGCTGCCGCCGCACCGGACGCAGTCTCCTGCGTGTCGGCGGCCATCTGATCCATGCCGCTCCCCGCTTGCTGGGCCGCCTCGTTGATCTGCCCGGAGCTTGCTGCCGCGCTGCTTAGGTCCGCCTCCACCTGGTCATAGGGCGTAGGATCTACTGCGGGGGCCTGATATGCACCGCCGCTGGCTTCCAGCTCCTGCTTCCGGGCCAGAAGCTCCTGATACTGATTGGACACTGCCTCCATGTCATACTGGAGAGACCGCCACTGCATGGACTCCTGGCTGACGCCAAGAGCCTGCATCTTCTCCTGCTTGCCCATGAGCGTGTCAAACTTTGCCCCCACCTTGTCCAGCTCTGCGCACAGCGCCTCGTATTCCTGGGTGGGGGTCCCGGTATTCGCCGGAGCCGTTTCCGCCGTGGGGGCCGCAGCAGCGCCTCCCTGGCCCTTGGCCTCGGCCATAGCCGCCTCCAGCTCCCGGATCTTCGCCTCCAGGGCCGCAACGTCCTGTTCGGCGGGCTTGGTGTCCACCTGAGGCGTGAGGGGCTTCTCAAACAGGTTGGTCAGCACCTTCCCCAGCCCCTGGATTTCCGCCGTCAGGCTCCGAAGTGCCTTCAGCAGTTCCTCGCTGCCCGCCTTAAAGCCCTCGGAATCCAGCTGTGTATCCAGGATGATCGAGCCATCCGTCTGCGCCATGCCACCACCTCCTTATCCCAGCATAGCCTCCAGCCTTGCCTTCGCCGCCTGCTCCTCGGCGGTGAGCTTCGGGCGCAGCCTGCAAATATCCTTGTTTGCGTTCCAGTATTCCGCCTCCCATTTTTCCAGAGGCTTCCCCCGTGCCTTTTTGGACCGCAGGGCCAGCACCGTGGCAAAGGTGCCCTCCGTGATCTCGCTGTAATAGCCCAGGAAGGTCCACCAGTGGAGATATTTGACCCCGCGCACCTCTCTGCCGGCCACCTTGTTGATGGCCGGGAACAGCAGTGCCTCGTCCTGCTCCCAATCCATAATTCGGGGGGAGGGCCGCCCGCCCTTGTTCTCCCCGGAATCGTGATCGATAAAGGAGAGCGCTGCCCGGAAGGCCGCCTCATAGTCCCGCTTCGGGATGCGGTCGAAATCCCGGTACAGGATCCACAGGCAGATATAAACCTTCTCCCGGTCCTCCAGCTCCGGGTCCGCGAATGCGGCGGCGATCCGCAGCACATAGCGGTAATCTGACCGGATCGCGTAATTCCGCCCGGAAACGGACAGGCTCCTGGGGAGTGCTCCGATCATTTCTTTCCGGCCTTGTGGGAGCCGGTGCGGATGCCGTGGGTGTACCGCTCCACCCGGGTGTTGATCTGCTTAACCTCCCGCGCAAACTGCTGGGAGATGAAATTCCCAACAGCACTCAGGGCATTCTCACAATAAAAGCGGCCGCCAATCGGGCTGAACGGGTGCATCCGCCCAAAGAACGCCTCCGCCATATTCCCGCCGAACAGCTCGTCACAGGCATCATACAGCCGCTTCTCCGCCTCCTGGAAGGCCGCAAGCTCCGCTCCGTCCTGCGTATCCGCCGTGCCGTCGGGCTTGATATTCACGCGCTCCAGCGGCTCCACGATCTGGTCAAACTGGCTGCTCAGCCGGTTGAACCGCTCGATAATCCCCACGTCCGTGGGCCGGAAGGAGAATGCGCCCAGTTCCTCTCCCTGCCGGTTTTTGATCGGCACCTTTACGCTGCCGTCGTCAACGGTAATGCTCATCTGCATCAGTTTTTCAGCCATTGAAAGTCCTCCTTATGGGAAAAGCGCCCCGGCCTGGGGCGCTTTCGCGTTATTATGGGTTAGCCCTCGCTCTCGGTGAAGGTCTTGGAGGTGGGATTCCACGTCCCCTTGACGCGGTTGCCGGCGTTATAGAGGGTAAAGGGGATCTGCACGCCGGAGGTATCGCCGCCGATGCTCTTGGGCACGACCCACACATCCTCCCGGTAAGCCCAGACTACGGTGCCGTCGCTGCTCAGCAGCACGTCCACCTTGGTCGTAATGCAGGCATCCCCGGTCAGCCGCTCGTTGGCGATCTTGGCCAGCTGGGTAAACAGGGCGTCTCCCTCGGAGGCGTAGTAAGGATCTACCTCAGACTGCACCTCATAGCCGCTGTGGTTGACGCTCTGTTCCCCCAGGATGTTGCGCTTCAGCTCCACATCCGGGTTCAGCTCCTCGTTGTACTCCTCCAGATCCTTGCCCAGGCGGACATAATTGGGGGCGTAGGTCTGTTCTTCGGCCCCCTTAACGCCAAACTTGGCGTCCAGGTAGTGAGCCAGATATTTGCGTTCGATTTTTTCCATAAATTCTCCTTTCAAGCGTCAAAGCGCTTTATAAACTGCACCGTGAGCTGCACGGTATACAGAGCGGTCCCTTCCTCGTCCGCGCCGAGGAGCGTGCCGTTCTGCGCCTTGATGGTTTCCTTCCGCGCATCGTCCCCAAAAATGGGAGCGGCACGCCGGATAGACTGCTCCTGCACCCAGCTCTGGAATGCAAGCAGCCACTGCGCATTGGCCTCCGCACCGGTATCGTCTCCCGGAGCCTTGGGGAACACAAAATACAGGGTGAAGCCGTATTGGTTGGTGACGGTGACGTTCCCCAGCACGTCCTCTGTCCGGCTCAGCTCCGTGAGGCCGTTTGGCATGAGCCCGCCGTTCGAAGGGGCCGCCCCAGTGTAGTCTACGCTGAAGCCCTCCAGGGCCCCGTAGCCCGGATAGCGCCCGATCCAGTCCCGGATTTTTTCTAACGCCGTCATAACCGCCCCTCCCTTGCTCTCACATAGTCGTGCAGCTCCGCCAGGACTGCGTCTCCTTCTGCCTCCATCAGGCGTTTGTCCCAAAGCGGCCCTGCCTTCGAATTCTTTGTGGAATCATATTGCAGAGGCCGCTGCGTTTGCCGGAGGGCCGCTCCCTTTGGCCATCTGAGCCCCACGCCGGGGATCATTCTTGGTCCCTTCCCCGTGGCGGCATTGACCATTACATAGCCGTAATACTGATACCGGGCATAAGGTCCAAGCGTCGTAATTTCTGCCGGCTTGGACACAAAGGTCAGCTTGCTGGACAGTACGCCGGAGCGATACGGCATATACCGCGATACTCTCCGGCGGATGGTATTGGTCCAGAACTGCTGTACAGGCCCGTCCTTTTGCAGGCCGTGCCGCTGAAGCAGCTGCTCTGCCGTGGGCATCCTTACCTTAACCGTAATCTGTAGCAACCGCAATCATCCCCCTGCCTCCAGATGGACCATTTTGCCCTGCCAATACTTGGGGTCCACATACTTTACCACCCCCAGCCCCGGGACCTTGGAGGGGATAAACCCCGCCCAGGCCTCCCGGCTGGAAATTTCCGGCCCCTCTCCCAGCAGCACCTTGTCCCCGGGATATACCGTCTGTTCTTCAGTAGGCAGCACCAGCAGGAAGGAGGTTCCTTCGCTGCTGCCGGTTTTGTCCACGCTCTGGACCTTCTTGAAATCCAGAAACGCCCGGGGATAGACCCGGCGGCTGTAAGCCTCCCGGCCCTCGGCCTTGTGATAGACCGTGGCCGTTTGATTGCATAGCCGGTAATCCACGGGGCAGCCGGCTTTCACCCGCAGCATCAGCAGCACCCCCTGTAAATATCCAGATACAGCCCCGCGCAGCGGTACAGCTCTCGCTCCTGGCCCTGGGGAGACAGGTCCACAGCCTCCCCAGCGCCCGCATAGCTGACGGATACACTCCCAATACTGGCGGAGCTCACCGGGCCGCCCTGGCCGCTCTGGGCCGCCTCAAAGTAACACAGCGCGTCCGCCATGGCGCAGAGCGCCAGGCTTTCCGCGCCGCTTTCCGGGGCTGTGACGGTATAGACCCGCTTATACCGGGCCAAAACCTCCCCCGCCCGCTTTACCAGGCGGGGAAAGTCGGTCTCCGAGATCGAATCGCCCAGGTACGTCCCCGTATAGAATTCGTAGTCCGGCATGGGCGCCTCCCCGGCCTTAGCCGCCGACTGCGGCGGTCTTGGGCTTCAGGACGATTCCGTTCAGAGCGGCAGCCTTCAGGGTGTTCTTAAGCACCACGCCTGCGACCAGCTCCACCTCGCCCTTCTTCACCGCGCCGGGGGCGGCCATATCGGGCATATAGCTGTTGATCACGCCGTTGCCGGTGGGGGAGATACCGTGGAAGCCGTCCAGGCCGATGCTCACGGCGTAGATACTGGAGGTCCCTGCGGCGGTGGTGCTGGGGGTGCTGGTGCCAATTACGTCCACAGAGGCGGTGCCGTTGTAGTACATACCGGCGTCCATCAGGGGAATATCCCCGAAGTATTCCACCATTCTGCCGAAATCGTCCTTCTTCCGGTCGTAGTACCCCGCCCGCCGGGCCGCAGCCCGAACCTTCAGCAGCATAGCCTTGTTCATGAGCAGCAGGGTCGCGCCGCCGTCTACCATGTGGGTCAGCTGGTCCAGCTGGTCCACAAAGGCGTTGGAGTTGGCGTCCAGCTTGGCGGAATCCGACAGATCAATGTCGGTGGTGAACTCGCTGGAGGTCCCGGCCAGGATCTTCCGCAGGCCGTCAAAGGTGCCGGTCACATAGCCGGTACCGCTGGAGGCGGCAATGCCGTTGATCACCAGGTTGTGGAAGTAGTTGCTGGTCGCCTTGATCTTCTGCTGCGCCTGGAAGGCCAGCTCATCGATCGCGCCGGAGGTGTTCTGCAGCACCCGGTCCACCTGGAAGGAGCCGCCCATAATGACGGCCTTCGCGGTTTTCTCCTCCCGCTTCGCCTCGCCGGGGGTGTACTCGCTGTTGATGGCGCGGACGGCGGCGGTGCTGGGCGTCTTGAGCTGAATGTAGCCATAGGTCAGGGTAGAGCCGCCGGTGCCGGGGGAAATGGTGTTGTCAAACACCAGCTTGTCCAGCAGCAGGGAGCTACGCCGGAACTCGTCAACGACCATCTGGTCAATCTTGTCGGCCATGCCGACCTTTGCTTCTGCGAGGGTAATTGCCATGTTTTACATCATCCTTTCATTTCTTGTCGTATTTTTCGTGAAGCGCCCCGGACAACGTCAGCGCCTCGCCCTTGCCGCCCATCTGATGAGAGCCTGTGCCCCTGGCGTAGCCCGCCGGGGGATCTGCCTCAAACAGATAGCCGTTTTCCTTCTTGAGTCCCTCCAAGGCGGCGCTCAGGTCTGCGTCCTGGTTTTTGCTGGCGCGCAGGGCGTCCAGAGGCAGCAGCGCGGCAATCGCCTTTGCGTTGCGGCCCTTGGCTGCAGTGATCGCGTCCTTGACGCGCCCGTCAAAGGCCAGCCCATCCAGCTTTTCCTTCCACTGCTTGTCCTTGTCGGAGAGCTGCCCCTGCAAGGTGCTGATTTTCTCCTGCAGGTCCTTGACGTCAACGCCCTCAAAGGCCTTCAGCCCGTCCTGGGCGGTCTTCAGCTGATCCTTGATTGCCGCATAGTCCGCAAAGGGCTTTTTGGCGGCTTCAATGTCCCTGCCGTTTTCCGCCAGGATCGCGTCAATGATCTCCTTGGGCAGCGCCTGGTCCCCAACCTTGAAGTTCTGCAAAAATTCCGTTTTCATGTGTCCATCCTTTCCCGGCTAGGCGTTTTAGGAGGTCGCCAGCTCCCACCGTTCTGCATTTTAGGCCCGCAGATCGGCCAAATGGGTATGAAAAAAGCACTGTGCAAAAAACACAGTGCTCAAATCATCGTTCAGTTGTTAGGTAACAACCTCCACAACGCCCCTTGCGGCGTTATAAATTTTCCGCATGATGGAATTTTCCTGTAAGTATTCCAGGCCCTTCAGCGTAATGCGGATATTCTTCGCGTTTGCAGCGGTTTCGCCGAGAACGTTCGCCTGGAAGGTTACGCCCTTGATATATCCAACATCCGCCATCATCTCAAGATAGCGGCTCCAACGCTCTTGTGACACGCCCAAGGCCTCCGGCCCCACCTGCATAATGTCAAATTCCGGCAAATCCATCGCCTTTTCCAGCGCGGAAAGAATCTTGTATACTGCTCTAAAGTTGTCCATGTGCCGAACCTCCTGTTAATTGCAGCAGTAGATTTCGTCATACACGCTTTCGATCTCGCGGGTTTCCGCTGTCGGATTATAATTCTCGTCAAGGCTATCACACATAAGATTGTCGAGAACATCCAGAAGGTCATTGACCTTAACCGTTTCCAGGTCAATTTCCGGGAACCTATTGCAAACGAAGCGCTTTGCTTCATCCGACATTTTCACCATATTGATTCCTCCTTGCGCGGATTGGTTTGAATTAAAATGCCAGTGTCCGGATTGATGGTTACAGAGCAATTCTTTCCGTTCAGCTTGATGCTCTTTCGCCCGCCTTGTGACACCCTGACGGGGCATACCTCCACGGGGTTATACAATGTGTCCTTGATGCTGTTTATATCAACACCAGAGCGGCGAATGATCCGCAAATTATCGTGGAGCTTTTGCGGATCCACCATCGTACCGATTACGCGTTGCATAAAGTGCTGTGACTGCCCTGTTATTACAACTCCGTTGCTTGCCGTCGTTCCAACAATCTCGGTTTGAATCTGGTTATATAGCGCTTCGTAGTTGTCGAAACGCGACAGTGGGGAGATCCAGCCAGAGTCAACATCATGTGCGTATCTTTGCAGAAGCTCATACCGAGGAGAGTCATTATACTTCACATCGTAGTATTCTGCAAGTGTTTTTATGGAATTATCTGCACCAATTGATTTTGACCATTCGCTATAATAAGATTCTGCGGCTGTTTGGCTTTCCGTAGCCTCTTTCCATGCAAATCCTACCTCTTCCAGCCGCTCCTGCTGCGTCCGCAGTCCCGCCGCTTTAGAAAACCGCCGGTATTCCTCCTCCAGGCGAACCAGGCGAATCTGGTCGTCCTGAAGCCGCTGGGCGTCCCCGGATGCCTCGTCCACCAGAATGCGGCGGCGCTGCTTGCGGATGGCCCGCTCCAGAGCCCGCTGCCGCTGGGTGGCCTCATAGCCGGTGTAGTGCTGGCCGTTATAGGTGAATCCGGCCTCGTTTTCCCGCCGCATTTCCTCCAGCTCCTCCGGCGTGTACTGCGGCCGGCTGATCCCGAGGAGGATTGGATGCGCAGAGTGTCCGCAGTTCAGGGTTCCGATGCGCCGGACCAGGGAGGCGTTCAGCGTCTCATATTCTGCGTCTCCGTATTGGCGGCCTTGGATCGGCTCATGGTCTGGGGCGCTGTTGCTGTGCGCATCGATCTCCCAGCCGTTGGCCCCCATATCGTCATGATTCTGCTTGGAAATCTGCTCCTGCATCAGCCCCAGGCCGCCCATAACGCACCGCCGGGTTGCCGCCTCCAGCGTGGTATGCACTCCGGATTCGTAATCGATCACCCGTACCCCCTTTTCTGCGAGATTCCGGGTAGCCTGGCGAACGGCGGTGTTGTAATCTGCGGCTCCGGTCGCCACCTGGGAATAGGTGTAATCCATACAGCTGCGATACGCATCCTGCAAAGGCAGGGCGTTCCCGTAGGGGTCCACCATCCCCAGCGTCTGAGTAAGGTTTTTAAGCTCCCCCTGGGTCTGCTCCAGCGCTGCCTTTACGATCTTCTGTACCGGCTGGTTTTCCCGGAAGGGGACCGCCTGCTGATACGGCAGCGCCTCCAGATCATGGCGGTATCCCGCCTCCGCGCTCTGGGTGAGCATCTGCCGCAGCTGCCTGTTTGACACATTCAGGAGCCGTTTCAGCGCTTTATTTGTTTTCCGCTGAGAGATTCCCAGCTCCTGGAGCTTCCAGAACTCATATTGTGCCGTAGCGGTGAGTTGCCCCGCCTCGGCCACCCGCCGGGCCAAATCCTGGAGTAGGTAAGCCACAACGGGCTCTAACAGCTGCTCGGAGGCGTCACGCAGCACATGAATTTCATCGACCTGCAGCACGGTTAATCCTCATCTCCGGCCTGTAGGGCGCTGCCCTCCGGCATATAAGTCTCCCGGATCTTCGCCAGATCCTCCGGCGTCTCCCAGGGCTGCTTGTACTTCCAGGCCAGGGCGATTTCCGGCTTCAGGAGCTTCGCCGCCACCATGCTCATCAGGGTGCTCCAGGCCTTGTCCTCGTCGTAGAGGATGCCGTTGCCCCAATTGATTGCCACATCCTGGTCCGGATCGATCACCGGGCCGCCGGTCTTGCCGTAGAGCCGTCCCAGCGTATCGCACACCCGCACCGCCTCCCGGACGGCCCGCTCCCAGGATTCCTGGAAATCCATGATCGTGAGATTGTATTCTCCGGCGCTGGACGTGACCTCCGTAGCCGTGCGCTCTGCGCTCTCCACCTCGGACAGCACGCCGCGCTTCATACCGATCACGCTTTCCACATTCCGGAGATACTCCGTTTTCCTGGCCAGGAAGCTTTGCTCCCGCAGGGCAGGGGAGAAAGCAGTGATCTGCGTCTCTCCGTCCAGCCCCGGGGGTGCTGCCGTAAACACCCGGGCGTCCAGCCCCTTGGAGCCGTCCGGCCTCCGGCGCAGCATGGTATCCGGAACGATCAGGCGGCTTTCTCCGTTCTCAAACTCGATGTTGATCTGCGCCTCGTTGCGGTTGATGTTGTGGATCAGCCCCACGGCCGGGGCGTATACCGATACCCCATCTTCTGAGCCATCCACGCAGTTTTCCGCCGGGCACAGCACGGGAATCAGCCCCACGGAATACACCGGATCGCTGTAGCGGATCTCTGCCGGGAGTTCTTCATACATCTCCAGGGAGGCCAGGGGAACCTCAGTCCCCAGCACCCCCTCTGATTCAGACCGAAACAGCCGGCTGGTGATCGTCAGATACCCCCCTGCGTCAACGGTGCGCCGCTCCAGAAGGGTGTATACCAGGCGCCCCTGCCGGGTCACCTCTGAAATGCCGACATCTGTAAGGTGCCCGTGGGCATCCCGTCCAAAGACCAGATAGCTTTGCCGGTCAATCACGTGGAAGCAGTCAAAGCCCTCTGGGTCCGGCTTCAGCAGACAGCAGCCGCCGATGAGCATCTGCTGCACCGCCTTTTTCCGCACCCGGTCCAGCCCTGCCAGCACACCGGAGAGAAATCCCGCCCGGTCCTGCACCGGCTGCGCGGTGTACTCGCTGAAAATCGCTTTATACAGCTTGGACACGATTGCCGTGGGGATGCGCTGGCAGGGGTCCTCGCCCTGCGCAGGGGCGGTGTTGTAATACAGACCATACCAATCCTTGATTGCCTGCCGCATTTCGGAACTTGTAAGATCCCGGGCCCCATAGACCTGTTCGTAGCTGTATAGCTGGCTTGCCGCCCTTGCGGCGCTCCAAATGCTCATTTCCCGCCCCCCTGAATGATGATCTTTTGGCGGCAGCGGAGCGCATCCTGGATGCCGTCAATATAAGCGTTCAGCCGGCTGATTTTTTCCTCCTGGCGCTGAAGCTGCTCCCGAAGCCGCCGGTTCTCGGACAGCAGCTCCTCCCGGCACCAGGCGGGGAGAAATCTCTCAATCAGCCATTTCTTCCATTTCACGATAATCCCCCGTTTTATACCCAAATTCCCGCCGTAGGATGGTATAGCAGAAATAGCGAATATCATCCATCGCATGGTCGTTCTCTTTGATGACCCGGTCCGTGGTAGACTTCTCATCCCAGCAGTACAGGGCAAATTCCCGGATTGCGTCCTTGCATTCCCGGCCAATCTTCAGCCGCCCTGCCTGCAGCAGCGCCGCCGTGTAGCTGATGCCGGGCAGCACGTCGTTCCGGGCCTTGCGGACCGGATATTTCCCCCGCCGCAGGATCTCCGTAATCATGGAGGCGGCGGAGGGATCAATTACAATGCACTCGACCGGTAGCCCACCGGCAAGCCGCTCCAGCTCCGTGTAATACTCGCTGTCGGTCATCTGGCGGTGCCCTTCCCGCCCGTTAAAATAAAATTCCCGCATCCGGGTCGCCACGCCGTTGCATAGGCACCACAGCCCTGCCGAAAAGGGATTGAGGGTCCCGTAGTCCACGGAAATAAAATAGCGCCCCCGTTCAGGAAGCGCGTCTGTAATATGCTTTTCCGGGTCGAAGATCTGATAGACCAGGCCCTCCGCTACACACCATTCGCCCCGGATGTACCGCCGGTAGAACACTCCGGTGTACAGAGCCTCATAGCGCCGCCGGACCGCCTCGCTGAGGGCCGGATTATCATCCATGGTGAAATGAATGTGCAGCGCATTCTTGTCCGCCAGGCGAAGCAGCCACTCCTTGTAGAACCAGTGTTCCGGCCCCGCCGGATTGCAGTTGAACCAGAACTTAGACCCGGTCACGGAGCACCGGGCTACAGCCTGCTCCACGAAGGAGCGGGGCATTAGCGCCACCTCGTCCAGGAGGACGCCCGCCAGGGTCATGCCCTGAATCAGCGTATAAGAGCTCTCGTCCCGCCCGCCAAACAGGAAGAAGGTATTCTCCCGTCCCGCCCGGTCTGAGACGATGACCTTGTTTTCCGACAGCCGTTCTGTGATCTCCAGCTCCGCCGGGACCCAATCCCGCAGATTCATAACGATATTCCGCCGCAGGGACATGACCGTTTTGCCGCAAAGCCCAAAGGTCTGCCCGTTGAAACGGCACATGGCCCACAGAAGGAACCCCACCGCCATGCTGACCGTTTTTCCGGACCGCACTGCGCCGTCACAGATAATGGCATCCCGGTCCTGAAATTTTGGCTGCTGCCACCACAGCATGGCAAGCCGCTGGCGTTTACTGAGTTTCTGGTAGATCATCGGTCTGTATCTCCTCCGCCCCCTGGATCGCCTCCAGCAGGTTGTTTTCGCGCTTGCGGTCTGCTGCGCCGCTGCCGTCAAAGGCTCCCACGTGCTTTCCCAGAAGCTCCAGGGCCCGCAGCTTATTGGCATACTTCAGATCGCTGTCCGTCATGTCAGAGGCCTTTTTATCGGCAATTTCTTTCAGCTTGTTAATTACATAGTCCTGCGTGACCTCGGTCCGCTCCGCTCTTTCCCGCTTCGCCTGCTGGATTGCCTCGGAAACGTGAGTTTTCGTAAGCAGCTGCCGCCCCACATCGGCGTTCTTATAGCCCGCCCGCAGCGCGGCTTGGGTGGCATTCAGATCCACCAGATACTCCTGTACAAATCGTTCCTGCTTTGGCGTCAATGATGCCACCCTCACCACCTCTCAACTGGATGAGAAAAGAGGCCGGGGAGTAATCCCTGGCCTCTCGCCCTTCTTCAGATGCTACCAGTATAGCACATCCTGTCGGAAAAATCTTCCCATTTTTTTATCATTTTTCAAATCTCAACTGCACCGTACAGTGCAATCGTGAAATGCCGCAGCGCCCGATCCCGCCGCCGGTAAACGGAGGACTGCTCAATCCCCAGCTCGCTGCACAGCCGCTCCACATTCCCGTGGGCCGGGTGGATGTAAAACCGGTCCAATACAAGCCGCTCCTCACTGTCCAGGACGGATAGCCCCTCGTCCACGCACGCCACAACGGCCTTCGCCTGCCGCAGCGCCAGCGCCAGCTCCTCCCGATGGGCGATGTTGGACAGCAGCATATCCTCCCGGGTGCTGCCCCCGCCGGTCACAGGGGTGCTGTCCGCAGAGGCGCTGTGGATTCCGGCAAAGGAGGCTTCCAGCCGCTTGATCTCCTGCGGAATGCTGACGATCGCATTTTTCCGCGCCTCATAGCACCGCAGCTTATCCATTGCTTCTTTTTTCCAGTCCATAAATTCCCTCCCGATCTGCAAAATAGTAGCTTTCCCGGAGCGCACCGTGCGCCAGCGGAAAAGTAACCGTGTAAAATCGCCCCTTCGGATGGATGTAGCTGACATAGCCTGCAAGGAGCTTCGCGGGCGCCCCCCGCTCCAGATAGCAGCCGTATACCTGGCGCCTGACCTTCTGCCCAAGCTTTATTTCCGTGTTAAACACCTCCATATCGCTGGTTCCACGGGACGAAATGCTCCTCCCCTAAAATGCTCCGAATCCGATCATCCAGCACCTTCTTGCTGTATACCATCTCCGGATCGTCCTTCCCGTCCTCTACGAAAAGAGCGGCCATTTCGTTGACTGTGTCGATGTAAGCGTTTGCGAACTTTTGAGCTCTCCCGGGGCCCATCCCCAGCACCTCATTGGCGGCAATTATGGCCGCGTCAACGCCCATCTGCATCCCAATGTGGAGCCTTTCCCGGTATTTTGCCTCATATAGGGCCTCATACTTGGCCAGTAACGGATTTGGTTTTTTCATCGTTGATCACCCCCATCGTCAATATTTCCGGAGTGAGTAAACAGCCTATGCGTGCCGTTCTGGAGCGCCTTTTCATCGTCGGACATTTCATACCCCATAAGCTCCAACCATGCGTACAAGGCGTCCAGCATAAGATTTTTCTCGTGCTTTGGCCATTCAGCCAAGTAAGAAGAATGGTAGCCATTCTTCTTGCTGTCCTGGAATTGAGCGTAAATAATCTCAGGTGCCAGATCGTTGTTGGTCAAGGACGCCGCTGCGCTTACGGCTCTATCCCGCGTTTCATCCCATTTCCCGTCCGGATCGACGCCCATCATCTTGATCAGGGCATTGCGGTCGGGGGATTTATAGAGGGTTGCAGCCGCGACAATGCCTATCGCGGCGCCGCGGAGGATAAGCCCGATATTCTTCTGCGTAACCGTCAAGCTCTGAATGAATTTCTGACGCAGATCGAAGGCGATTTCTTCTTCCTCTTTTATGGCTGCACGAGCATCAGCGATGGCCTTTTCTTCCTCAATCTGAGCCTGAGACTTTTCCTCCGAGGCGGCCCGCTTGCGCTTTCTGTAGAAGGAAAGGGTCCCCCAATTATCGATGTAATACAGGATCCCGCCTGCATTGCCAAGCCGAAAGCCACTTTCGGGTTCCCAATTGTCAAGGTTAATGCACTTCACGGACTCGTATTTTGAACTATACCGATCCGAATCGGGGATGAGCTTTAACCCCAAGTCCTTAATCTGCTTCTTCGCCTCCGGCAAGACTTTCTTCCGGTGTTCTTCCCGAATGGCGCGAGAGACAGCACCGTCAAAGTTGTAGGTGCCAATGTCCTTCAGAAGCTTGTTGCGCGTTTTAAGGCTCTCGACCTGGGCAAGCTTATCAAAATCAGACAAGGATAACTGACGAGAGGAAACCTCTTTCAGCGTATCGGAATCAAGCTCGGCCATTTTCAGCCGGCGCCGCACGGTTGCCTTTGAGAAACCGGATTTCTCGGCAATCTGCTCCACGCTGTCGCCAAGGTCAAGCATCATCTGGAACCCCTGCGCCTGCTCATAGACGGTGAGGTCACTGCGCTGCATATTCTCAACAAGCATGGTCTGCAGCTGCTCCCGCTCATCCATTTCCACAACAATGCACGGGAGTTCGGTCAGCCCGGCCAACTGCGCGGCCGCATGGCGTCGGTGGCCAATAATGATCGTGTAGCCCTCCGCCACGGTGTGGCGATTGACGATACGCTGGCCTTCCTCCGTCGGGTTAGCGCGGTATTCGGCACACGCTGTGCGGTATTCCTCGTCGGTCATATCCCGCAGTCTGGGAACAACGGTAAGATTTTGAAGAACGCCGCTGGCCTTGATGCTGTCGGCAAGCTCGGCTAGATCGCCGAGATCTTTTCGCGGATTATCAGGATGCGGATATAGCTCCGAAATTTGGATGTTTACAATTTGTGCCATTCTCACTCATTTCCTTTCGTTATTTTTCATAAATTGCCTTTAACAGCTTATCTGCATTTTCGATAGAAGGCTGCTTCCGATATGCTGCTGAAGCCGCTTCGATACGCAGCCACATATCGTTCGACTGCTCCCACATCGACTCAAGGAACTGATTTACCTGGTACGCCTTAAGAATCTCCTGTTTCTCCCTGCGCCCCTGCTCTCGGGTCAGCGAGGAAGCGGACCGGTATAAACTGCGGAAGGATTGAAACAGCAACACCTGAGCCTGGCTATTCAGATCAGGCATGGGTGCGCCCCGATAGGCCAGGTCCTCCAGCTCGTCCACGTCCATCAGATTCAGCTTCATGGCAGCTCCTCCAGGCAGATATAAATTCCGGGAACTCTGGCCCAGAACTTCTCCACGATCTCAGAGGCTACCAGCGCATCATCCACCCAGAATCCCAGCTCCGTCATAACGTCCTTAAGCAGCTTCTGGAGATTGTCGGTGTCCGGCTTCGTGATCCGGTACTCTCCATCCAGATGCTTCCCGCTGGCTGGGAAACACCACTTCACCACCAGCCTTACGCCGCCCGTCATCGGGTTCTCTGGACGGAACGCCGCCAGCGCGTCCCGGAGCTTCACCCTGGCATTTTTCAGCTCTGCCGGTTCGTAAGACTTCGGCTTTCCATTCACCACCCGCCAGCGTTTCTCCTGGTGCGTCACCGTGGGCGGAATCATGTGCAGGAAAAATTGCAACATTTTTCATCACCTCAAATTTCCAACTTTTCAAGCAAGATTTTTTCCGGGGGGTCCTTAGTCATGTGCGGGGTGGGTATGGGGTGGGCGGAGCCCTAGCCCACCCATCCCATCACGCACAGGACGATACGCGTATCTCCCCCGTAGGGGGAGGTCCATCCCGTCCCGTCATCCCGCGCGGGATGCACTGTAAAATTCACAGTGCATCCCGTCTTATGCAGAATGAAGCAAGACGGGATGGACTGTATTTTTTACAGTGCATCCTGTGTGTCGGCGCTTTCTTTGAACACCTTGCCGGAATCCTTATCGATGCGAAATCCGAACTTTTTGAGCCATTTTCGCACGGTGTCCTCTTTATCGGTTTCGCCGATTTCGGAGAACCATTCGGTCAAATCCTTCACGGTCGGAGGCTCTCCGGCACAGCAGTTTGCAACGGCGTCAGCGACTTTTTCTTCTTGGGTGCGGCGCTTCAGATCGGCTTTTTCTTTGCGGCCGCGCTGCGCCTTATGCCAGGTGAGCGTGCCGCCATCGGCGCTCAGATCGCCCAGGATGCCGCTATCATCCAACACATGGACCGGGTAGCGGAACCACAAATTGACCGGCGGGAACTTCGGAAACTCCCGAAGCGTCCCCTCTATGCGCCACCCGGTAACGGCCTGTGAGGCGGCGCTGGCAGCCTTTGCGCGGGCCTCGGCAGCCTCGAACTTCCAGCCCCCAATCTTCTCCCGGATCAGATCTCGGAGGGCCGCTGCGCTGCGCGTATCGTCCATGGATACCTCTCCCAGCAGGGCCGGAGCCTGTTCTTTGATCCAGTCCAAATAGGCGCTTGCGGCTGCGGCGTTTGCCTGCTGCTTACGGACAGCATCCGTCAGCTCCAGCTCTACCAGGTCCAGGAGTGCGTCTGGATCCCGTGCAAAGACGCCGGAACCGGATGCCCGGTCCATGGACTTCTTGCCGCCCTGGGCGCCCTTGGAGTGGTGGTGGCAGTAGATTACGGCGCAGCTCAGCTCCGTACAGACCTTGTCAAACTGATTGCAAAAGGCCGCCATCTGGTCCGCGCTGTTCTCATCACCGGTAATGATCTTATAAATAGGGTCGATCACCACGGCAATATAATTCTGCTTCAGCGCCCGCCGGATGAGCTTAGGCGCCAGCTTGTCCATAGGAAGGGATTTGCCCCGAAGGTTCCAAATGTCAATGTTCTGAAGGCTCCTGGGGGCCCAGCCCATTGCTGTGTATACATCCTTGAAGCGGTGCAAGCAGCTGGCCCGGTCCAGCTCCAGATTCACATACAGAACCTTTCCCTGGGTGCATTGCCATTGCAGCCATTTCCGGCCCTCGGCAATGGCAATGCAGAGCTCGATCAGGGCGAAGGACTTACCAGCCTTAGACGGCCCCGCCAGGAGCATCTTGTGCCCCTGGCGCAGAATTCCGTCAATTAAGCAGGGGGCCAGCTCCGGCAGATCGTCCCACACGGAGGACAGGCTTTCCTGATCCGGAAGATCATCGTTGACACCCTCGATCCATTCCTTCCACTCGGCCCAGCTCTCTTTCCCGATATTGGTATCCACCAGGAATTGCTTATTCCCGTTTCTGATAACGCCAGGCATCCGGGAAAGCCTGGAGGGATTTTTGTTCTGGGTGTCTACGGGCATTCCGTTCTTTTTCAGAACGTCATAGAGATAATCCACACGCTTGCGGTATTCGTCATAAGAGGAAGCGTCGATGCGGACAATGGCGTGTAGGCTCTTTCCGCCGCTGTGGACCAGGCAGGCAATGGGAAGCTCCAGCTCCCGGACAATGGCATTCTGCTGCTCAACGGGCATGGTGTCCGATTCCACCAGCGCATAGCGGTAGTCCGTCACATTCTCGTTCTTGACGCCCTTACCGTCCAATGGGTTAAAGCGGATCCAGGCTCCCGCTTCCGGCTTGTAGTCGCCGAGAACAGCGCCTATATCACCGTCACACTTGCTGAGAGCCTCAATGAGCTGCCCTGCCGTCCGGTTGTAATCGCCCTTGGTGGGTAAATACTTATCGTCCTTCTGCCAGCTCTCCGTGACATAGCCCACGGTTTCTGAGGCTTCGAACAATGTCTCCAGATAGGTAATCAGCTCCTGCGCCGGATTCCAGCTGCGGGGTGGCTGCACTTCCCTGGCCTCCAGCCAGGTCTTGTCTACAATGGTCAGATCGTCTCCGCCGATCTCATCGGACCATCCAATCTCATGCCCGCCGGAAGCAGGGGACCACCCCTGCTCCCTGGCCAACTGTACAATGGTGCCGCCGGTAACGGGGCAACTGCTCCCGTGGAAGCCCGCCCACTTTTTTACGCACTCGCCGGGATGGTATCTGGAATCATTCCGGGACCAGCTGTCCCAAGCGTCGCAGCCATAGCCCTCGGCTTTAAGCGCCATGCCCACATTTACCCACTCTTGATAGCTCAGTGCCGCAGGGTCGATAAACTGTAAAATTTCAATTAGATCCGTTCGCTGCTCCATTTGCGGTTCTCCAATCATAGGTTCTGGGGTCTACCCCTCTGGGGGCGGATTTCCAGCCGGCTGCGGCAATGCGGTCGATCATTTTATTCGCGACATCAAGAGGCCATTCCCCAACGTGCCGGAACCCATACTTTTCCAGGCACCGGATCTGACGTGGAGAAGCAAGCCCCGCTCCTCTGCGCTTTGCCAGCTTATCCAGCAGCAGCGCCGCCTTCCCGGCGCATCCAATTTCTTCCGGGTTAATGCCTTGCTTTTCCAGGGCCTGAATCTGCTTTTCGGAGGGCGGCCCGGCCTCCCAGCCGAAGGAGGGCACATAGCCGGACAGATCTTCGGCCTGGATGGACATTTCGTATTGCAGCGGATCCACCAGGCGGTGGCGCTTCGTCTTCCTCTCGGAGAGCTTTTTCGCCAGCGCTTCCTCACGCTGGGCCACAACGTCCTCACTCGCGGTCTGCTCTGCCGCCTCAATATCCATGGGGCATCCGGCCTCGGCAATATTTTCCGTCATTTTCTGGGCAACCTCGGCGCTTTCGCAAATCAGCACTGCCGGGTGGCACAGCTCATGCCGTTCTGTGTGCCACAGGAAGTCCAAGAGCAGCAAATGCTCTTTTCCGGGGAACAGCCGGGTCCCGCGCCCCACCATCTGACAGTACAGGCTGCGGACCTTTGTGGGGCGGAGGACTACGATGCAGTCTACGCTGGGATCGTCCCAGCCCTCTGTGAGCAGCATGGAATTGCAGAGAACGTTGTACTTCCCAGCGGCAAAATCATGAAGGACCTGCGCCCGGTCCTGGCTTTCTCCGTTAACCTCGGCCGCCCGAAACCCAGCCTGGTTTAAAATATCCCGGAATTTCTGGGAGGTTTTGACCAGCGGAAGGAAAACCACCGTTTTCCGCCCCTGGCAGCGGGGGGCCATCTCCTGGGCAATCTGCACCAGATAGGGGTCCAGGGCGGTGCCCAGGTCCCCCGCCTTGAAATCACCGGACTGCACGCCGACACCGGTCAGATCCAGCTTGAGCGGGATGGTTTCCGCCTTGATCTTGCATAAGTACCCTTCTCGGATTGCCCGGACCATGGTGTATTCATAGGCCAGGCTGTCAAAGAATTGCCCTAAATTCCGCATATCGCCCCGGTCCGGGGTTGCAGTGACGCCCAGCACCTGAGCATCCGGGAAATGCTCCAGGACCCTTTGGTACCCGTCAGAGAGGACGTGGTGGGCCTCATCGACAATGATCGTGGTAAAATAATCCGGCGAAAATTGTTCCAGGCGTTTGGGCCGCTGAAGGCTTTGGACGGAGCCGACTACGACCCGGTTCCAGCTCCCCAGGCACGTTTCCTCTGCCTTTTCCGTTGCGCTGCGGAGGCCTGTAGATTTATAGAGCTTGTCTGCGGCCTGATCCAGGAGTTCACCCCGGTGTGCCATAATCAGCACGCGGTCTCCGCCCCGAACCAGGCGCTCCGTCAATTTGCAGAAAACAATGGTCTTTCCGGCGCCGGTGGGGAGGACCAGCAGCGTCCGGCGATTGCCGGACTGCCACTGGGCCTCAATGGCCGTGATTGCTTCTGCCTGATAAGGCCGCAGCTCCATATCAGAACTTTCCGGCCCATGCCGGCGCTGTGGAGGCGGCAGGGAAGAAATTGGGGTCGTAATCGTAGAAGCGTGCCACATCGTTCGCTTCGCCTGCCGTGCCGTCCTTCTTGGTATAACTGCGCGGCTTGAAGCGGGCGCGGCCCTTCGCGCCGACTACGGCGTTCCAGCGGGGAACAAACTTCTCACCGGACTTCTTTTGCCCGATTGCACGGAAGAATTCGGACAGCTTCCATTCCAGGCTGCTCCACAGAATCAGATCATACTTTACAGTCGCAGTGCCCTCCGGCGTGTCTACGCAAAGGGTCAGCACCGCCTTGTTGCAGGGGGGGATTTTCTCGCTCCCGGGGAACCGCCCCCGCTCAAAGGCGGTAACGGTAAAATTGTAATCGCCCTCCTCCAGCAGGAGAAACTGTCCGCCGTCGCTGCTGATTTCATCGTCCCAGCCGATTTCGTGGGGAGTATTCATAAGTTCGCTCATTTTTGCCTCCTATAGATTAAAATGGAAGATTGCCTTCTTCGGCTTTTATGGCTGCAACAATCTGCTCCCAGTTCGGGAGAATCCAGCCGTCTACGAAGCCGTCGGCCTGTAGCGTGGCCCAGGGTGTGTCATAGGGGTAGTACCCCCGTACCTTGGAAAAAACGTGCCGGATGCCGTCCTCCGTTACGCCGGCACTCTGCATGAGCGGCCGCAGCGTCGGTGGAATATCTGCGCTGATCCCTCCCGGCTGAGCCGGGGGCGGCGCTGCATCTGCTTTTTTCGGCGCTGAGGCCGTTATTGCCGTCTCTGCGGCGGGGGCGGGGTTAGACACAGGTGCGGGAGGCGGCAGAACCGGGCCGGGATCCTTGGGCGTAAGAGCGGGAGCCGGGCCGGAAAAGGCCTGATCGATGTACTGTGCGATTTGCCCATAATCCAGGGGCAGCTCATCCGGGAGCCCGTGGCGGTTCTTCGCATCCCAGCAGGGGTGATGGGCCGTGTACATAACGCGTTTTCCGCCCTGGGCTTTATGTTTCTGGCCGTCCTTATCTGTAGCAATCACATAGGTCTTGTAGTTGGCGAAAAGCACCATGTCCGCCCATTCCTTGACCATCGGGGCCACCTG
>CAKTIN010000019.1 GCA_934565775.1 uncultured Oscillospiraceae bacterium
GCATAATGTACGCTGTATCCTCTGCGGCTCCCGTTCAAGAGCTGCGAGACAAAGTCCCCGGACTCGTAAGGCAGGGCGCTTTCGTCATAGGTCAGCAGCGCCTCTATCTGCGCCAGCAGGGACTGCCGGATTTGGGTCGTAGACTGCCCCCGGCAGGACAGGTCAAAGACCTGCTCCAGAAGGGCAAGGGTCTCCTCGGGCACCTGCAAATTCTCCGCATACACCCGCTCCCGATAGGCGTTTTCTCCGTTCAAATAAGGGCAGTCCCCTATTTGCGACAGGGCCTGCTGCACCAGATAGGCCTGGCTTGCGGGGTACAGAACACCCTGCCAGGTTCCGTTTTCCGGATTTTGGGTTCCCTCCCCGGCAAGGCGGCGGGGGTCCAGGGTGAGATTCTCCCCGCCGTAGGGCGTATAGGCCCAGGCGCCGCAGGCGCCCAACCGCTGCACCGTTATGATCTGCCCGGCGTTTCCCAGCGCCCCGTTGGCAGTGGCCAGCTGATTGGCGGGGAAGAAATAATCCTTTTGCAGGCGGTAGGTCAGTCCGGCCTCCTCCCGGCTCCGGTCCTGCCCGGCCGGCTCCCAGGCGGAGCCGGTATAGGTCTCCCCCGTGAAGCCCTTCAGATA
The DNA here is from genome assembly GCA_934565775.1 of uncultured Oscillospiraceae bacterium. Classification (GTDB taxonomy): domain Bacteria; phylum Bacillota; class Clostridia; order Oscillospirales; family Oscillospiraceae; genus Faecousia. The sequence continues at coordinate 627 of CAKTIN010000019.1, forward strand.
CAAGCTGGTCCAATGGGTCATGGTGACCCGAAGCGCTCCCTCGCCGGTGGGCGAAAAGCTGCCAAGATGCTCCAGATTTCCCTCCGGGAGGGGATTCTTTGCCGGTTCATACTGCGCTCTGTGCAGGGAGCCGAGAATCCGGTCCCGGGACTGTACCACAGGGCCCTGCGGCAGAAGCTCATAAGCGCCCAGAGCCAGTCCGGCCAAGGCCGCAGTCAGCCCAAGCCCCCAGAGGACGCGCCGCCAGGCGGGCCCCTCGTTCCAAACCAGCAAGAGCAGCGTCCCGCACAGCAAGGCCGCAGCGGGCCATCCGGGCGTCAGCCGGACCGCAACGGCCGCAAGCCCGGCGGCGGTCAGAAGCCCATACAGCCAGGCCCAGCTCCCTCGGGCGGAGGCGCCAAGGGCCGCCCCCACAAGGATTCCCAAAAGGACCTCAAACTGCCAGGTCCGTTCCCCACCGGCAAAGGAAAAGTGAAGATACCCATGCCACCGGGTAAGAGCGGCAGCGCCGGCGGAGAGCGCCCCACGGAGCCCCTGCCCCAGGGGCTGGCGCATCAGCAGCCCTCCGGCCAGCAGCGCCAGAAAGCCGCCCGCCAGAAGCAGCCGTCCCCGCTTCGACCAGGGCAGCGCCAGAGCGATTGCTGCGGCGGCTCCCCCGGCTGCCAAAGGCCAGAGGCCCAGGTCCAGGAATTCCCGCCACGCGCCCCACAGGCCCAGCAGCGCCAGGCCCACCGGGAGAGCCAGCAGCAGTCTGGACCGTCCTCTCGGTTCCGTTCTATTCCCTTGCTGCGCCCGAAGGCCCGGGGAATTTCGTTTCAAAATGCTCAACTCCAACTAAAATTTTCCAGAGCGGACGCAAGCCCCTCCGGTGGAAAGGCCGCGATTTGCGGCTGCTCCAGAGGCGTGCTCAGGCACAGCAGCGCCTTTCCGCCCCGATTTGCGGCAAACTCCTCCCAGGATTCCGGCAAGCGGCAGCTGAAATACAGCAGCCGACTGCCCCGGCCGGACAGCTGGGCCAAGGCGTCCGTCTCTCCGGGGTGCGCCTTCAAAAGGGAGGCCACTGCCTCCGGCAGCTGCTCCGGGGTACGCACATCCATATGCCCCAGCCGCTCTCCTGCGGTCCAGACCAGGCGGAAAGGCAGCCCCGTCTCGCACAGGGCCTGGCAGACGGAGCAAACCGCCTCGCCGATGGCGTCCGCCTGGGCGGGGGATGCGGAATCCCAGCTCCGGTCAAACAGCACGGTCAGCTGCCGGTCCACCGGCAGCGCCGGGTCCCGCACCACCATCTGCCCCAGCTTGGAGCTCAGTTTCCAGTGGATCAGACTGAGACTGTCTCCGGTGGTATAGGGCCGGAGCTGATAGGTCTCGGTACGGTCCTGTCCGCGCCGGTCCTGGGCATATTCCTGGCTGTCCGCCAGGTCGGAGGGGGCGTTCTCCGGCATACCGGGCACGGAATAAATCTCCGGCATCACCACGGCGCGCTTTTTCGCCGCAGCGTGTACCGACAGGGAGAAAATCCCAAAAAGGTCCCAGACCCGCGCCCGTTCCAGCCGGAAGGTCAGGCAGCCACAGTAGGGGCTCTCCACCGTCCAGCACAGCCGCTCCGCTCCCCGTCCCCGAAGGGTCAGGCGCTCATCCGTCAGGGCGTTCTGCACGGACACCTCCGCAGCGATCCGGCCCCGGGGAAGCACTCCGCCCCCCTCTGCCCGAAGGCAGACGGAAAACGGTTCCCCCTTTCCGGCGGTCGCCGGGCAGTCCAGGGTCCATTGCAGCCTTTTTCTGGCCAGAAGCAAACCGGCCAGCGACCCCGCAGGCAGCAGGAGCAGCGCAAAGAAGCACACCTCCGCCGCAGCCGAGGCGGTCAGCAGCCAAGCGCCCAGGGAGAGCAAAAGAAGAAGCCCATACACAACAAGATTCATGCTTTTTTCCCGGGCAGGCCGGGCACCGGGACCGCCGCCAGAATTTCCGCCAGCGCTGTCTCCTGGTCATACTCATGGAGCCGCGCCTTGGACGACAGGAGCAGCCGGTGCGCAAACACGTCGTTCACGCAGCGGCGCACATCCTCCGGGACCACATAGTCCCGGCCTTGGACAAAAGCGCCGGCCTTTGCCGCCCGGCACAGCGCCAGCGCGCCCCGGGGGCTGACGCCCAGCTGCACCATGGGGTGGTTCCGGGTCGCCTCCGCCAGAGCGGCTATGTAATCATAGATCGCATCCGCCACGTGCGTCCCCGCCGCCTGGGCCTTGGCCCGGCAGAGGGCCTCCCGGTCCAGGACCTGACTGACCGCATCCAAAGGATTGCCGTCATGCCGGTCCTTCAAAATACTGATCTGGCTCTCCCGGTCCGGATAGCCCATGTGCAGCTTCATCAGGAACCGGTCCAGCTGAGAATTGGGCAGATTCTGCGTTCCGGCGGAGCCCGCCGGATTCTGCGTCGCCAGGACCACAAAGGGGTCCGGCAGCGGATGGGTCTTGCCGTCTACGGTGACGCGCCCCTCCTCCATGGCCTCCAGCAGCGCGGACTGGGTCTTGCTGCTGGTGCGGTTGATCTCGTCGGCCAGGAGAAGGTTGGTCATAATGGCCCCGGGCTGATACACCAGCCGGTCCTGGCGAAATACGGAAAAGCCAATAATATCCGAGGGCATGGTATCCGGCGTAAACTGCACGCGCTTTTCCTCCAGGCCCAGGGCCTTGGCAAAGGACAGGGCCATGGTGGTCTTTCCCACGCCGGGCACATCCTCCAGCAGCACGTGGCCGCCCGCCAGAATGGCGATCCAGATTTTCTCAATGACCTCGTCCTTGCCGATGATCACCTTTTTGACCTGGGCGATCACCTGCTGCGTCATTTCATTCATGCTTTTTCTTTCCTTTCCAAATTGCAAAGCCTGCCGCCGCGGCGATCAGCACTCCGCCGCCCACGATTTGGGGCCAGACCGGCGCATCCGCGTCATAGGTGATCGTTCCGTCCCCCGGCAGGGTCACATTGTAGCTTTCCGCAGGATCCTCCCCCTCCAGGCTCACACCCAGCGCGGCAAAGCGCGCCGCAGCGAAGGATACATAGCTCCGCTCCGCTGCCGGAAGGGCCAGATAGCGCCGGTACAGCGCCGGAGCCTCCGACGCACCGGCCCCTGCCAGGGCCTCATTCAGGGCGGCGATCTCCGCCTGCACTGCCGGGTCCATAGGCTCCCGGAGGTCATACAGCCGCCGCCCGCCGCTTGCCAGCCGCTCCATGGCAAGCAGAGCCATGCCCGCCTGCTCCGTGGTGAACAGGTCGCCAGTCTGCTCCTGCATGGTGTGGGCGAAGGAGCCGTCCGGCAGGCGGTAACGCAGCAGGCCGTCCCTTGCGCTGCCGCCGTCCTTGACAAAGCGCGGGTCCGCCGCCGGGTCCAAGCCCAGACTGCACAGGGCCAAAACGACCTGGGCGGTGCTGTCACAGTTTGCGTCTCCCCAGCTCTCGAAATCGCCCGATGCCGTCTGGGCCCGGGAGAGATAGGTCAGCGCCCGCTCCGCAGCCTGGGCAACCGTCTGCTGCGTTCCTGCGGCATCGGTAAAGGAAGCCGTCGCGTTGCTATAAGGCGCCAGCGCAAGCAGCGCCATTGCGGTAATATCCACATCCGCGCTTCCCCGCACCAGGCCGAAGCCCCCGTCCGCCTCCTGACAGGCCAGCAGGGCGGAGAGCATCGCCGCCCGGTCAAAGCGGCTCCCCGCCGGGACCGCATAGAGCTTGGCGTCCAGGGTGATCAGGCTGAAGATCCAGCCGTTCGCCCCCTGAGTCCCGGGGTTTTCCGTAGCCGACCAGGCATAAGTCCCGTCGGCAATCAAGTCGATCAGCGTCCCGTCCTGCCGCCTGCCGAAGCAGGTGGGGTCCGCCCCCAGGGACAGGACGGTCAGGCTGATGCGGTGCCAGTCTGTGGCCTTGCTCTGGCTCAGTCCCCCCTGGTCCCGGTATAGCCGGGTGACGTAGGCCCAAAGGCCCTGTAAATAGGATTCCTTCTCCGTCTCCTCGCCGGTCCGTCCGGCAAAAAATGCCGCCCAGTCGGAGACGGAGCTGCCGGGCTGAAGGTCCTTGCTCTGCAAAAGATGCGCCGCGTCGGTGCCGGCCAGGCCCGCAGCCGCCGAAAGGGCGTCTGCACTCCCGGCGGCCGGTACGGCCAAGGTCAAAAACAGGCACAGCGCCAGAAACAGGCTGAGCTTTCTCACGGGTTGTCCTCCTTTTTCCGGGGGATCGGCTCGGTTTTTTCCCCGCCGCACCGGGTGCAGCGATACTTGATCCAGCCGTCCGCCTCCTCGGTGGGCTCCTGTCTGCCGGTCTCCACATAGGTATGCCCCAGCGCCGGCAGCTCCTTCCGCTCCAGCTCGGAGCCGCATACCGTGCAGCTCACGGTCTCCAGCCCCGGATTCTCGCAGTCCGGCTCCCGGACCCGGACCGCAGGGCCGGGGGTGTGCCCGTTGGCGCACCGGGAGAGCACCTCGGTCTTTTCCTCTCCGCAGCGGGTACAGCGATAGCGCACCCAGCCGTCCGCATCTGCGATCGGCTCCTGCCGGGCCGTCTCGACGAAGTCGTGACCCAGAGGCTCCAGAGTCTGAATCTCACTGTGGTCCCCGCAGACCGCGCATACCCGGGCCACCTCGCCTGGCTCGGTGCAGGTCGGCTCCTTCAGGGTCTGGGCCTGCCCCCACTGGTGCTGATCGATGTAGGTGCCGTTGATCCATTTGCCGCAATAGGTCGGCAGGAGGCCGTAGCTGCCTCCGGTGGCGCTGTAGCCGCCGATGTCTTTGCCGTAAGCCAGGGTGAAGCGGAGATAGATGGTATCCCCGTCGTTCAGATAATAGCGCGACAGGCTCTTGCCTGCATACAGCACGCCGTTCACCGAATACATCCACCCGGAGCCCTGGGTATAGTCAAACTCCCCCAGGCTGTCATAGCTTCGGGCGCCGGTAAGGTTCAGCCCGTCCGCCAGGACCTTCTGCCACAGATTCTCGGGGATCTGGGCATAGTCCGCCATGCCGGGGCGGGAGATCCGGCGAATGTAGAAATCGTGGTCCAGGGTTCCGCCGTACTGCACTTCAAAGTCAAAATACTTGAGCATGGCCAGCACCGCGTAGGAGGCGGGCTCGTCCTGCTTGATCTCATAGGTAAAGGTCTCATCCGCCAGGTCCCAGGGGGCCAGCCCGACGGTGGTCGCGTCCAGGACCACATAGGCCTTGCCCACCACGCCGCCGCTGTCTACCAGGGAATAAATTACGGTGTACTCCACATAGGTGGAGTTCCCCGCCTGGTCCCAGGCCAGGACCGAAATTTTGTGGCTCTCCTCGTCTCCGCGCACCGGGTCCGGGAAATACAGCTCGTATTCGTAGGTGGGGCCGCCGGTGGGATTGGAGATCACCTTTCCGTCCATCCGCACCTGGATATTGCTGGCGAAAATTGTCTTGTCCTCCCAGGTTTTTGCAGTGACCTGGAAGGTGAAATTCCGGTTTGTGATCTTCTCCGTCCAGCCGTCCAGATTGGTTCGGATGGTAGGCGGGTGTTCCCCCACCTCCGGGGTCCCGGCATCCGCCTTCTTCGCCGTGTAGAAGATGGTATAGGTGACCTCATAAACCGTTTCCGCTCCGCGCTTGACATACAGGGTGATCACGTTCCGCTCCTGCCGGGCAAGCTTCGCCGTATAGTCCCGGCCGTCTGGGGTTAAATAGGTGCCGTTGCCGGAGGTCAAGCTGTTGCGGAGCTTCACGCGGAGGTATTCGTCCGCTTCGCCGTTTACGATGTACGCGTAAAATGGGAGAATGTCCTGGGTCAGCTGGTCATAGGTCATGACGCCGCCCGTCAGATCGGTAACGATCTTCAGCTTCGAATCATCCTCCGGGCCGGTGGGGTCCGTCTCGGCGCCCGGCCCCGTGGTGGGCTCCGTGCCGGGGACCGGCTCCGGCTGCTCCGGGGTCGTAGCCTCCGGCGTTGTGGGCGACTGGGGCTCCTGCTGCGGCTCAGACGGAGGCTGAGTAGGCAGCTCCGTCTCCTCCGGCTCGGTCTGCTGAGGCTCCGTCTCCTCCGCCGGGTCCTGCCCCTTTGCCCCCGCACCCTCGGTGCGAATGGCGGCAGGGCCCGTGGGGATCTCCGCCTCCGGCTCCTGCCGGGCAAAGCCGGAGCCCAGGAAGCAGGCGCTCAGCAGCGCCAGGACCAGCACCAAAGCCAAAGCGCTGTAGATCCATTTCGTTCGGCGGTTTCCCATGGTCCACTCCTTTCCGAACATACAAAAGCCGCGGCAGTCCCAAGACCGCCGCGGCCGATTTCTCGCGACAAGCAAGCTGCCCGCCTCTACGCGCAAGGCGGCAGCATGAAAGGCAAAGCAGGTCTTCTGACTTACGCATCGTCAGCTCCGCGCGCCTTCTCGGATTGCTCCAATGGCCGGCTTTCGCCCTGCGCGAAGCCTCCGCGTTTACAGCGGCGGCACCGTCCGGGATTTGCACCCGATTCTCTATTCTCCCGCAAATAGCGGGCACTTCGCCTATACTCGTCCTTATTATATCCACATAAGGGCACAAAGTCAAGCTTTGCCATAGTCCCGCCGCAGGCGCTCCAGAATGGTCTCGTCTGCCGGGCAAAATGCGTAGCGGTCGATCTCCTCCGCCGTAATCCAGGCCAGAGCATTGTGCTCCAGCAGCTTCGGCGTCCCCTCCTCGATGGCCGCATGGAAAAGCGTCAGCTCCACGGTAAGGTCCGGATAGGCGTGGACCACCTGCATAAACACCTGGCCGACCCGCAGGCCGATGTCCAGCTCCTCCCGGCACTCCCGGATCAGCGCCTGCTCCTTTGTCTCCCCGGGCTCGACCTTTCCGCCGACAAATTCCCACAAAAGCCCCCGGGCTTTGTACTCCGGGCGCTGGCAAATCAGGAAGCGGTCCCCCTGCCAGATCAGCGCAGCCACGACCTGTGTTATGTTATTCTTCATTTAGGCCTCCAATTTCTCGATTTCCCGGCAAAACGCCTCATAGAATTGACCGATATGATAGCCGTCCACCAGCCGGTGGTTCACCTCAAGGGACACGGTCAGGACCTTTCTGCCGTTCTGCTCTAAGTATTTTCCCCAGGCCACCCGAGGAAACGCATCGTCCCGGTCTCCGCTGTTCTCATTGGTCAGCGCAGTAAAGGGCACCCAGGGCAGGCAGGAAATGTACAGCGCATCGTCCCGCTCCTCCGCACCAAAGAGGGTGCTCTGGCTCTCGCTCCGCGCCTTTGCGGCGGCGCAGAAGGACTCCAGCGCCGGCTCCATCTCCATGGTGACGATCTTCAGCGCGTCGCTGCCCCTTTTCAGATCAATAAAGCTGGGCACACGCCGGTCCAGGAGCACCGGCTCCCCCCGGTCGAAGCTGGTCCGCAGCGCCGGGACCGTATTCGCCGCCCGGGTGCAGAGCCAGGTCATCGCATAGTAAAAGGAAAGGCCCCTTGCCTTAGCATACCGGTACACCGGCGTCACGTCCAGGGGGAAGGCCACGCTGTACCGCGGGTTTGCCGAGTGAGAAAACAGAGCGTACTGCTCCCGCCGGGACCATGTCTCCAGATCGATGGAGCGCCGCCCCAGGCGAAGGACAAACCGGGGGTTCTCCCGGGCCGCATCCTTCAGACACCGCAGCAGCCGGTCCCCCCCCTTCCCCAGCGCTTCCTTCAGAGCATCCAGGTGATACAGCTCCAGGGTCCTATCCGCCGGTTCGCTCAGGCAGTCGTAAAGGCTGTCCAGATTGCCGCCGTACCACGCAGGCAGCTCCAGGTCCCGGACCAGAATCCGATGGACCTGCTCCAGATCCCGGACGGTTTTCCCGTCAATGGCACATTTCTTCATGTTTCCGGATCTCCATACAGCAGTTCAAATGTTTCGTAGTGGTCGCCGGTATAGTAAATCAGGCCGTCGTTGGAGAAAACGATGCGCTTTGGCCCCCGGCTCTTGGCTCCCAGGGTGTCAATGTCGCACTCCGTATAGGTCCGCCCGTCCTTTTCCGGCAGAAGCCCCTCATAATTGCCGAAGCGGCTGCCGCCGATGCACTTTCCCGGGGCATAGGGCTCCAGGCTTCCGCCGCTCCAGCCCAGGGCTTCCGCCTCTTTCTTGGTGATAAAATTCTGGGGCAGGCGCCTGTAGAGATGGATGTAAAGCGCCACGTCCTCCTTGGTAGTATAAGAGCCGTCCTCCGCCAAGGCGGCCTGCGCCGGCGCCTGGGATGGTTCGGGCTCGCCCTCGGTGGCCTGCGCCGGCGCAGAGGCCTCCGTGGGCTCTGCGATTTCCTCCCCGTACAGGGGGAGCGTTGTCTCCAGCTCCAGGCCGCAGGCGCACAGGGACAGCGCCAGCGCCAGAGTCAGGAGCAGGCAAAGCAGCTTTTTCACGGTTTTCCCTTTCTTTCTCTGTTTTTCTTTATCATAGCACACCCGGCGGCAAAAGGCAACCGGCGTTCAAAGCTGTCTGCGCGGCTGGAGCATCTGCCCCAGCTCCTGGGCCGTAATGACAAGCATGGGCGCCAGAAGCATCCCCAGCACCCCCCAAAGGCGATAGCCCACATAAATACACACCAAAGTGAGCAGCGGGTGAATTCCCATCTGGTCCCCTACCAGCCGGGGCTCCAGGGCCGTCCGGGCCATGGCGGAAACGCCGTAGAGAATCACAAGGCCCAGGCCGGTGCCGGGCCTTCCCTGCAAAAAGCACAGGATCCCCCATGGGACCAGAATCGTCCCTGTCCCCAGCATGGGCAGAGCGTCCACCAGCGCAATCAGCGCTCCTGCCAGCAGAGGCGCCTGGGTCCGCAGAATGCACAGTCCCGCCGTAACGATGCAGAAGGTCATACCCATCAGCTTGGCCTGGGCCTTAAACCATCCGGCCACGGAGGTCCGCAAATTGACCGCCACGGGGCGCAGCCTGCCCATCCATTTTTCCGGAATTCGGCGGCGGAGCCAAGGGCGCAGCTTAGGGAGGCTGGCAGAGATCATGAAGCTGGCCAGAATTCCGGTCCCTGTAAAAAGCAGGCCGTCGGGCAGCCCGGCAATCACCCCGGAGGCCAGACGGAGTACCCGTCCCGTGGCCTTGGCCGCCATGGCGTCTCCGCCGGAAAACAGGCCGTTGATGGCGTTCAGAAAGGCGCTTCGCAGTCCGTCCGGCGTATGGTCCGCCTGCTCCAGCAGCCACTGCTTGACCCGCCCCACAGGCTGCGCCGCCTGCTCCAGCAGCCCCGGAAGGCTTTCAGCCAGATTGTTCAGCTCCCGGTAGGCAGCCATCCCCAGTGCGTAAAGCGCCAGGCCCAGCAGCCCCAGCAGGACGCTCATCCCTACCCCCGTCGCCAGCCACCGGGGAAAATGGGCCCTTCGCTCCAGCAGCCGCACCCCGGGCTCTGCCAGCAGGGCGGCCAGGAATCCCACCAGGAAGGGCAGCGTGACCGGCAGGAGAAAGCGCACCCCCAGCCACGCCAGGAGGAACACGCCACCCAGAACCAGCGCACCTTTTCCGAAGCTCTCCGCTTTCATCTCCTGCTCCTCTCCTTCCGAACCGACCCTTGCATTTTCCCGGGGGTATGTTACAATATGCAAGAGGATCCCCCCACAACACTACCCTATTCTTTCCGGCGGGGCTCCATGCCTCCGGGAAGCGGATCCACACTCTAAAAACCATTTTTACCCGGAGACGGGGAAATATACCCAAAAACAGAACAAATCTCCCTGCCGGGCAGGGAGGGAAAGGGCGCAGACGTATGCACGATTTTGACTTTTACACCCCCACCTATATCCACTTCGGACACGACGCGGAGCTGGCCGCCGGAGCAATGGTCCGCCGGTTCGGAGGCAGCCATGTGCTGCTGGTTTCCGGCGGGCAGAGCGCGCGGCGTTCCGGTCTGCTGGACCGGGTAGAGGCCAGCCTGGCTCAGGAGAACATCGCCTGCACCCGCTTTGAAGGGGCGCAGCCCAATCCCCTGCTGTCCCACGCTCAGGCCGGGGTGGAGGCTGCCCGGCAGGCCGGAGCCGACTTTATTCTGGCGGTCGGCGGCGGCTCCGTCATTGATACCGGCAAGGCCATTGCCCACGGGCTGGCCAACCCCGGGGCGGACCTCTGGGCAATCTGGACGGGAAAGCTCCCCCTGGAGCGGACGACGCCCCTGGGCGTGGTGCTCACCATCCCCGCAGCCGGAAGTGAGATGAGCAACTCCGCCGTGCTGACCAATTCGGCTCTCCTGACCAAGCGCGGCCTGAGCACCGATCTGAATCGGCCGAAATTTGCGCTGATCGATCCCGCCTTGGCTCTGACGCTGCCCTGGTACCAGAAGGCCTGCGGCATTACGGACATTCTGCTGCACACCATGGAGCGCTACTTTAATCCGGTCTGGGACAACGACACCACCTACGCCCTGGCGGAAGCCCTACTCCGGACCGTGATCCAAAATGGCCGGGCGCTCCGGGCGGATCCCCAGGATCTTCACGCCATGAGCGAGATTACCTGGTGCGGCAGCCTGTCTCACAACGATCTCACCGGCCTGGGCGGAAAGAAGGATTTCGCAACCCACCAGCTGGGCATGGCCATCGGCGCCGTGTATGACGTTGCCCACGGGGCGACCCTTTCCGCTACCTGGGGCAGCTGGGCCCGGTACGTCCTGCCCCAGGGTCCGGCGCTGTTTGCCCGGTATGCCCGGAACGTCTGGGGCATTTCGGAGCCGGAGGAGAACGCCGCCGCTCTGGCGGGCATCCGGGCTACGGAGGACTACTTTGCCTCTCTGGGAATGCCCATCCGCCTGGGGCAGATGGAGCTCCACGGCCAGCGTCTCCCCGCCTTTGGGGCAGAAGCGCTGGACCGGCTGGCGGAGGTGTGCAGCTTCGGCGGCACCCGGACCATCGGCAGCTTCCAAAAGCTGGACCGGACGGACATCCGCAGCATCTACGAAGCCGCCAACCGGCCGGACTGAGCCGGTGCAAAGGAGAAATCGCCATGGAAATCAAGCCGCTGGACCCCGCCCAGTATGGCGGTCGGCCCTTTACCGCCCGCTATGAGACCAAGGGCTATTATGAGATCCGGTCTGCGGCGGACGGGTTTCGGATCACCTACCTTTCCTTCCCCGCGCCGGTGCAAAAATCCTTTGACGACGAATTCTTCGGCTCCTGGCTGGAGGCCCCCGTTGCCTACGGCGCCTTTGAGGGAGAGGCCCTTCTGGGCTTCGTAGAGGGCTCCCCGGAATCCTGGAACCGGCGCTACCGGATCAGCAATCTGTGCATCTTCGATCCGGCCTACCGGCGCTGCGGCCTGGGGGCCCGGCTCATGGCCGCCATTTTAGAGCAGGCCGCCGCCCAGGGGGCGCGGATGGCCGTTCTGGAGACCCAGACCTGCAACGAAGCGGCCATTGCCTTTTATCGGAAAATGGGCTTTTCCCTCATTGGCTTCGACCTGTATTCCTACTCCAATCAGGACCCGGAGCAGCATGAGGTCCGCCTCGAAATGGGGAAAAAGCTGCTCTGAGAGCAGAAAAAACGTCCCTTGCGCTGCTGATTGCGCAAGGGACGTTTTCCTTTTGTCAATAGGTCAGCTTATAGGTGTTGGCGTCGCTCAGGAAGTTGCTCATCTCATAAAGGATCAACGCGTCCGTAATACCATACTCCTGAATCAGGCCCTTTACGGAGCCGCCGAAGTACCGCAGGTCCACCATGATGATCTGCTCATAATCCTCCAGCAGGAAGGGCACCAGGCTGTTGGCAAAGGAGTCCTTCACCACAAGCAGCCGCTTGCCATTCCCCGCGCCGGTATCGATCACCGTCTGCCCCGGGTTGCCCCCAAAGAATACGGCGTACTTGTCCTTGGTCTCCAGCTTCTCCAGGTCGTAAACAGAGGCGCTCTGTACCCCGTCCTCCGTTACGGTCACCTCCGGCAGATTCTGGGGCACCTCGATGGCGTCCGGCAGGGCGCTGCCATCCAGGGTCTTGGAATAGAGGGTCCCGTAGAAGGAGTCAGTGAGCTGCTGCACCCGGAAGCTCTCATAGGACCGCGCCTCCAGCCCGGCAGCCTCGCAGTAGCTCCGGTAGCCCAGGTAGGCCCCATAGGTCGTCCAATGGTGATCCGTGCGGTAATACACCTGCCGGGTCTGCCCGGAGAGCGCCTGGCGCAGATCGATCACCTGGCACTGGGGCAGCGCCGCCTCCACCGCCGCAAAAACCCGGTCCATGTCATACAGCACGGCGTGCTCCGGCAGCAGGTCGGGCAGGATCTTCCCCGGCGTCGGGGCAAAGAGCACCCGCACCGGAATCTCCTGCTCCCGGGCAAACTGTGCAAGCAGGTCCAGCTGCGCCTGGAAGCGGTCGGCAGAATAGCTGTCATCCGTAAATTTTTCAAAGAAATAGTGTTCCTTGCCCAAATAGACCCCGCCGATGTCCTTGCGGCCGGAGAGCTTTTTGGTCAGGGCCCCCGTCGCCGTCCAGAAATCCCGCTGGGGAAACTGGTCGCTGAGGAAATCCGAGAGCTTGTCCTGGAACTTGCCGTCCAGAACGGACTGAGCCGTCAGCTCCGGGCGGCCGGTCAGATAGCGGTTTTCGTTTTCGGAAAAGGCCCGGTCCGGCGTGGCAAACATCCAGACCGCGCAGCCCGCCAGGGCCAGGAAAAACAGGAGGGCAAAGCCAATTCTCAGTTTTTTCATCTCTTGCCTCCTCAGAACCGGAAATACAGGAAGGGATTATAGGAATCCCCCACCAGGAACGCAATGCAGAAGAACAGCACCACCAGGCACAGCACGTCCGCCCCGATCTCCCGGACCACAGGCGGCAGCTTCTGCCCCAGCCATTCGGCCGCCCGCTTGGGCAGCCGGGTGCTGCCGATGGCCAGGATCACGAGCAGAGGCCCATAGGTCAGCCAGTCGTAAGCCGCCAGGCCCGCAGAGAACGGCACGCCGATTCCAAACATAGCGCTATACCATCTCCCCGCCAGGGACAGGTCCTCGCAGGCGAAAACCACCCAGCCGAGCAGGATGAAGAAGATCGCATAGAGGTGCTGGAAAAAGGCGGGAAGCTTCTTCAGGGCCTTCAGAAGGGCAAATTTCTCCACCATCAGCACTACAAAGAAATATAGCCCCCACAGCACAAAGCACCAGTCCGCCCCGTGCCACAGGCCGGTCAGCAGCCAGACGATAAAAAGATTCAGCACCTGCCTGCCCTTGCCCCGGCGGTTTCCGCCCAGAGGAATATACACATACTCCCTAAACCAGGTGGACAGAGTGATGTGCCACCGCCGCCAGAACTCCGTAATGCTCCGGGACTGGTAGGGATAGTCAAAGTTCTCCGTAAAGGTGAAGCCCAGCATATGCCCCAGGCCGATGGCCATGTCCGAATAGCTGGAAAAATCAAAGTAGATCTGGAAGGCATAGGCCAGGGCGCCCAGCCAGGCCAAGCTGACGCTGAGCTGGCCCGTGGCGGAGATCTCATCCCACAGCGCGCCGATCTGATTGGCCAGCAGGACCTTCTTCCCCAGGCCCAGAATGAACCGGCGAATGCCCATGCTCATGCTCTGCCAGCTCTCCCCCCGGACCTTCAGCTGGTTTTCCACATCGCTGTAGCGCACAATGGGCCCGGCGATCAGCTGGGGGAACAGGCTGATATACATGGCAAAATCCACCCAGCTGTGCTGGGCCTTTACATCCCCCCGGTAGACGTCAATGGTATACGACAGGGACTGGAAGGTGTAAAAGGAGATACCGATGGGCAGCGCCAGGCGCAGGGTGCTGAGCCCCAGGCCCGTCAGGGAATTCAGATTCGTAATGAGAAAGTCTGTGTACTTGAAAAAGCCCAAAGTCCCCAGGCTCACCACCAGAGAGGCGATGAGCACCGCCTTCCGGGCCTTGGGCTTCCGCTTCTGCTCAAAGCGCTCCATCAGCAGTCCGCAGCCCCAGGCAAACAGGGTGCAGAAGATCATAATCAGCACATATTTCGGCTCGCCCCAGGCATAAAACGCCAGGCTCACCACAAGCAGCAGGAAATTCCGCAGCCGCTTTGGGCACAGATAGTACAGGCCGATCACCAGAGGCAGGTAGATGCAGAGAAACAGGATACTGCTAAAAACCATGGTCGTAACATCCTTCGGTACTTATTTTTCCGCAGTCCGGAAAAGCCGACAAGTCCCGGACGGGGCCTGCCGGCTTGTTCGTATGAATTATTCCGCAATCTGGGCCAAAGAGCCAATGAGGTAATTGCTGCGGATCATGGACAGATTATTTGCAAAAATAACATCCTTGACCCCGTGCTCCTTAACAAAGTCGATAACGTTGCCGTCCCAGTAGCGGTAGTCCAGCTCATAAATGGTGCCGTAATGCTCCACCAGGAACGGCAGCAGGGCGTTGCCGAAGGACTCCTTGATATAGACGCAGGAGGAGCCGTCCGTAATGGAGGGATTGGTCAGCACGGAATAGGGGTTATCCCCGGCGCAGAAGGTGTTATACTTGGACGATGAGGCCCAATTGGACACATCCATAATAATGTCCCAGGCGTAGGTGTCGCCCTTGTTATCCGTGAATTCCATGGTTGCGTCCTCGCACAGGGGCTCGTACGCAATGACGGTATCCGCCTCCAGGGCATCGTCCTCCCCGGAGTTGTTCCAGTAGAAGGAGCCCAGGAAGTTGTCGAATTCCACCGTCTTATGCTGCTCCGGCGTAACGGGGGCAATCCCCTTCACGTCGCAGAAGGTCTCATAGGAATAGTAAGCGCCTAGGGCGGTCCAATGGTGGTCCGTCCGGAAATACAGATATTCGTTGCGGTGACGCATCAGATTCTCATAGCTGTTAACGACCTTCACATTGCTGTCCAGCAGGGCCACGATCTTCTGCATGGCCTCCCCCTGGTCGGAATAGCTGTTCAGCTTCTCACGAATATCGTCCGGCAAGGTAATGCCGTAGCTGGTGGGGATAGGGATGCAATAGACGCTGGCCGTCCCGGCCAGGCTGTCGGCCACCTTGTTCACCACGGTGGCGTAATTCTGGGCGGCGTCGCTGCTGAAGCTGTAGGGCTCATAAGCGGCATTGTCCACCCGGAACACTCCGTCGTCATAGGTGGTGACCTCGCCGGATTTGCTGGTCAGGGCGGGATAGCCCTGGGCATTCAGCGGCAGCTCCGCGCCGCCGGTGGTCTCGGAGGGGGTCGTATCCCCTGTGGGATCGGTGTTCTCCGTCCCGGAGGGGTCGGTGCTCTCCGTTACGAAGATCACCGGAGGAAAGGTCTCCTGCTGGGTGGAATCCGTCGCCGCCTGGGTGGGGTTGGGGTTCTTGGCGCCGCACCCGGTCAGGAGCAGCATCGCTGCCAGGACCAGGGCGGTGCAACGATACTTGGCAGCCGTCATAGTGTGCCTCCCTTAGCCGATCGCCCGATCCAGCACGGTAGCGGCATTGCCGTAATCATTGGTGACGCACACAAACACATACTTCCCGGCGACCTTAATGACGGCGTTGTCGATCTTGTCCAACTCGGCCGGGACATAGTTGGCATAGCTGTTGTGCAGCTCCTGGATGTGCGCCTTGGCAGCGGCCTCCAGCTTCTGGGCGTCTGCCTCGGAAGCGCCGGTCAGGATGGCAATCTCGTCGGCATACTCCCCTGCGCCCTTATACAGCTTGACCTGAGCCCCGTCGGGCAGGTTGGAGAAGAACATGCTGGCAGCAGAACCGGCATCGGAAAGCTCATAGTCAAACTTGACGTCCTTCTGAACGGCGGCCAGGACGGCGTCCGGGTTGACTTCCTTCTTGCCGCAGGAGGCAAGACACAAAACAGCAGCCGCGATCAGCAGCAGAGACAGCATTTTTACAAAAACAGAACGTTTCATTTTCATTTCCGCCTTTCTAATTTTTACCGGGCTAGTATAGCACATTTCGACGGGGATTTCTATCCCTTTTTTCCTTTTCATTTCTTAATTTTTATTAGGATTTGCAGCTTCCTGACTTTTAACCGTCTTTTCCTGGGCAAACGGAGCCCCTTTCAGCACCACCTGCCGGATAAACCGGAAGGTCTCCTTCTCCCCCCGGTCCCGGAGCATAGTCAGCAGAAAGGTCAGCTCCCGGAGGGTCTGAGGGTGGAGATGCTTGGTCTCCCGGGCGCGCTCCAGATATTCCAGCGGCGCGCCGTCGTGGTAGGCCTTGCCCAGATAGTTCTTGCTGGCAGCAATGCGGTCCATGACCATCTCCGCCAGATACCGCCTGGGCATGGGGACCGGCCGGTACTCCCCGGTTGCCGGATCAATGTCCGTCCAATACTCATAGTGGTGCTTGTTGCGCCCCTTGTGGTGCATCCAGGCCAGGGAGTAGCCATTGGCCTCCCGCTCTGCGCCGTTGGGGCTGCGGAAGCCCTGATAGTACCGCGCCCCGGGCAGAAACTCCGTCAGAGAATACTTTGACAGATCGTGGGCCAGCCCCTGGCGGATCAGGCCCACGCGGAAGCAGCCGCCCATGACCAGCAGCTTATGGTGGGTAATGGTTTTGAAGTGCTTCCAGGGGTGGCTCTTTTGTTTGGTGCTCACAGTTTATCCATCCTCTTTCAGGGCCGCGCGGAGCTTCTCCAGGCCCTTTTTTTCAATTCTGCTCACATAGGAGCGGCTGATGCCGCAGGCCTCCGCCACCTCCCGCTGGGGCTGCGGCGGGCGGCCGTCCAGACCGTAGCGCAGGGTCAGAACCAGGCGCTCCCGCTCCGTCAGCACCTCCCGCACCGCCCGGCGCAGGGCCCGGACGTTCTCCTTGGCGCTCACCTGCTCGAACAGGTCCTCGTCCTGGCTGACCACATCCATCAGCGACAGGGCGTTTCCGTCCTTCCCGGTTTCGATGTAATCCGACAGCGACACATCCGAGGCGGTTTTCCGCTGACTGCGGAAATACATGAGGATCTCGTTTTCCACACAGCGGGCGGCATAGGTCGCCAGGCGGATTCCCTTGGCCGGGTCAAAGGTGGACACGGCCTTGATCAGTCCGATGGTGCCGATGGAGATCAGGTCCTCCTGATCGGCGGTCTGGGCGTAATACTTCTTCATAATATGGGCGACCAGGCGCAGATTCCGCTCGATGAGCACATTGCGCGCCTCCAGGTCTCCCTGGGCTGCCCGCTCCAGATACATCCGTTCCTCTTCGGCAGACAGGGGCTTGGGAAAGCTCCCGCTCTGAAGCCGCAGGGAATACAGCATACTGCTCAGCATGAGCCACGCGGCGGCTGAGATCATAGCCTCACCTCCGATTATAATACACTGTACGTCCCATAGCAAGTCCATATGTCGGAGGATTTTTCTTTTTTCTCCCGGGATAGACAGGCACAGCCCCGGACAGCCCCGAAAAAAAGCCTGCCGGAGATTCCGAGGAATCCCTGGCAGGGCAGCAATCGGGTCTATAAGCCGGGTTCTGTAATCGACAGCCATCTATCTAGACCCGCAGTTGCCTGCGGGTTCCAGCCACCTATCCGGGGACAGCCGGGCCAGCCTTGTCCCCTATGCGGTGTTGCTCCGGATAGAGTTTACAGCGCCGCGATGTTCCCATGCGGCGGGTGCGCTCTTACCGCACCTTTTCACCCTTACCTCAAAGAGGCGGTATCTCTCTGTTGCACTTTTCCTGGGGTCACCCCCGGCGGGCGTTACCCGTTATCCTCGCCCTATGGAGCCCGGACTTTCCTCACAGGGCAGCTTTCGCCGCTCCCGCGCGGCTGTCCGACCCGGTTGCTGAGGCTATTCTAGCAGATTTCTCCGCCGTTGTCAAATGGCAGCAGGTCCCAGAACTGCTTAAAAGCCGACGGCAGCGCCAGCTCCCGCTCCGCCTGCTCCCGGTCTGCCCAGGTAAAGCCCCCAGGCATTTCCCGGCAGGTCAGATAGTAGCACCGCAGCTCCCAGAGCACATGGGTAAAGATGTGCTGCCGCTCCACCACGCGCTCCGGTCCCTCCGGGGCCAGGCCCTGCGCCTCCGCCCAGGCAAGGGCCTGGGGCAGGTCCAGATACCCGGGCACATTGGGAAATTCCCAGAGCCCTGCCAGCAGCCCCCGCTCGGGCCGCTTCACAAAGGCATAGCGGTTGCCGCACCGCAGGAGAAAAACCGTCCGCTCCTCAGTCCTACGCCCGCGCTTGGGCAGACGCACCGGCAGAAGCTCCGGCTGCCCCTGGGCCCGGCCCAGGCAGAATCCCACACAGGGGCACCGTCCGCACTGCGGCTTTCCGTTTGGACCGCAGACGGTGGCCCCCAGCTCCATCAGGGCCTGGGTAAAAGCACCGCACTGCCCCGGCGGGTAAACCGCCTCCAGGGCCGCTTCGATGCGCTTCTTTTCCGCGGGGGTCTCCACCGGAGTCCGGATTGTCAGCAGCCGGGCCATCACCCGGAGCACATTGCCGTCCACCGCCGGGGTAGGCAGGTCAAAGGCGATGGAGCCGATGGCTCCGGCGGTATAGGCCCCGATCCCCGGCAGCGCCAGCAGCGCCGCCCGGTCCCGGGGAAATACGCCGCCATGATCCCGGCAGAGGATCACGGCGGCCTTCTTCATATTCAGGACCCGGTTGTAATAGCCAAGACCCTGCCACAGCTTCCGGAGCTGATCCTCCGGGGCCGCCGCCAGGGCCTCCACCGTGGGCAGCGCCTCCAAAAAGCGGGTATAATACCCCTTCACGGCCTCCACCCGGGTCTGCTGAAGCATGATCTCCGATACCCAGATATGGTAAGGCTCCCGGTCCCGCCGCCAGGGTAGGTCCCGGCGATTGTCCGCATACCAGGGCAGCAGCGCCTCCGGCAGACGGGCCAAGATCTCCGCGCTCACGGCTCCTGGGCCTCCCGGGTCTCCGCCTTCTCCCGGGACTGGGCGGAGCGTCTGCGCCGCCGGCGGCGGGAGGGGGCGGCATTGGCAGCGCCGGCCTTTTCCGCCCGGCGATTGTAAGCCTCCGCCGCAACGGAGGTCCCCTCATAGGTCAGGCGGCTGGCCCGCACCGAGCCGTCATTCTGATCCGCCAGACGGACCCGAATGAGAAACTGCCCGTGCTCCGGGCACTCCGCCATGGCCATATACCGCCGCCCGGGCTGGGCAAACCACCGGGCGCTGGTCATCTGCGCGCCGCAGGTGGGGCAGACGTTCTCCTGCCCGGCCATAGCGGCCAGAGCCTCGTCCTTCCCCCCATAATCGTAAAAGACCTTCCGGGCCACGCACCCGGGCAGCTCCGCCCCATGGAAGCCGTTTTCATGGCTCTTCAGTGCCTGCTCATACTCTTCGATGCCCCGGGGCAGGTCCAGCTTTGCGCAGATCAGCGCCGTATGGTAGGCGTCCCCCAGCGCGTCGTGGGCCGGGCGGCTGGCCTCGATCTCAAAGATCTCCATGGCCGTCTTAAGGGCCTTCTGGGCAGTGGAGCCGTCAGTCTGGGCGTTGAAGATCATCTGGACATTGTACCACCGGTCCGTCCAGCCCACATCCATATTAAATAGGGTCAGATTCTCCCGGAGGATCACAATATCATCAAAGCCCCAGGTCAGAAACACTGCGTCCTCCCCGCACCACTGGCGGAAGCGCTCCATGGCAGCGGGAAAGCTCACGCCGTTGGCCCGGAGCTGCGCCTCCTTGATGCCGGTCAGCTTCGAGACCCGCTTATTCAGCCGCCGGTAGTATTTGGGCTGGATCATAATCTGAAATTCGTCCGCCACGGTGCTGTCGTCCAGCAGGCGCACCGCGCCGATCTGGATGATCTCCCCACGGATGGCCACCGGCAGGACCTTCTTCGCGGAGGGAGAGCCCGGCCAAGGCTGATTCCACTCCATATCCAAAACAATGTAATTCATAATAATCTCCCATCCCCGGCGCAATAGGCCGGGTACACGTTCCCATTTTGCTTATCATACCATATTCTCCTCTGCATTGCAAACAGAAAACAGAAAATCAGCCCCACTTCCGCAGGTTTTGCGGAAGTGGGGCTCAGCGTGTCAAAAACTCGTTTTTTGACACGCTGCCAGACGTCAAGAAAGCGCCGGAGACAAGCAATTTGCTCCCGTCGGCGTATAGAAATACGGTAGGGAGCAAATTGTGCAGTAAGTTAAAATGCTTACTTTCTGTAGATTCCGAACTTTTTCTTCAAATTCTCAATTGCGCAGAGTGTTGAGGAAAGGAGAAAGCCTTCTTGTGGATTGCTTTGCATTTTAACGGTCCGTGGGTTTATTGACAGTCTGAGCCCCACTTCCGCATTTTTTGCGAAAGTGGGGCTCAGGTCGATATAGCAGACCGTCAGAACAGCTTCTGCAGGGCGCTCAGCAGCGCGCCGCCCAGGGCCGCGCTGACCCCATTGGCGCAGATGGCACAGAGCACCGCCCGGCCGCCCTTGTGCTCCCGGAGGAGCAGGCAGTAGACCGCCGCCTCCAGCAGGGTGATGTATCCCTCCACAGCCCAGAAGCTCAGCCAGGGCGCGCCCATATTCCAAATTTTCAGACTCATGAAATAGCTCAGGGCCCCTTGGGTAAGGAGGTTCATAATAAAAAACAGAATCCAGCTTTCCTTCCTGCGATACCCGAAGAGATAAAACACCCCGCCCTCCAGCAGCAGCGTCAGAAGCAGACGGCCCACGGCCCCCAGGATCACATTTCCAAGGGTAGGCTCGTCCAGCTCCAGACTTCCCTGCTCCCAGTCCAGCGTCAGCTCGATTCCATAGCGCTTCAGCATGGAATCCGTCAGCTCAAAGGTCTGCTTCTGCCCACGGTATTCCGCGACCAGATAGACCGGCTTACCACCGGCTGCGCCGCGGATAAAGCCGGTCCGGGTAGCCCAGGTCCCGGAGCCGCGCTCCGTTTTGTCTAGGCGCAGATCCAGCACCCGCTCACCGCCCGCAAGGATATACAGGTCGAATTCGCTGTAGTCCGCCTCGCTGCCTGCCTTCACCCGCACAGAAAAGTTCGGCTGAACTGCGGCGTTTGCGCTGATGCTCCCGCACAGAGTCAGCAAAATCGCCGCCAGCAGCAGGAGGGAAAGTCCCCTTCGCTTCATTTCCAATTCCCCTCTTTTCTCAAAGCCTCAAGACTTGTTCCGGGATGAATCACGACTGCTTGGGGAAAACCTCCAGCAGCCATTCAAGCGCCCGGCTGCACGCCGCCCGGCGGATCGCCTCCCGGTCCCCGAAGAACAGGTGCTTTTCCGCAAAGGTCCCGCCGCTCCAGGACAGGCCGATCCAGACCGTTCCCACCGGATTGCCGAATTCATCGCCGCCGGGACCGGCCAGCCCCGTCACCGACACCGCCGCATCCGCCCCGATGGCCCGCCGGGCCCCCAAGGCCATGGCCTCCGCCACGGGACCGGACACCGGCCCGATCTCATCAAGCAGCGCCCTGGGCACCCCAAGGAGCTTCTCCTTCACCCCGTTGGTATAGGAGATCACGCCTCCCAGATACACCTGGGAGCTCCCGGGCACCTCCGTCAGCGCCCGGCCGATGCCGCCGCCGGTGCAGCTCTCCGCCGTAGCCAGAGTCAGCCCCCGGCTGCCCAAGCTGTGAATCACGTCAAAGGTAAGGCTCGTCATTATACCGCACCGTCACTTTCTCAATCGACTCCATCGCCTGTGCCACCATGGCCTCCACATCCAGCTTTGCCTCCGCCGCCTCGACCTGCCCCAGGGTGGGCTTCGTCTTGGGATGCTTGGGGGTAAACACCGTGCAGCAGTCCTCATAAGGCAGGATAGAGGTATCCAGAGTCCCGATCCTCCGGGCAATGGTCACGATCTCTTCCTTATCCATTCCCACCAGAGGCATAAAGACCGGCAGATCCACCACTGCGCCGGTCACACCCATGGCCTCCATGGTCTGGCTGGCCACCTGGCCCAGATTTTCGCCGGTAATCAGGCATTTGCACCCGTCCTGCCGGGCGATTTCCCGGGAAATGCGCATCATGAACCGGCGCATGATCAGGGTAAAGTATTCCTCCGGGCACCGGTCCCGGATTGCCTCCTGGATCTGGGTGAAGCCCACAATATTTACGGTCATCCGGCCGCAGTACCGGGTCACCAGCCGGGCCAGCTCCAGGACCTTGGCCTTGGCCTGCTCCGAGGTATAGGGATAGGAGAAGAAATGGACGCACTCCAGCTCCACGCCCCGCTTGGCGATCATATAGGCCGCCACCGGAGAATCGATCCCTCCGGACAGGAGCACCGCGCCCCGTCCGCCTACGCCGGTGGGCAGGCCGCCCGCCCCGGGCTCCGCAGGCCCGTGGACATAGGCTGCCAGGTCCCGGACCTCCACATACACCGTATAGGCCGGGTGATGCACATCCACCTCCAGCCGGGGGCGAGCCTCGGCAATCCGGCCGCCGATCTCCTGAGAAAGGCCGATGGAGGTCAGGGGGAAGCGCTTGTCCGAGCGCTTGGACTCCACCTTAAAGGACCGGGCGGCGTCCAGCTCCGGACCCAGATAGGCCTCCACGGCGGCGTAAATGCTGTCCACGTCCTTTTCGCAGGGGCGGCAGCGGCACAGCGACACGATGCCGAACACCGCGTGGCAGGCCTCCCAGGCGCCGTCTACATCCGCATCCTCATCCAAAGGCTCCACATAAACCGTGGACTGCATGAGGTACACGTCAAAATTCCCGAAGGGCTTCATTCTCCGGCGGATATTCTGCCGGAGGACATTCTCAAACTGGCGCTTGTTCTGTCCCTTCAGGACGATCTCCCCCAGCTTGAGCAAAAAGATTTCATTCATTGGCGTATTCTCCCGTCGTTTGTACTTTCCTACAGTGTAGCACACCGGCCGCCGTTTTTCCAGCCGAAAATTACAGCAGCTTCACATTCCGGTATTGGATGGCCTCCGCCAGATGCTGCGGCGCCAGCTGCTCCGCCCCGTCCAGGTCTGCAATGGTCCGGGCCACCCGCAGGATCCGGTCATAGCTCCGGGCGGTCAGGCCCAGGGTCTCAAAGGCCTGCTTCATCAGCCCGGCGCAGGTCTCGTCCAGGGCGCAGAACTGCCGGAGCATCCCGCCGTTCATCCCGGCGTTGGACTGGATCCCCAGCCCCGCATAGCGCTCCAGCTGCCGCTGCCGCGCCGCATTCACCCGGGCCTTGACGGCGCTGGAGGGCTCCGCAGGCTCCCGCCGCCGGAGCTCGTCAAAGTGCACCGCCAGGACCTCCACCACCAGGTCGATCCGGTCCAGCAGAGGGCCGGAGACCCGGCTCCTGTAATTCTCCACCGCCGCCTGGGAGCAGGTGCACCGGCCGGAGGGGTCCCCGTACCAGCCGCACTTGCAGGGGTTCATGGCGCACACCAGCATAAAGTCCGCCGGATAGGTCACCGCGCCGGAGGCCCGTGAAATGGTCACGCAGCCGTCCTCCAAGGGCTGGCGCATGATGTCCAGGGTGTCCTTCTTGAACTCCGGCAGCTCATCTAAAAACAGAACGCCCTTGTGGGCCATGGAGATCTCCCCGGGCCGGGGATTGGAGCCGCCCCCGGCCAGCCCCGCCATGGAGATGGTATGATGCGGGCTCCGGAAGGGCCGCCCGGAGATCATGGGCTCCTTCGCCGTCAGCAGCCCCAGGACGGAGTACACCTTTGTAACCTCCAGGGCCTCCTCCCAGGTCATATCCGGCAGAATAGAAGGCAGGCGCTTGCTGAGCATACTCTTTCCAGAGCCCGGCGGCCCGATGAGCAGCACGTTGTGCCCCCCGGCTGCCGCCACCTCCAGGGCCCGCTTAACATTTTCCTGGCCCATCACGTCCGAAAAGTCCAGCACATGGCCGCCGGACTCCCGGGGCTCCCAGTTCTCCTGGGGGGCAATGGGCGCCTCCCCCCGGAGATGGGCCGCGAGCTGCGCCACGGTATCCACCGGGATCACCGCCGGTCCCCGGGCAAGGGTCGCCTCCGGGGCGTTCTCCCGGGGAACATATAAAGTTGTGATCCCGGTCTCCTTGGCGGCAATGGCCATAGGCAGCACGCCGCTGACGGGCCGCACCGCCCCCTCCAGGCTCAACTCCCCCAGAAAGGCGGCGTCGTCCCCGGGCCGGGGGATCAGGCCGGAGGCAGAGAGAATACCCAGCAAAATCGGAAGGTCATACAGCGTTCCGGTCTTTTTCGCGCTGGCCGGGGCCAGATTCACGGTGATCCGGCTCACGGGGAACTTAAAGCCGCTGTTTTTTGCCGCCGCCCGGACGCGCTCCCGGGCCTCCTTGACCGCCGCATCCGGCAGACCCACAATCTCAAAGGCCGGAAGCCCATTGGACAGAAAGCACTCCACACTGATCCGGCTGCCCCGCACCCCGGACAGGCCCAGCGAATTCACCCTGCTGATCATTGCCATCCCTCTTTCGCTCTTTTTTCTTATCATACTCCATTTCCCGGCAAAAGACAACTGAAATCTGTCCGTCCGAGGGAAAAAATCCCCGAGAATCAGCGGGTTTTGGTACACTTTTCATCGAAAATGCAAAAATGATCAAATTCTTCCGCAAATTCTGATTTACAAATGGGCAATTTGGTGTTAGAATAGTCCTGTCTGAAAAAAACCATTTCAGGAGGTATTCACTTTGGCAAGAAAGTTCAAGACCATGGACGGCAATACCGCTGCCGCCCATGTCAGCTACGCCTTTACCGAGGTAGCTGGCATCTACCCCATCACCCCGTCGAGCCCCATGGCCGACTATGTGGACCAGTGGTCCGCCGCAGGCCGGAAGAACATCTTCGGCAACCCCGTAAAGGTCGTTGAGATGCAGTCCGAAGCCGGCGCTGCCGGTACCGTCCACGGCTCTCTGGCCGCCGGTGCTCTGACCACCACCTACACCGCCTCTCAGGGCCTGCTGCTGATGATCCCCAATATGTATAAGATCGCCGGCGAGCTGCTGCCCGCAGTGTTCCACGTCTCCGCCCGTACCGTCGCCGCTCAGGCGCTGAACATTTTCGGCGACCACTCCGACGTGTATGCCTGCCGCCAGACCGGCTTTGCCATGCTGGCCGAGACCAACCCCCAGGAGGTCATGGACCTGGGCGCCGTTGCCCACCTGGCCGCCATTGAGGGCCGCGTTCCCTTCATCAACTTCTTCGACGGCTTCCGTACCTCCCACGAGATTCAGAAGATCGCCATCTGGGACTACGATGATCTGAAGGAAATGTGCAACATGGAGGCGGTCGAAGCCTTCCGTGCCCACAGCCTGAACCCCGAGCGCCCCGCCATGCGCGGCTCTCATGAGAACGGCGATATTTTCTTCCAGCACCGTGAGGCCTGCAACAAGTATTACAACGCCCTGCCCGCCATCGTGGAAAAGTACATGGGCAAGGTCAACGAGAAGCTGGGCACCAACTATCAGCTCTTCAACTACTACGGCGCTCCCGATGCGGACCGCGTCATCATCGCCATGGGCTCCATTTGCGACGTGGCCGAGGAAGTCATCGACTACATGAACG
>CAKTIN010000020.1 GCA_934565775.1 uncultured Oscillospiraceae bacterium
ATCAGGGTGTTGCGCAGCACCATGCCCTTGGGCAGGAAGAAGGGGAAGCCGGGGCCGTAATCGGTGAGCATGAACAGGCCCAGGTCCTTGCCGAGGCGGCGGTGGTCCCGCTTCTTGGCCTCTTCGATGCGCTGGAGATAAGCGTCCAGCTCATCCTTGCTCTGGAAGGCGATACCATAAATTCTCTGGAGCATTTTCCGGTTGCTGTCGCCCCGCCAGTAAGCGCCGCAGGAGTTGAGCAGCTTGAAGCCGTTGTGCTTCACCCGGCCGGTGGAGTCCAGGTGCGGGCCAGCGCACAGGTCGGTGAACTCGCCCTGGGTGTAGAAGGAAATGACCGCGTCCTCAGGCAGATCGCGGATCAGCTCCACCTTGTACGGCTCGTTGCGCTCCTGCATATAGGCAATGGCCTCGGCCCTGGGCTTTTCGCTGCGGACAATGGGCAGCCGCTCCTTGCAGATCTTCTTCATCTCCGCCTCGATCCTGTCCAGGTGCTCCGGGGTGAAGGTGAAGGGGGCGTCAAAGTCATAGTACCAGCCCCCGTCAATGGCGGGGCCGATGGCCAGCTGGACCTCCGGCCACAGGCGCTTGACCGCCTGGGCCATGATATGGGAGCAGGTGTGCCAATAGGTTTTCCGGTATTCGGGATTTTCAAAGGTGTAAATGCTTTCTTCTGCCATGATAATTGCTCCTGTTCTTGATTTTGGGGCAAAACAAAAGCGCCTCGCCCCCTGGAAATTCAGGGGTGAGGCGCACAGCGCTCCACGGTTCCACCCTGCTTACGGCAAACGCCGTCGCTCGTGCGCGCGATAACGGGCGGACCCGGCCCGGCATACTCTCGGTTCCGCCGGGCGGCTCAGAAGGGGTAGGAGGCCGGGCCGACACGCAGGGCCCTTCCACCAAACGGGTCCCTCTCTGGGCGGCAAGCCAGGCTCCGAACTTCGTCACAGCCTATTTCTGTCTTTCATGATAGCACATTTTTCTCCCCCTGTCAACTGGTGCTCCCCGAAAAATAAAACTCCCCCGGATAATTTGTAATTTTAGGGATTCGACCGGATTTCATTGACTTTGCACAGGTTACAGTTATAATTACAGAATCATTTCAATGCGGTTACACCGGATCGCACTGGAATGCAGCAACACGTTTGGAGGGAGAATTGTTATGAAAAAGATGCGAATTCCGGTTCTGATTTCCATGGGGCTCTGCCTGTGTCTGGGCGTCTGCGCCGCCCTACTTTTCACCCACATCACCCAGGCCGGGCAGCTCTATCTGATCCGGGACAGAGACCGGATCCTTTTGGGGCAATACCGCACCAGCGACCCTCTGGAGGCCCTGGACGCCGCAGGGGTGACCCTCTCCCCGGAGGACCGCTTCACCGCAGAGGCAACCTCCGGCGCCACGGAGATCTCCATTTGCCGGAGCCTCCGGCTCACCCTGTCCGACGGCGGCGCCGCCGCCCCGGTGGACACCCGGGCGGAAACCGTCGGCGCCCTGCTGGAGGAGGCCGGAGTGCAGCTGGGGGCCCTGGACCGGGTGGAGCCGGGTCCGGAGGCCCCTCTGACGGAGGGGATGACCGTCGCGGTCACCCGGGTGCGGGAGGAGGAGATCACGGCGGAATCCTCCATTGATTTTGTCACCGTCTCCCGGGAGGACGACAACCTGCCCCTGGGGGAGCAGACCGTCCTGTCCGAAGGTGCTCCCGGCCTTCTGGCCCGGACCATCCGCGCCGTCTATGAAAACGGGCAGATCGTCTCCCGAGAGATCCTGCGGGAGACGGTCCTGAAGGCGCCCCGGGACCGGGTGCTTCTGGTCGGGACCCGGGCGGTCCCGGTGTATGCCCAGGCGGCCCCCGTCATCCAGAGCGGCACCATCACCACCGCCTCCGGAGAGGTCTATACCTACAGCCGGGTCATGGCGGCGGAGGCTACCGCCTACAGCTGCGAGGGCTACCAGGGCACCACCGCCACCGGCACCCCCGCCCGCTACGGGGCCATTGCCGTGGACCCCACCGTGATCCCCTATGGGACCCGGATGTACATCGTCACCGACGACGGGGAATTTATCTATGGCGTTGCCACCGCCGAGGACTGCGGCGGCGCCGTGGTGGGCAACATCATCGACCTGTACTTTGACACCTTCGCCGAGTGCTACGCCTTCGGCCGCCGGGCCTGCACCGTGTATTTTCTGGATTGACGTTGCAAAGCCGCCGCCTTTCTGCTAAAATAGAGGAAAGAAAGGCGGATATACACCATGATCGATTTATGCAATCCTGCGGAGCTCAAGGCCCTTCTGGCCCGGCACGGGTTCCACTTTTCCAAGGCAAAGGGGCAAAACTTCCTCATCCAGGACTGGGTCCCCCGGCAGATTGTTGCCCAGGCCGGGGTGGACCGGAGCTGCGGCGTGCTGGAGATTGGCCCCGGGGTGGGCCCCCTCACCCAGCAGCTGTGTCTCACCGCCGGGAAGGTCGTGGCCATTGAGCTGGACCGCTCCCTGGCCCCCATTCTGTCGGAGACCCTGGGGGAATTTGAGAATCTGGAGCTTCTCTGGGGGGACGCCCTGAAGATGGACCTGGGGGCCCTGGTCCGGGAGCGGTTTGCCGGTCTGCGCCCCATGGCCTGCGCCAACCTGCCCTACTATATTACAACCCCCGTCCTGGCCGCCCTGCTGGAGGCCCGGTGCTTCCGCAGCATTACGGTCATGGTACAGAAAGAGGTCGCCCAGCGCATCGCCGCCCCGGCGGGCTCCCCTGCCTATGGCGCGTTCAGCGTCTTTTGCCAGTATTACGCCCGGCCGGCGCTGCTCTTCGACGTGCCCCCCAGCTGCTTCCTGCCCCAGCCCAGGGTGACCTCCGCCGTTTTGCACCTGGCGGTGCGGGAGGCGCTGCCCTGGGACATTCCGGATGAGGCGCTGTTTTTCCGGGTAGTCCGGGCCAGCTTCGCCCAGCGGCGGAAAACTCTGCAAAACGGCCTGGCCTCCGGCTTCCCCCAGCTGTCCAAGGGGGAGATCGCTCAGGCCCTGGAGGACTGCGGCCTGTCCCCCACCGTCCGGGGCGAGACGTTGGACATTCCCGCCTTTGCCGCCGTCGCCCGGGCTCTTGGCGCAGCCGCCGCACAGAAAAAGGAGCAGAAAAATGTTTGAATTTCTCTTTTTTGATCTGGACAATACCCTGCTGGATTTCACCCGGGCGGAGCACATCGCCGTATCCCGGGTCATGAAGGATGTGGGCCTGGAGCCCACCCCGGAGCGGCTGAGCCGGTACAGCGCCATCAACCAGGGCTACTGGGAGCAGATCGAGCGGGGCGAGCTCCCTCGGGAGCAGGCTCTGGCCATGCGGTTTGCGGATTTCTTCCGGGAGCAGGGCGTCAGCGCAGACGCCGCCCGGCGGGAGGCCGATTATGAGCGCTACTTGGGCATCGGGCATTATTTCATGCCCGGCGCACCGGAGATTCTGGAGGATCTTTCCGGCCGGTACCGGATGTTTCTGGCCAGCAACGGCAACGCCGCCGTACAGGACAGCCGCCTGGACAGCTCCGGCCTGCGGCGGTATTTTGAGGACATTTTCATCTCCCAGCGCATGGGGGCGGACAAGCCCAGCCGGGCCTTCTTTGACGCCTGCTTTGCCCGCATCCCGGGCTTTGCACCCAGCCGGGCCCTTCTCATCGGAGACAGCCTGACCTCCGACATTCTGGGGGCCAACAACGCGGGAATCTCCGCCTGCTGGCTGAATCCCCAGGGGCTGCCCGTGCCGCCGGGCTACCGGGTGGACCTGCAAATCCGAAAATTGGAGGACCTCCGGACTTTTTTGTGAAATTGCAAGGAAAACAACCGGCAGTTGGGCTCATCCAACTGCCGGTTGTTCCAATTTCCCCCAAAAAATTAACGGATGGATGATAGCATTCCTTAGGAAAATATGGTATCGTATAGGCACAAGAGAAAAGGAGGGATCCTTATGGAACAAGGAACCACACTGGGCAAGCGAATCAGCGCCCACCGCAAGCGCCTGGGGCTGACCCAGGATCAGCTGGCTGAGCGGGTCGGTGTCAGCGCCCAGGCAGTCAGCAAATGGGAAAATGATCTGTCCTGCCCAGACATCAGCATCCTGCCCAAGCTGGCAAGCATTTTCGGCACCACCACGGACGAGCTCTTGGGGGCGGAGGCACAGCCCCGCCGGGAAAAGGAGCCCCAGGTTTTCCAGGCCGAGATTCTGGAAGAGGAGCCCGGCCGGCCCGCCGGCTCTTCCTTTGTCCTGCGCTCCGGCGTGCTGTTCGCCTGTTATATTATTGTGCTGGGTGCGCTGCTCCTGCTGTCCAAGGCCCTGCACTGGCAGGTGGGCTTCTGGTCTCTGGCCTGGCCCTCCGCCCTGGTCTTTCTGGGCATCCACTGCCTGCAGGAGCGGTTCAGCGTGTTCGGCCTGGGAATGTCGGCGGCCGGTCTTTATTTCCTGCTGTGCAACCTGAAGGTTCTGGCTCTTCCCGGCTGGGAAATTTTCCTGCCGGTGGTGCTGATCGTCTGGGGCGTGGGGCTACTGGTAGACTGCTTCACCAAGAAAAAATACAAAAAGCGCCGCCCCAAGGTGCAGATTAACGGCACAACGGGCAGCACCCATGTGAACACGGAAAACGGGACCGTAACCGCAGAGGTCGCCTTTACCACGGAGGCAGCCCGGATCTCCGGCCCCCTGCGCGGCGGCAAGATTGAGGTCGCCTTCGGCTCCTTTGAGTTGGACCTGACCGACTGCACGGAGATCACCCCGGGATGCAGCCTCAAAAGCGAGGTCGCCTTCGGCTCCGCCGTGCTGCTGTGCCCCCGGCGCTTCCGGGTCGAGCCGAAGTCCAGCAAGACCTTTGCCTCGGTGGAGATCACCGGCGCACCGGACGACGCCCCCCAGGGGATCCTCCCCATCGATGTGGAATGCACCTTCGGCAGCTTTGAGGTCCGCTACATCTAATTGATCATAAAGCCAAATCGCGCCTTGCAGGTCAGCCCGCAGGGCGCGATTGTTCTGTCTTTCTCTGGAGCCAACGGGACAGGGGCAGGCAGCCGCCGCCCAGCAGCGCGCCCAGCGCATTGCACAGCACGTCGTCCGTCTCCGCCAAGCCCAGGGAGAGCCGGTATTGCAGGCCCTCCACCACAAGGCTCAGCACCACTCCCGCCAAAGCAGCCAGCACACAGCGCAGCCCGGGGCGAAGCCGCTCCGGCAGCGCCGCCGCTCCTGCCAGCCCCAGAGGAAAGAAGAGCAGCATGTTCATCAGCAGCTCCCGGTAAAGCTCGGGCTGCACCCTTGCCTGGGCAAAGGCCGCAAAGGGGCGCAGGATCAGCCCGCCCTCCCCGGATTGCCGGGAAAAGACCGTCGCCGTCAGGATCAGCGCCGCCATAGCGGCCCAGGCCCCGGCCCAGAGGGCCTTAGCCCCCGGCCTTTTTCCGAAGCGGCGGTCCAAGATGCAGAACAAAATCCCCGCGCACAGGGCCAGGGCCACCGCCTGCTGGAGCCCCAGGGCATAGACCTCGTGATAAAGCCTCCGCCACCAGCTGCCCATACGCTCCCCCCTTTCCCCAAAAGTCCGGCCTGCGGCCTTTTTTTCTCATTATAAGCCCGCGCCTGGGGGAATGCAATCGATTTTTCTTCTCTGCCGCCGGAAGGGCGGAAATCCCGGCCTCCCCCTTGACGAATCCCGGGAGAGCTGATAAAATAGGAACGTTACAGCTTTCCCTATGCCGCTGTGGTGGAATAGGCAGACACAAGGGACTTAAAATCCCTCGCCCTAAAAAGCGTGCGGGTTCGACCCCCGCCAGCGGCACCAAAAGCACGGCAGTTTTGATCCAAGCCGATCAGAACGGCCGTGCTTTTTCGTGCCTGGCCCATGAGTCCGCCTCTCCTGACAGGGGACAGCACGCAAAGTCAAGAAATTCTCGCCGGTTTTTGATAGACTGAAACCACGGAAAGGGTGTGAAGACATGAATTGGATCCAAGGCATTCAGCGAGCCATTGACTATGTGGAGGGGCACCTCACCGAGGAGATCGATTTTGAGGTGGTCGCCAGGCAGGCCTATTCCTCTCCCTTTCACTTCCAGCGGGTGTTCACCATCCTGTGCGGCTTCTCTCTGGGGGATTACATTCGGATGCGCCGGCTCTCCCTTGCAGGGGAAGAGCTCTCCAAGGGGAACGCAAAGATCATCGACATCGCCCTGAAATACGGCTACGACACCCCGGAGAGCTTCTCCCGGGCCTTTACCCGATTCCATGGCGTTGCCCCCAGCGAGGTAAAGCGCAGCGGCCATGTCAAGATCTTCACGCCTCTGTCCGTAAAACTCACCTTAACAGGAGGCAGTAAAATGGATTACAGAATTGAAAAACGAGACGCCTTTCAGATCGTCTGCAAGCGCAAGCCGGTGGGCAAGCCCCAATCGGCCAACGCCACGCCGGAAATCACCGCCATGTGGCAGACCTTCGCCGCCGATGGCACGCTGGACCGGCTGGTCCGCTGCATCCCGGCCCACCCGGTGATGCAGGGGCTGCTGGGCATCTGCTTTTCCTCCGAGCTGGACGGGGCAAAGTTCCCCTATGGCATCGGTGTGGAGTACGACGGGCGGGCGATCGACGGCGACCTGGAGGTCGTGACCATTCCGGCCGGTACCTACGCGGTTTTTACCAGCCAGGGGAAAATGCCCGACGCCTTTATCGACACCTACCACCGCATTGTCACCGAGTTCTTCCCCCAGAGCGCTCTGTATGAATATGCGGAAAATGTGGAATTCGAGGTCTACTCCTCTGCGGATACCTCCGACCCCAATTACCGGTGCGAGATCTGGATCGCGGTAAAGGAAAAGCGGCAGTCCCGGGGCTAAATTCCCCACCCCGCAAATCAGTAAGCACGTCAGCCCTTGATTGGGGCCGGCGTGCTTTTCTGTCTTTTCAGATATGGACGCCTCATCTTCTTCCGGCACCCCGGTGAGAGGCGTCGTCCGACAGGTCAAATTTCCGGAACTGATCCGGGCTGTCCTGCACCCCCGCGTCCCGGCTGGGGATCCCCTCCGCCGGGGCGTTGCAGGCCCGGCGGACCTTCTCCAGCGTGCGCCGGGTCAGCGGATGGGCCTGCTCGAAATCAAACAGCCGTTCCTCCGGCATTGCCAGCACCTGCTCGGCCTCCAGCGTGCGGATCCGGTCCGCAAGCTCCGGCTTGACGCAGATGCGGACGGAGGTCCCGGCCGCCAGATCGTACACCGTAAAGATCAGCCGCCCGGTCTTATAGTACAGCAGATGCTTCTTCCCCGCCGTACAGTGCAGCCCGATCTGAATGGCGTCTACACAGCACCCGTCATGCTCCGAAACGCAGATCAGCCGGTCCGTCTCCGGCTGGGACAGGTCCAGCTTTGCCAGCGCCGTGTCGCACACCCGCACCCCCAGAGCCAGCAGGGAGCAGGCCTTTCCATGAAATTGTACGCTGGCCGCCCAGAGCCGCCCCACGGTTGGGCTGATCGCACGCCTGAAAAACATCTCTTACCCTCTCTCCCGAATCCAATTCAAAAAGTTGCTTTCCAGCTGAGACATGGCGCACCGGGGCTTGAACACCAGGGCGCTCTGATACACGGCGCCTCCCTCCGCACAGGGGTGCTGGGTCAGCCCGCAGGCCTCCAGCACCGCCGCCGGGAGCGCCTCCGACCAGAGGAAGGTGCGGGGCAGCCCCTGGAGCAGCTGGAGCTGCGCCAGCCGGTCCACCGTATACAGGCCGTTAGGGGTCTGCTTGCCCGGATAGGGCGGGTCCCGGTGCAGCAGCTCCGGATAGCGGGACAGCTCCGCCTTCGGCACCTGCTCCCACTTTGCCAGAGGATGGCTGCGAGAGAAGGTGAGGCGGTATTCCTCCCGGGAGAGCAGGTGCAGCGACAGCTCCCGGTGCTGGGCCTGCTCATTGAAATAGTCCTGATACTCCGCGCCGTAGCGAAGCACCGCCATATCCGCCTCTCCGCTGTCCAGGATCTCCAGCGCCTGCCGGGGGTGGCACTCCCGGACCATGGCGTCCACCTCCAGCCCCTGCTCCTGCACGGCCCCGCTCAGGTACTGCCGGGTCAGGTCCAGGAAGCGATAGGACCGGGGCAGGCAGATGCGGAAGCGGTTGGGGTGCGCGCTGTTCGGCCCCAGCCGCTCAATAAACTTCGTCTCCAGGAGAATGCTGCGGGCGTGCTGCAAAAACTGCTCGCCCTTCTCCGTGGGGCGGACCCCTCTGCGGGTCCGCTCAAAAATCGGAAAGCCCAGGGCCGACTCCGTCTCCAGAAGGATCCGGCTCAAATTGGGCTGCGCCATATATAGGTTGGCGGCCGCCTGAGACACCGAGCGCGTCCGCTCGATCTCCACCAGATACATCAGCTGCTGCGTATTGAAAACCATGTTCTCCCACTCCGAATTTCTCTATTCTATGCCCTCGGGTCTCAGCCGTAGGTTTCCTCCGGCCCCGCCGTCTTATCCCCCGGATAGCCGAAGCGGCCCCGGTAATCCCTCCCGATTGCCGCGACCGCTTTTCCGCAACACCAAAGCGCAGAGGGGTGCCTCTGCGTGCTTCCTCTTCCTGTAGTTCTTCTGACTTGCGCCTCAGGCAAAAGCGTCCCTGCCTTCTCAGGTTCTCCCCAATGACCGGCTTCCGCCGACGGGACGCTCTCTCAGCGCTTACAGCACCGTTCCGTGCGGGGACTTGCACCCCATTCTCTTTTTCAGCCCCGCCGCCGTCCTGCGCACCGCGGGGCCACAAGAAGCTTCTATTCTGTCTTCATTATACCCCGGTTCTCCTCCAAAGTCAACCGCTTCCCCCCGCCGCACACTCCGGGGCCCGGGCCGGCGCGGGGCGGTGTATACAATTTCATATATACCACATATCAGAAAATGGTATGCAACGCGCTGTTTCCTTGACATTCTCCCCATCTATTGGTAGAATGCTCTCGATAAACCGTGAAGATTCCCTCTTCTCTTCCCAGAATGTGGCTCAACCGGCTTATTTCCCATTTATTTTTTATGTTTTTATACAAAGGAGAGAGCAAAAATGAACATGAAGAAAATTCTTGCAGTCCTGCTGTGCCTCTGCATGGTAGCCGCCCTGGCCGCCTGTGGCGCCAAGCAGGCCGAGTACAAGCTCGGCATGGGCATCGCGGTGAACATGAGCAGCTCCGCGGACACCAACGCCCAGGTGGACGCCACGGTCGCCGCCGTTGTGACCGACGCCTCCGGCAAAATCGTCGCCTGCCGCCTGGATGTGGCCCAGAACAAGATGAACGTCACCGACGGCGTCGTGGACCCCTCCCAGTCCTTCAAAACCAAGATGGAGCTGGGCTCCGACTACGGCATGGCCGGGAACCCCTATTCCTCCGACAATAACGGCGACGGCAAGGTTCTGGAGTGGAACGAGCAGGCCAAGGCCTTTGAGGCCTATGTGGTCGGCAAGACCGCCGATGAGATCGAAGCCATGACCACCCAGGAGGCCAACGGCCACCAGATCTCCACCGACGAGAAGCTGCTGTCCGCCGGCTGCACCATTCAGATCGACGACTTCAAGACCGCTGTGGTGAAGGCCTGCCGGGACGAGCAGGGCATGAGCTTCAAGTCCGGCGCCGGCTTCACCCTGGGCGTGGCCGCCAAGACCACTGCCGCCGAGTCCACCTCCGCCACCGCCGATGAGGACGGCACCGTAAAGATGTACACCGACTTCGCCGCCGCTGTGATGGTGGACGGCAAGATCGTCGCCGCTCTGAACGACGCCATTCAGCCCAGCATCACCATCGACATGAACGGCGGCATCGTGGACACCGCCTTCAAGGCCACCAAGCGGGAGCTGAAGGAGGACTACGGCATGGCCGGGAACCCCTACTCCTCCGACAACAACGGCGACGGCAAGGTCCTGGAGTGGTACGAGCAGTCCGCTGCGTTCTCCAACTATGTGGCGGGCAAGACCGCCGATGAGGTCTCCGGCATGAAGACCCAGGAGGTCGAGGGCCATGTGATCTCTGCGGATGACGCGCTGCTGTCCGCCGGCTGCACCATCCAGATTTCCAGCATCTGCGCCGTCATGGCTCAGGCTGCCAACAACGCCCGCTAACCCCATACATCTTAAATAAGGAAAAGCACTGGATTGAAAATTTGGAAGCTGCTTTTCTGTCTAGGTCTGGTTACAGGGCTGCTTACCACTTTGGTAGGCTGCCCTGCAACTTCAGTTAAGGCAGAACCCAAGGGCATGGCCTATTTCACCTATTTTGACACCGTCTCTTATATTTACAGCTACGCGGGAGACAGCGACGAGGTCTTCCAGGCCAATTGTCAGGCTGCCGCCTCCGTGCTGGAGCATTACCACCAGCTTTTTGACATTTACCACGAGTACACCGGGGTCACAAACCTGGCGACGCTGAACCGGAACGCCGGGGGCGAGGCGCTGGAGGTGGAACCGGAGCTGGTGGAATTTCTGCTTTATGCCAAGGAGATGGACCGGCGCACCGGCGGAAAAATGAACGTCATGCTGGGCGCCGTGCTGCGGCTCTGGCACGACTGCCGGGAGGCTGCCGCCCAGGATCCCCAAAATGCCCGGATCCCGGACAAGGCCGCCCTGGAGCAGGCTGCGGCGCACACCAGCCTGGACGCCCTGGAGATCGACGCCCAGCGGCACACCATCCGGATCTCCGACCCTCTGGCCTCCCTGGATGTGGGGGCCCTAGCCAAGGGCTATGCCACCGAGCGCGCCGCCCGGCAGCTGCAGGCCGCCGGAGCCGAGGGCTATGTTCTCAACATTGGCGGGAACATTCGGATCCTGGGCCACAAGCCCGACGGCGGCAGCTGGTCCACCGGCATCAAGGATCCCAGAGATCCGGAGCAGTACGCCGCCAAGGTCAGCCTGGCGGACACCTCCTGCGTGACCTCCGGGAACTACGAGCGGTATTTTACCGTGGACGGCGTCCGCTATCCCCACATTATCGACCCGGATACCCTGATGCCGGCCAACTATTTTGCCTCCGTTACCGTCATCACCCCGGACAGCGGCCTGGCCGACGCCCTGTCCACCGCGCTGTTCTGCATGAGCTATGAGCAGGGCCTCACCCTGGTGAAAGAGCTGGGGGATGTGCAGGTCCTGTGGATCCTGCCGGACGGCACCCAATATAAGACCCCGGACCTGGAGCTGCTGGAGTCCTGAGCCCCGCTCCAAATCTATCAAGGAGGAGAATTGCTTTGAAGAAAGACATCTCGTCTCTGCACGTTCCCCATAATAAGCATACCGCCGGCTGTGTGCCGGTGCGGATCGACCTGCCTCATGAGGTCGTCCTGCCTATGAATATGCACTCCGGCCATGATGCCGAGCCCATTGTTCAGGTGGGCGATCTGGTAAAGGTCGGCCAGCTCATCGCCCGGGAGGAGGGCCGCTTTTCCTCCCCGGTCCATGCCACCGTCTCCGGAAAGGTGGTCGAGATCGGCACCCTGGACACCGCCAAGGGCAAGCCCACGGTGATGATCCGGATTGAAAGCGACGGCCGCATGGAGCCTGCCGCCACGGTAAAGCCCCCGGTCCTGACCGATTGCGGCAGCTTCCTCCAGGCCGTCCGGGACAGCGGCATGGTCGGCCTGGGCGGCGCGGCCTTCCCCACCTGGGCCAAGCTGAACGAGGCCAAAAATCCCGACTACAAGGTGGATACCGTCCTCATCAACGCCGCCGAGTGCGAGCCGTACATTACCAGCGACCACCGCATGATGCTGGCCCATCCGGAGCTCATTGCCGACGGCATCGAGTATCTGCGCAAATACATGGCCGACTACCTGGGCGGCGCGGTCTACAAGATCTGCATTGAGAAAAATAAGCCGGATGCCATCGAACTGCTGAAAAAGACCTTCGCTGGGAAGGACTATGTGCAGATTCAGGAGCTGAACGCCATTTATCCCCAGGGCGCCAAGCAGGTCATGCTCTACAACGCCACCGGCCGGGTGGCCATAGCGGGCCGCCGGTTCCCCTCCTTCGGCGCGCTGATCATCAACGTGTCCTCTCTGGCCCTGATGGCCAACTATCTGAACACCGGAATGCCCCTGGTAGAGCGGATCGTCACGGTGGACGGTCCCGCCGTGGAGAAGCCCATGAATCTGATCGCCCCCATCGGCACCCGGATCAGCGAGCTTCTGAAGGTAACGGGGCTCAAGTCCCAGCCCGGGAAGGTGGTAGTCGGCGGGCCCATGAACGGCACCGCCATCTGCTCCGTGGACAGCCCCATTGTAAAGGTCTCCAACGCCGTTCTGGTCTTTGACGAGAAGAGCGCCGTGCTCCCGGAGGCCTCCGCCTGCATCAACTGCGGCCGCTGCATGGAGAAGTGCCCCATCGGCATCAGCGTGGCCCTGGTGGACCGGGTCATGAAGATCTCCGACGAGGAGCGCCGTGCGAAGGCTCTGATCGACACCGGCGTGCGCCAGTGTGTGGACTGCGCCTGCTGCTCCTATGTCTGCCCTGCCCACCGGCCGCTGCTCCAGATCAATCAGCAGGCCAAATCCTACCTGAAGCGGTACGCCGCCGCACAAAAAGAAAAAGAGGGAGGTCCTGCCAAATGAGCAAGCTCCACATTTCTCCCACCCCGCACATCCATGAGCCCGGGTCCTCGACCCGACGGATCATGCTGGATGTCATCGTTGCCCTGCTCCCCGCCGCCATTGCCGGCGTGGTGATTTTCGGCCTTCCGGCCCTGTGGACCATTCTCGTCTGCATCGCGGCGACCGTGCTGAGCGAGCTGCTGTTTAACCTCTGCGCCGGGAAAAAGCAGACCGTCGGGGATCTGTCCGCCGTGGTGACCGGTCTGCTGCTGGCCCTGAACCTGAGCACCCATGTTCCCCTGTGGCAGTGCGCCCTGGGCGGCGTTTTCGCCATGGTGGTCGTGAAGGGGCTCTTCGGCGGCATCGGCAAGAATCTGGTCAACCCCGCCATTGCGGCCCGGGTGTTCCTGCTGCTGGCCTTTACCGGCACGGTCGCCGGGGGCGCGGCCCCTGTAGGCGCCGAGCTGACCGCCTCCGCCACGCCCCTTGTGACCATTAACCAGGGGGCCGAGGCCGCCAAGGCGATCTCCCTGTCCGACCTGTTTCTGGGCACCTATGGCGGTGCCATCGGTGAGACCTGCACCATCGCCCTTCTGCTGGGCTTTGTCTACCTGGTAGTCCGGAAGGTGATCCACTGGTATGTTCCCGCCTCCTTTGTCGCTACGGTTTTCCTCTGCGCCTTCCTCTTTGGGGGCTTTGACGCAGCCTACGCCCTCCGGCACGTTCTGGCCGGTGGTCTGCTTCTGGGCGCCATCTTCATGGCCACGGACTATGTGACGACCCCCGCGACGCCTGCCGGGCGGGTACTCTTCTGCGTGGGCGCGGGCCTTCTGACCTATCTGATCCGCCGGTTCGGCGGCTATCCCGAGGGCGTGTCCATCGCCATTCTGACCATGAATCTCTTCACCCCCTTCCTCTCCGACCTGACGAAGAAAAAGACTCTGGGAGGTGTGAAATGATGAAATTCTTGAAATCCGCCCTGAGCCTTCTTTTGATTGTCGCCGTATTCGGCGGCGCCATGTTCGCCCTGAACCTTTACACCGGTCCTCTGGTGGAGGCCAATGAGGCGGGGGACGCTCTGGCTCCCCTCCTGGCTGTCATGCCCCAGGGTTCCTCCTTCGACAGCGAGGCGCTGATTTATGACGCGGCGGACGCCGCCTCCTCCACGCTGACCGGCGT
This sequence comes from uncultured Oscillospiraceae bacterium, assembly GCA_934565775.1. Lineage (GTDB taxonomy): Bacteria > Bacillota > Clostridia > Oscillospirales > Oscillospiraceae > Faecousia. The sequence goes on from CAKTIN010000020.1 coordinate 13,713, forward strand.
CGGCCCCCAGATCCTCAAGATCTACCGGGAGGCCAACGGCAACGGCTACGCCGTCCAGTGCCGGACCGAGGGCAACTATTCCGGCGAGCCCATGGCTCTGACCTTCGGCGTGGACGCCGAGGGCAAGATCTGCGGCGTGCAGGTCGATTCCTACACCGACTCCATTGACGTCCGGACCAAGGACGAGGGCTTTCTGCCCTCCTTCGTGGGGCAGGACTCCACCCTGGCCGATGTGAACCTGGTGGCCGGGTGTACCTTCTCCTCCTCCTCCATCCGCAACGCGATCCAGGCCGGTATGGAAGCCCTGACCTCCAACGGTCTGGTCAGCGCCGGTGTGAAGGGCCCCGCGCAGCTGCTGACGGAGCTGATCCCCACCGTTGCCCCCGGTATGGCCCAGGATGGCACGCTGAAGGCCTCTGAACTTCCCATCTCCGGCAGCATGGAGGCGGCCTATCTGGCGGACAACGGCTCTGCCTGCGCTTACCTGCTGCACGAGGACGACGGGCTCTATCTGGCCGTGGTGAACACCATGGGCAGCTGCGCCGTATATGATGTAGACGGCGCCGACGTCACCGCCGCGCACAGCGCTCTGGCCCAGGAGGCCGCAGCTGACGCCGCCGCCAATCTGAAGGACTACGCCGCCAATTGCGAGGCCAAGCTGGCCCGGATGTATGACGACGCCTCTGATCTCACCCCCCTGGCCCTGAACACCTACAGCACCGTGGTTTATGCCGCAAGCTTCCAGTCCCAGGGCGCCGCTTACACCGTCTTTTACTGCCGCCCCGTGGGCTTTGACCAGATGGATCTGTTCGTGGTCCTGGACGAAAACGGCGCCATTGCCAAGGTGGATACCAAGCAGCTCTTCTTTGAGACGGACTACTTCCCCGTGGACGACACCGTGGATCAGCCCGCCTACAAGGCCGGCTTTGCCGGTATGACCGCCGATAGCTTCCCTGCGGACGCCGGGATGATCACCGGCGCGACCATGACCTCCGGCGCGGTACGCCAGGCCATCACCGATTCCTTTGCTGCCTTTGCGCAGCTTCAGAACGGAGGGAAATAAGCATGAAAGAGCAAAAAACTTCTTACCTCCTGGGCGGGATCCCCGCTACGCTGCTGACCATGGCCGCCGCATTCGTCATGGCCTCCAGCGCGGACCTGCGGGCCGCCGTGGGCATGAGCATCGCGGTGCTCGCGTCCACCCTGCTGTCGTCCATCGTGATCTCCGCCGTCAGCCGGTTCCTCCCCAAGGCGGTCCGGCTCCCCGCAAACCTGCTGATCATCACGGGCTTCGTCTCTCTGGTCCATATGCTCCTGCAGGCCCATTTCCCCGTAGCCGTAAATTTGCTGGGGGTCCATCTGGCCGCCCTGGCCGCCAGCCCCGTGATGTTCCAGGATGCGGAAACCGCCGAGTCCTCCGGCGAGGCCCTGACCATCCGGACCGCTCTGACCACTGCCCTGTTCCTGTCTGCGGTCATGCTCGTCTGCGCCCTGATCCGGGAAACCCTTGGCAGCGCCACAATCTGGGGCCGCCCCATCGCTTTCCTGGAGCCCGTAAAAATTCCGATCCTGTCCGGCGCCTACGGCGGCTATCTGGTCATGGCCCTGATCATGGCCGTAATCAACGCCGTTACTGCGCCCCGGAAGCGTAAGGAGGAGGTTGGAAAATGAGTGCAAACGTGATTTTTGGCATTCTGCTGGCCGGTATCCTGTCCAATAACTATGCCATCTTGCATTTTCTCGGCACGGGGGCCGTGGTCACCAATCACCGCCCCGTCCGGCAGTCTCTGGTCCTGGGCCTGGGAACTACGGTGGTCATGCTTCTGGCCTCACTGATCACCTGGCCCGTAAACGCCTATCTCCTGGCTAAGGCCGCCTATTTCCGCCCCATGGCCTTCATGATCGTTGTCATTGCCGTGGTGGAGCTGCTCCACGCCGTGGGCCGCCGGCTGCTGGACGGCTTCTGTCATGCGGACTTTGTTAAATTCGGCATCAACGGAGCTGTTCTGGGCCTGTGCATTGAGAATACGGCTCTGGGCTTCGGCGAAGCGGTTCTGACGGCCCTGGGCGTGGGGATCGGCTTTACCGTTGTGCTGATCCTTTACTCCCGCCTGCGGGAGGCCGTCTGGGATGAGGAGGCGGTTCCCGCTCCCTTCCGGGGGCTGCCTCTCTCCCTGCTGACCGCCGGGATGATCGCGCTGGCCCTGCTGGCGCTGAACTTCTGAGCCATGAAAAAGCGTGATTGGCTCCTCATCGGCGGCCTGCTGGCCCTGGCTCTGGTGGCCGCAGGCGTCCTCTTCCTGCTGCGGCAGAGCGGCAGCTATGCGGTGGTCCGGGTAAACGGCGCCGAGGTTGCCCGATACAGCCTGTCCCAGGAGGGAGAGTACCCGCTGAACGGGGGGACGAACATCCTGAAAATCCAGGACGGTGCCGCCTATCTCACCGACGCCGACTGTCCGGACCGGCTGTGCGTCAAGCAGGGAAAGATCCGCTACAACGGGCAGACGATTACCTGTCTGCCCAACCGGCTCACCGTGACCATTTCCGGCGGCAGCCAGTCTGACGTCGATCTGGTCGCGAAATAGGAGGCGCGCCATGAAAGCAAAAAAGGTCGCCTTTCTGGGGCTGTCCGTCACCCTGGCCATGGTGCTCTCCTTTGTGGAGAGCCAGATCCCGGTCTTTACCACCATCCCCGGCATGAAGGTCGGGCTACCCAATCTGGTCCTGGTGTTTCTCCTGTACCGGGTGGGCTGGAAGGAAACCGTGATCGTCAGCGTCATCCGGGTGGGCCTGGTGGCACTGCTGTTCGGCAATCTGCAAAGCCTGATCTTCAGCGTGTCCGGCGCGGTGCTCAGCCTGACCGGCATGATCCTGCTGAAGAAAACCAAGCTGTTCTCCCCCATTGCGGTGAGCGTGGCGGGAGGGGTCCTGCACAATGTGGGGCAGATCCTCGCCGCCTGTCTGTGGACCCAGACCGCCCAGATCGCCTATTATCTGCCGGCGCTGCTGGTCAGCGGCGTCTGCGCCGGGATCGTGATCGGCCTGGTGGCCGGGCTGCTTCTGAAGCGGCTGGAGCGCGTGCGCTTCTGAGCCGGGCAGCCTTCCCATAAAACGAACCGCCCCTGCTTGATTCCAGGCAGGGGCGGCTTTGTCGCTTCATCTTTTTCACTGAAGTTTGTTGACAATCGGATTTTCATCCGGTAAACTGTAAGAAAAATGCCACTTGCTTCTAGGAGAAAGGAGCGCGGCCATGGAGGATGCCATTCTTTTAAAGCCCAATCCCGCGCGTGGCTTGCCTTATTTATTGATATTCCCGCTCTATGCAGCCGCTCTTGTGGCAATGGCTCTGACGGCACAGCCCACTGCATGGCTTCCCCTTTTCCTTACTGTGTTGGGTCTGCTGGGTATATTGATTCTGGGCGTGGGGGTCCTTTCCATGTTTCGGACCTTCCGTCTTAGCCGGGAAGGGATCACCATCTCCCTTTTCAGGGTTCATCATTTTTATTCCTGGAGCGACTTTACCATTCACTATGAGTCTTACCGGGATCCTCTCATAGTGCCTTATAATCCGCGGGACCACCATGCCGGAGCCGTGGTGATTCCCCGGAAATCCTATCGGTTCAAGAAGCCGAAAAACTGGGATCCGGAAACCTACTGTGAGCTCTGTCACCCCTTTACCTATGTGTATCTCCACTTTCCGGAGGATGAAGCGGACCAGAAGAATCACCCGATTTCTTATGTTTGCTCCAAGGAGGAATTTGTGAAGAAAATGAGCGTCTTTGGAGTGCTTCCCCCGACGTTTTTCGAGGAATTGAAGCAAATTCCCAAGCAGTCGTGAGCTGCTGATTCTATAGGGACCACACAGGAGGAAATCAGATTCCCCGAAAATCAAGCGGCAAAGGTCCCGCGCATTTCCGCCGCAGAAGGAGGGCCTCTTATGGAAAATTCCCTGGTCGTGCGCAGTGATGGAAGCAGCAATTGGGCAATCATTGGGATGGGGCTGTTCGGTTGGGCGCTTCTTTTCCTTTACGTCACGGACGGCTTTACCGAAATGGGGGCCCTCATAAGCCCCTTCTTCCTGGTAGTTACCGCACTGTGGATTCTCATGCTTGTAGGCTTCTGTCTGAATTACGGCCGGACCTTTACCCTGGCCCCGGAGGGGGTCACGGTTTCCCTCCCCTTGCTGCACTATCGGTGCTTTTACCCCTGGCGTGAATTGACGGTGCACCACGAGAGCTACAACTTTGCGCTTCTGCTCTGTCCAAGATCTGAAACCGGGGCAGTCGTTATCCAGCGGAAAAAAGCGTGGTTTAAGAAGCCGAAAGGTATGTCTCCGGATGTCTATGCCAGCTTTTTCCGACCCCTAAGTACGATTTACCTGCACTTTTATGAGGACCGAAATGTAGCCGGTCTTGACAGCACTTACATGGTGCAAAAAGAGGAATTCCTCGAGAAGATGAGCGCCTTCGGGGTGCTTACTCCGGAGTTTTACAAAGAAATCGAGTCTCTTCCCAAGCTATAACACATCAGGACTGCCTCCCACGAGGCAGTCTTTTTTGCGCTTTCTGTCTATCTGTATCTCTGGATTTCCGCTTTTCTTGTCTATTTTTCTTTCCTATACCTTGCTTTTCTACATTTCCCGTGTTATGATAAATAAAAATAAATCAAATTTTTGCGGCATCAATGCGGGAGGTGGCAAACCGTGGACTATGCCCATGTGCGAGACGGCGAGATGCAGACCGTCGACGCCCATCTGGCCGGGACTGCCCGGCTCTGCGCAGCCTTTGCCGGGCAATTCGGGGAGGCCCGGCGGGGTGCGCTGCTTGGCAGCGCCCACGATATTGGCAAGTATTCCGACGCCTTCCAGCTCCGCCTGCTCGCCAATGGGAAGAAGGTGGACCACGCCACCGCAGGAGCCCTGGAATGCGCAAAGCGCGGGGAGGACGCCGCCGCCTGCTGCATTGTGGGCCATCACGGCGGCCTGCCGGACTACGGCAACCCCCGGGTCGATCCCCCCGGCGCTCCCACCTGCGCCGGGCGGCTGCGGAAAGGGCTGCGCGGCGGGATTCCTCCCTATCGCTGGGCCGGTTCCCTTCCGGATCCCGGGCCGAGGCCTCCCTTGTCCAGCGGTTACGATCTGGCTATGTGGATCAAGCTGCTGTATTCCTGCCTGGTGGACGCAGACTACCTGGACACGGAGGCCTTTATGTCCGGCGGCGCCGTACAGCGGGGCGGCTATGACCCGCTGTCCCTGCTGCTGGAGCGGCTGGAGGCCTATATCCGCCCCTGGTTCCCCGGCGCAACACCGCTGAACCGGAGCCGGTGCGCGATTCTCTCCCAATGCCTGGAAAAAGCGGCCCAGGGCCGGGGCATCTACTCCCTGACCGTCCCCACAGGCGGCGGAAAAACCGTGGCCTCTCTGGCCTTTGCCTTGAAGCACGCCGTGACCCACGGGCTCTCGCGCATCATTTATGTACTTCCCTACACCTCCATCATTGAGCAGAATGCAGCGGTTTTCCGGGAAATTCTGGGCGGACAAAATGTTGTGGAGCACCACAGCGGCATCAGGCTCGACGCAGACGAGGAGACCAATGCCCAGAATCGCTTTCAGCGGCTGGCGGCCGAGAACTGGGACGCCCCCGTGGTCGTGACCACGGCCGTGCAGTTTTTCGACTCTCTTTATTCAAACCGCCCTTCCCAGTGCCGGAAGCTCCACAATCTGGCCAACAGCGTTCTTCTTTTTGATGAAGCGCAGATGATTCCCACCTGCCACCTGCTGCCCTGCGTGGGGGCAATCTCCAGCCTTGCCGCGCAGTTCCGCTCCACCGTGGTCCTGTGTACGGCCACCCAGCCGGTGCTTGCGGATCTGTTCCGGCAGTTCCACCCGGAGCAGCAAATTCTGGAGCTGTGCCCGGAGGCTGCCGCGGGAGATCCCAATTTTTGCCGGGTGACGTACCGGGATGGGGGGACTCTGCCCCTGGCGGCCCTGGCGGAGGAATTGGAGGGGCAGGAGCAGGCGCTGTGTATTGTCAACACCCGGAGGGCGGCCCAGGAGCTGTTCCGTCTGCTGCCCCCGGAGGGGCGGTTCCATCTGTCCACGCTTCTATACCCGGCGCACCGAAAGGCCGTGCTGCAAACCGTGCGGGAGCGTCTGGCGCAGGGTCTGCCCTGCCGGGTCGTCTCCACCTCTCTCATTGAAGCGGGGGTCGATGTGGACTTTCCTGTGGTTTACCGGGAGCTGGCGGGGCTGGACTCCGTCGCTCAGGCCGCCGGGCGCTGCAACCGGGAGGGGCGCCGCCCGGCCTGCGACAGCATTGTGACCTATTTCCGCAGTGAGATTCCCGTTCCCCTTTTGCAGCAGATCCCGGTGCAGGCCGCACGGGAGGCGCTGCACGGCGGCCTTACGCCCGGGGATCCGGAGGCGATCCGCCGCTATTTTTCCGCCCTTCGCTCTCTGACCGGCGACCGCACGGACAAAACTGGCACCGTCAAGGCCCTGCGGGACGGGATTGAGGGGTGTATGCTGCCCTTCGAAACGGTCGCCGGGCGCTTCCATCTGATCGATCAGGAGACCTGCACCGTCTATCTCCCCCTGGGCGGCGGCGAAGCCCTCTGCCAGGCTCTGGAGGCCGGGACCGCCTGCCGGGAGGACTACCGCCGGGCCGGTCAATACAGCGTCGGCGTCTATGCCCGGCATTTTGCGGCACTCTCCCGGGCCGGGGACCTTCTTCCCCTTACCCCGGACAGCGCCATTCTGACCAATCTCAGCCTATACGATCCGGAAACCGGCCTGTCCCTTCAGTCCGACTGCGGAAAAGCAGAATTCATATAAGCTTCAACCAGAAAGGAGTATGCCTATGTCCGTTTCCGTTGAATTTTGGGGGGATTACGCCTGCTACTCCCGTCCCGAGCTGAAGGTGGAGCGGGTCAGCTACGACGTGATGACCCCCTCCGCCGCCCGCGGGATGCTGGAGGCGATCTACTGGCACCCCGGTATGCGGTGGATCGTGGACCGTATCCACGTCTGCGCCCCCATCCGCTTCACCAATATCCGGCGCAACGAGGTCAAAGATACCGTCAGCGCCCGGAATGTGCAGACCGCCATGAAAACAGGCGGCGCACTGTATCTTGCGGCGCCGGAGAGCATTCAGCAGCGGGCCGCCATGGTCCTGCGGAATGTGCGCTATGTGGTGGACGCCCACTTTGAGATGACCGGCAAGGCCGCCGCTGCGGATAATCCCGGGAAATTCCAGGATATTATGCGCCGCCGTCTGGAAAAGGGGCAGTTTTACCATCAGCCCTGCTTCGGGGTGCGGGAATTCCCGGCGCACTTTCGGCCGTGCCCCCAGCTTCCCCCCTGCCCGGAGGAGTTGCTGGGGGAGCGGGACCTTGGCTGGATGCTGCTGGATCTGGATTATTCCGATCCTGCCGCGCCGGTCCCCCACTTTTTCCGGGCAGTCCTCCGGGACGGCGTTCTGGAGGTCCCGGCCATGGACGCGGGGGAGGTGCGGAAATGATCCTACAGGCCTTAACGCAGCTCTTTGAGGACTTAGTGCAGCAGGGTAAAATCGCGCGCCCCGGCTGGAGCCCCGCCAAAATCAGTTATGCCCTGTGTCTGGATGTGGACGGGCGGCTGGAGGCGGTGGTTCCCCAGTTCACCGAGCGGCTCGTTGGGAAAAAGGCAAAGCTCTTCCCCACCCCCATGGAGCTCCCCGCCCCCGTCAAGCGGACCGTACAGGTCCTGCCCAACTTTCTGTGGGACAACGCCAGCTATTTGCTGGGAGTGGATGATAAGGGCAAGCCCGCCCGCAGCCGGGCCTGCTTCCAGGCCTGCGCCGCCCTGCATCACACGCTCCTGGACGGGCTCGATTCCCCCGTCGCCAGGGCCATTCTTGCTTACTTTGACACCTGGCAGCCGGACCGCGCCGTCTCCGACCCCCTGCTGGCCCCGTGCTGGCCGGAGCTTATGAAGGGCGGCAACCTTGTCTTTCGGGTAGACGGCACCTTCGCCCAGGAGGACCCCGCCATTTGTGCCGCCTGGAATGCCTCCTACGGCAGCGCCCAGGGCCCGGTTCAGCAATGCCTGGTCACCGGGCGGCCGGACACCCCGGAGCCGGTACACCCGGCCATCAAAGGCGTTGCCGGCGCCCAGTCCAGCGGCGCCGCCCTGGTATCCTTTAATGCGCCGGCCTTCTGCTCTTACGGGAAGGAGCAAAGTCTGAACGCCCCCGTCGGGAAATACGCCGCCTTTGCGTATACCGCCGCTCTGAACGCCCTCCTGGTGGACCGAGAGAACGTCCACCGGATCGGAGATACCACCGTCCTATGCTGGGCGGAGGGCGCCGAGCCGCAGTACAGTCTTTTCGCCGGGCTGTCCCTGTTCGGGGATCGTTTACCGGAGGCCCTGTCTCTGGACGACCTCCGGGCCGCCGTAAAAAATCTGGCCCGGGGTCTTCCCTCTCAGCGCCTGAAACTTGATCCCAACCGGCCCTTCTACCTTCTGGGCCTGGCCCCCAATGCCGCCCGGCTTTCGGTCCGGTTTTTCTACCGAAACTCCTTTGGCGCCCTGATGTGCCATATCAGCGACCACTATGACCGGCTGGAAATCGCCGGTAATCCCTTCCCCATGATGCCCCTGTGGGCGCTGCTCCGGGAAACCGCCAACCAAAATACCTCGGACAAGGCCCCCAGCCCGGTGATGGCGGGCGCAGTCGCCCGGGCCGTTTTCTCCGGGACCGCATACCCCGCCTCTCTGCTGGAGGCGACCATGCTCCGTATCCGGGCAGAGCGCGTCATTTCCCCGGGCCGCGCCGCCATTTTGAAAGCCTATTATTTGAAAAATCCCCACAAACAATGCCCGAAGGAGGTCTTAACCGTGAGTCTGAACGAAGCCAGCACCAACATTCCCTATACGCTGGGCCGTCTTTTTGCCGTGTATGAGGCGGTACAGCAGGCGGCCAACCCCGGAATCAACACCACCATAACCGACAAGTATTTCAATTCCGCTTCCGCAATCCCCGGGATCATCTTTCCCATTCTGGACAATCTCTGCCAAAAGCATCTTCGAAAGCTGAGCCCCGGCCTGCGCATTACCTACGACCGGCAGATCGGCCAGCTCAAGAATGTGTTGGGCGAGACCTACCCGACCCGCCTGTCTCTGCCTGAGCAGGGCTCGTTTAACCTGGGCTACTACCATCAGAAGCAATTCCGCTACACCAAAAAGGAGGAGAATTAACATGGGCGCCATTCAGAATCGGTACGAATTTGTAATTTTCTTTGATGTGGAGAACGGCAACCCCAACGGCGACCCGGACGCCGGCAATATGCCCCGCATCGACCCGGAGACCGGCTACGGCCTGGTAACGGACGTCTGCCTGAAGCGCAAGATTCGCAACTATGTGGAGGCCGTGAAGGAAGATCAGCCCGGCTATCGAATTTATGTGAAGGATAACGTGCCTCTGAACCGGAGCGATGCGGAGGCCTGCACCTATGTGGGAGTCGAGCCGGGGAAGCTGAAGGAGGCCAAGAAAAAGGACCCGAATCTGGACCTGAAGCTCCGGGACTTTATGTGCAGCAATTTCTTTGATATTCGGACCTTCGGCGCCGTCATGACCACCTTTGTCCGGGGCGCTCTGAACTGCGGCCAGGTACGGGGCCCCGTGCAGCTGGGCTTTGCCCGGAGCGTAGACCCCATCGTCCCCCAGGAGATCACGATCACCCGCATCGCCATTACGACGGAGGCCGACGCGGAAAAGAAGGGGACCGAAATGGGCCGGAAGTATATCGTTCCCTACGGCCTGTACCGGGCAGAGGGCTTCATTTCCGCCAATCTGGCCCGGAAAACCACCGGCTTCTCCGAGGAGGACCTGCAGCTTCTGTGGGACGCCATCCTCAATATGTTCGAGCTGGATCACTCCGCCGCCCGGGGAAAAATGGCCGTCCGGGAGCTGATCGTGTTCCGCCATGATTCCGAGCTGGGCAATGCCCCGGCCTACCGGCTCTTTGACCTGGTAACCGCCCAGCGGGTCCCCGGCGTTGTCACCCCCAGAGCCTACAGCGATTACCGCGTCAGCGTCGATGAGGCCCGCCTTCCCGCAGGCGTGACCTGCCAGCGCATGGGGTGACCTACTCCGAGGAGGATTACCTCCCCCTAAACGGCATTCAGCACTTTGCCTTCTGCCGCAGGCAGTGGGCGCTCATTCAGATCGAAAATCAGTGGGCGGAAAATGAGCGGACCGTAGACGGCAGCTTGCTGCACGAGGCCGCGCATGATCCGGAGCGGGAAGAAAGCCGGGGCGATCTTCTCATTCAGCGGAGCGTCAGCGTTTATTCCGCCGTGCTGGGGATCTCCGGGCAGTGCGACGTGCTGGAATACCATGCCGGTCCCGAGGGGATCCCCCTGCCGGACCGAAGGGGCCTCTGGCAGCCCTATCCCATCGAATACAAGCGGGGCAGCCCGAAGGAAGGCCCGGCGGATGCCCTCCAGCTCTGCGCCCAAGCCATGTGTCTGGAATCCATGCTCTGCTGCGAGATCCCGGAGGGGGCGCTGTATTATGGGCAGACCCGGCGGCGGGAGCGTATTCTCTTTTCCCCGCAGCTGCGCACACAGGTGCAGGACCTGCTGTCCCAGATGCACGAGCTATACCGCCGCGGCCATACCCCCAAGAGTAAGCCCTCCAAGAGCTGCAATGCCTGCTCCCTGCGGGAGCTCTGTCTGCCGCGGCTTCTGAAGGCCAAGTCCGTATCTGCCTATCTGGCAGACGCCATGGAGGCGCCCTTATGAAGCAGCTTCTCAATACGCTCTTTGTGACCTCCGAGGACATTTACCTCTCCGTTGAGGGGGAAAACGTCCTTGCCAACCGGGATAAGCAGGTGCTCGCCCGCTACCCCCTGCACACTCTGCAAACCATTGTCAGCTTCTCCTACGCCGGGGCCTCCCCCGCGCTGATGGGCGCCTGTGCCGAGCGCGGCATTGGCCTTGCGTTCTGCACCCCCAGGGGGAGATTCCTGGCCCGGGTCTGTGGGGAAAGCAGCGGGAACGTACTGCTCCGCAGGGCGCAGTACCGGGCGGCGGACGACCCGGCCGCCAGCTGCGCCATCGCCCGCACCATGATCTTTGGAAAGCTCAGCAATTCCGCGTCCAGCATCCACCGCACCCTGCGGGACCACGCCCCGCGGGTGACCGGCTGCGGTCTGGAGGAAGCGGTCCTGCAAATCAAAGAGCTTCTGCCCCTGACCCTGGAGGTCGCCGACCTGGATGCCCTGCGGGGGCTGGAGGGGGTCGGCGCGGCAGCCTATTTCGGCGTGTTTGACCATTTGCTGCTGGGGCGGAAGGACGCCTTTTTCTTCCACGGCCGCAACCGCAGGCCACCCCTGGACAGGGTCAACGCGCTGCTCTCCTTCGCCTACAGTCTGCTGGCCCACGATTGCGCCAGCGCCCTGGAGAGCGTCGGTCTGGATGCCTATGTGGGCTTTCTTCACCGGGACCGGCCGGGGCGCACCTCCCTCGCCCTGGATCTCATGGAGGAGCTGCGCCCCTGCATGGCGGACCGCTTTGTGCTTACCCTGGTAAACAACCGCATGATAAAGCCCGAGGACTTTCTGCTGCAAGGCAGCGGCGCCGTTTTGCTCACGGAGGAGGGCCGCAAGAGATTTCTAAAGGCCTGGCAGGAGCGGAAGCGGGATACGCTGGCCCACCCCTACCTGGGGGAGAAGCTGAGCTGGGGTATGACCCCCTATGTGCAGGCTCTGCTGCTGGCCCGGTATCTCCGGGGAGACCTTGACGCTTACCCACCGTTTTTATTGAAGTGATTGGATGCTGGTTCTGATTACCTATGATGTCAACACCGAGGACGCCGCCGGGCGCAAGCGTCTGCGCCAAATTGCGAAAAAATGCGTGGATTACGGCCAGCGAGTGCAGAATTCCGTCTTTGAATGCCAGCTGGATGCCGGGCAGTGCCGCAGTCTGCAAGCAAAACTGCTGGCCCTTATGGACCCCAAAAAGGATAGCCTTCGCTTTTACTACTTAGGAAATCAGTATACAAAGAAAATCGAACATTTTGGCGCAAAGGCCACCTATCTGCCGGATGATACGCTCATCCTTTAAGCCCCGCGAACAGCAAGCGCCCAGGATTTCCCGGGAGGTTCGCGCGCACTTTTGCCCGGAAGGGCCGCCTTTTCCGCAGGGTTTTGG
>CAKTIN010000021.1 GCA_934565775.1 uncultured Oscillospiraceae bacterium
TCACCTCCACCCCCGACGCCATGGACGCCAGTGTCATGCAGTTCGCCAAGGAGCGCATCAAGCTCCTGGCCTACCACAAGAACGCTTACGACGAAGCGCCCCACATGAACGACGCCTTCGCTCTGACCGATCTGGTGGTCACCCGGGCGGAGAAGCGCGGCAGCCAGGTCACCCTGGAGTATGCCCGGGATACCCTGGATAATCTGAGAACCTACGTCGCCGACTATGTGGTCAAGGAGTCCAATCTGGCCAACGCAGCCACCTGGACCAACGAGCTCCAGGCCCGGATCGACGCCATTGTCCCCGGCTCCAGCGCCCCCGCTGCTCCCAGCCTGGTCGCCAAGCCTGTGGACTCCATGCCCAGCATCTCCGCGGGCGAGGCCTTCGTAAGCGGGCAGGACCAGAATGCGGTCTACTTCCCCAGCTGGGCCTCCCGGAACTCCACCTCCCTGTGCTACAACAACAGCACCACCTGGTTCGAGGGCTTTGCCGGCCAGGGCACCGTGTACTTCCTGGTCTGCAAGCCGATTTCCTCCATGCGCATCTTCGTCAACGGCGTTGAGGTGGACACCAGCGCCATGCTGAACACCCACGGCCGGTTCGCCATCGATGTCTCCAGCATTACGGTCAACGGCCGCAACAGCGTCCAGGTCACCGATATGCCCATCGGCACCGCCCGCTTCTCTCTGCTCATGGTCGTGACCAACCCCGAGGTTGGAGAGGGCACCCTGGAGCAGGTCGGCATCGATGAGAAGGCGATCAACATGATCGACTCCATCATCCAGAAGGATATTGACTACGGCTTCACCTCCGCCCAGATGGCGATCGTGAAGGACGGCAAGATGGTCTACTCCAACGCCTGGGGCACCGTCAACGCCTACAACCCCGATGGCACGCCCAAGACCGACAGCTCCGCCGTCACCACCGACACCCTGTACGACCTGGCCTCCAACACCAAGATGTACGCCACCAACTATGCGGTGCAGTACCTGGTGCAGCAGAAAAAGCTGAGTCTGGACGCCAAGATCACCGACTTCTTCCCCACCTTTGTGGACGACACCATCGAGATCCACTATCAGATCCGCCAGGGCTCCGGCGCTCCGGACCTGGCCACCGCGAAGGCCTGGAAGGCCGAGCTCACCGTTGCGGATATTCTCCAGCACCAGGCAGGCTTCGCCCCCGACCCCCAGTTCCACAACGACCAGTTTGACCAGGTGACCCAGACTCCCACCGCCGGTGTGGACAATGTGCTCTACGCCATCGGCAAGGAGGCCGTGGCCAAGGCCATCTGCAAGTCCCCCCTGGTCTATCAGCCCGGCACCAAGACCGTCTACTCCGATGTGGACTATATGCTCCTGGGCCTGATCGTGGAGCAGGTGACCGGACAGGATCTGGACACCTTCATGAAGGAAACCTTCTACAATCCCCTGGGTCTGACCCACATCACCTACAACCCCCTGGACAACGGCTTCACCGCCGACCAGGTCGCGGCCACCGAGCTCAACGGCAACAGCCGTGACGGCGTGATCTCCTTCAAGGACATCCGGACCGGCACCATCCAGGGCACGGTTCACGATGAGAAGGCCTACTACGCCATGGGCGGCGTCTCCGGCCATGCGGGCCTGTTCTCCAACGCCGAGGATCTGGCGAAGCTGGCCTCCATGATGCTCAATCAGAGCGGCTACGCCGACCACCGTCTGTTCGACTTCAATATCAACCATTACTTCACCGCCCGAAAGGACAGCTCCGCTACCTGGGGTCAGGGCTGGTGGCGGCAGGGTGACTGCGGCCGTCCCTGGTACTTCGGCGTTCAGGCTTCCCGGAACACCGTGGGCCATCAGGGCTGGACCGGCACGCTGACCGTGATCGATCCTGTGGATGATCTGGTGATCGTCTACCTGACCAACAAGATCAACTCCCCCGTAACGGATAACAAGACCTCCCCCAACCAGTTCGACGGCAACTGGTACACCGCTTCCACCCTGGGCTTCGTGGCCAACATCCTGTATCAGGGTCTGTCCAACCACGACTCCAGCACGGACATTCAGCCCGCTCTGGACGCTCTGCTGAGCGATATGCTCACCGATAAGCTCCGCCTCGTGGCCGATGAGGGCGAGGTCACTGCCGATCATCCCGTTGTGAAGTCCGCTTACGCGCTGGCTGAGGGCATCTTCGATATGGCCGAGGCCCGTCCCACGGACGAGAACGCCGCTGCCGCCCAGCTGGTGCTGGACAGCCTGGATCCCGATCGGGACGCCGCCATGATCGCGAAGCTCACCGGCCGGATGCCCATCCTGCTGGAGGAGCTGGTCGAGAAGGCGAACGCCGCCGCCAAGGCCGCCCAGGAGGCTGCTGACCAGGCCGCCGCCGACTATGAAAAGGTCGTCGCCATCGCCGAGGAGATCGCCAAGGATACCAGCACGGATCCCGCTTTCGCCGAGAAGGCCGCGAAGGAAGTCGAGGCTGCGAAGGAAGCGCTGGAGAATGCCAAAAAGGCTGCTGAGGACGCCAAGAAGGCCGCCGAGCAGACCGAGGCCGCCGTCACCGCCGGTGACAAGGCCGTAGCCATCGCCAACGCCGCCGCTGCCGAGTATGCCCGCCAGGCTGCCGAGGCTTACGCCCAGATGGTCGCCATGCGTGTGGATATGGCCACCTACCTGGCCGATGCCCAGGAGGCCGCCAGACGGGAGGCCGAGGCCAAGGCCGCCGAAGAGGCTGCCAAGCTGGCCCAGGCCAAGTACGAGGCTCTGGCTGAGCTGATCGCTTACGCCCAGACCCTCACCTACCCCGCCAACCACGAGGCCGCCATGGAGGCCGCTATGGCCCGGGCAAAGGCCATGATCGAGAGCGCCAAGACCATCGACGAGATTCCCGCCCTCCTGGAGGCCGCAAAGCAGGAGCTGGCTCTGGCCACCGTGTGCTACTGCGAGCGCTTTGAGGACCTGAACCCCGAGTCCTGGTACCACGACGCTGTGGTTTACGCCATCTCCCACGGCCTGTTCAAGGGCATGGAGGAGAACCTGTTCGCCCCCGGCAACACCATGACCCGCGGTATGCTGGTCACCGTGCTGTACCGCTTCGCCGGTGAGCCCGAGGTGCAGGAGCAGGCCTCCTTTGAGGATGTGGATCCCACCCTGTACTACGCCAAGGCTGTTGCCTGGGCTCAGGCAAACGGTCTGGTCAACGGTGTGGACGAGACGCACTTTGCGCCGAACAACTTCGTCACCCGCGAGCAGCTGGTCACCATCTTCCAGCGCTACGCCGCCTTCATCGGCTGCGATACCTCCGCCTCTGCGGACCTCAGCGCCTTTGAGGATGCGGACATCATCAGCCCCTATGCCAAGGCGCCCATGTCCTGGGCTGTGGCCATCGGTCTGGTCAACGGCCGTACCACCACCCAGCTGGATCCCGGCGGATTTGCAAACCGCGCCGAAGCGGCTGCCATCTTCGCCCGCTTTGCTGAAAAAGTTCTTTTCTAACTCTCCTTCTTCCTGTGTCGAGGCGGCCCCACTTCGGTGGGGCCGTCTCAATCTATTCCTATCGAAGCACCCCGCCGGGCTGCGGCAGGTGCAAAACAGCAAATTGGCCCCACCGAAGTGGGGCCAACTTCCTCTTATGCGAAAGCCCCGCCACGGCGGGGCTCAGCGTGTCAAAAAACTTGTTTTTGACACGCTGCCAGACGTCAAGAAAGCGCCGGAGACAAGCAATTTGCTCCCGTCGGCGTATAGAAATACGGTAGGGAGCAAATTGTGCAGTAAGTTAAAATGCTTATTTTTCTGTAGATTCCGGACTTTTTCTCCAGATTCTCAGTTGCGCAGCGTGTTGGGAAAAGGAGAAAGCCTTTTTGTGGATTGCTTTGCATTTTAACGATCCGGGGGTTTCTTGACAGTCTGAGCCCCGCCACGGCGGGGCTTTTCCTCATCCCTTGAAAAACAGGGCATACACCAGCAGTGCGACCAGCGCCGCCAGAAGCACGCAAACGGCAATGCCCACATAGAGGCCCGCGCTCCGCCCGGCGGTGGGAGCCGCATCGCCGGAGGCCGCCTTCTTTGCGGTCTTGCCCTTGCCCTTTGCGGGGATAATGGTCTTGCTGTAAGACACGCCGGTGCCGGGGATGCTGGCCGTCGCCGTCACGCCGCCCTTCGCCCGCTTTGAGACCCGGAAGCCCTTGACTCCCGCGCTGACGCCCACGCCGGATTTGCTGAAATTCAGACGAATCGGCCCAAAATTCTTACTCTTTCGAAACTGGAAGCCCATAACTGACCCCTACCCTTCTATCGTATCTGTCAAATAGGATACCACAGCTTCCCCCCAAATGCAACGAAAAACTAGGCCCGCTTGATCTCCCCGCAGGCGATTTTCCTGCCGGAGGCCCCGGCAGACTGGGTCCGCAGATCATCCGGCATGGCGTGGAGGATCACAGTTTTCCCCAGTACCTCCCGAACCTGAAACCGCTCCGTCAAAAACGCGGAAAAGGCGCTGCCCCGATTGCCGAAGATCGGCGGCATATCCCCGGCGTGGCACGGATGGAGGCAGCCGCCGGGGTTCCAGTGCCCGCCCGCCATGGCAAAGGGGTCCGCCGCATCTCCCCGGCACATACCGCCCCCATGGATATGAAAGCCAAATACGCCGCACGCGCACCCGCCGCCCCGGGGCAGGCCCGTAAACTCCGAAACCACCAGGCTGCCCCGGATGGTCTGATAAAACCGCACCTCGCCCCGCAGATCGGGGTGCCCCCGGTCCCCCATGAGAAGGGCCCGGGCCTGGGGCCCTCGGGCCAGGGCCGTCAAAAGCCAGGCCGGTGCGCTCTGCTGCCGCTGCTGCTGCATACGATCACACTCCTATCAGCTCAGCTTATGCCGGCCGCTCCCGGCATGTGCAGAAAAGCCGCCCCGGACATCCTCTAGGAGGATGTCCGGGGCGCTTCGTTCGGATTTATTCCAGCTCAAACGCGCCGGTATACAGCTGATAATAGGTGCCCTTCTTTTCGATCAGCTCCTGATGGCTGCCCCGTTCAATGATCCGCCCATGGTCCAGGACCATGATGCAGTCGCTGTTGCGTACGGTAGACAGCCGGTGGGCAATGACAAAGGTCGTCCGCCCCTCCATCAGAGCGTCCATGCCCCGCTGGACCAGAGCCTCGGTCCGGGTGTCGATGGAGGAGGTCGCCTCGTCCAGGATCATCACCGGGGGATCCGCCACTGCCGCCCGGGCAATGGCAATGAGTTGCCGCTGGCCCTGGGACAGGCTGCCGCCGTTGCCGGTAAGCTCCGTATCATAGCCCTTGGGTAGGCGCGTGATGAAATCGTGGGCATTGGCCAGCTTCGCCGCCTGGATGCACTGCTCATCCGTGGCGCTCAGGTTGCCATAGCGGATGTTCTCCATCACCGTGCCGGTAAACAGATTGGTCTCCTGGAGCACCACACCCAGGCTTCGCCGGAGGTCCGGCTTGCGGATCTTGTTGATATTGATCCCGTCATAGCGGATCTTGCCGTCGGCAATGTCATAAAAGCGGTTGATCAGATTGGTAATGGTGGTCTTGCCCGCGCCGGTCGCCCCCACAAAGGCCACCTTTTGCCCGGGCTTGGCGTACAGCGTCACATTGTGCAGCACGATCTTCTCCGGCACATAGCCGAAGTCCACATCGTTCATGGTGATCTCGCCCCGCAGCTGGGTGTAGGTCACGGTCCCATCCGCCTGATGGGGGTGCTTCCAGGCCCACAGCCCCGTATGCTCCTTACATTCGGCCAGGCTGCCGTCGGGCTGCCGCTTGGCATTGACCAGGGTCACATAGCCGTGGTCCTCCTCGGGCTCCTCATCCATGAGCGCAAAGATTCGCTCCGCACCGGCCATGGCCATGACAATGGCATTGATCTGGTTGCTCACCTGGCCGATGGGCATATTAAACGACCGGGACAGCAGCATAAAGCTCATCAGCGAACCCAGGCTCAGGATGCTCTCCCGGCTCTTGATGGCAATATAGCCGCCCACAATGGCCAAAATCGCATACTGGATATAGCCCAGGTTGTTGTTGACCGGGCCCATCATATTGGAGTACATCCCCGCCAACCGGGCATTTTTCCGCAGGCTGTCGTTCCGGCGGTCAAAGTCCTCCTTTGCGGCCTGCTCATGGCAGAAAACCTTGACCACCTTCTGGCCGTTGACCATTTCCTCCACATAGCCGTTCAGGTCGCCCAGGGCCCTCTGCTGCCCCACAAAATACCGGGCGGACAGGCCGGTAATCTTCTTCGTCAGCAGCAGGATCAGCGCCACGGAAACCAGCACCACCAGCGTCAGCAGCGGAGAGGTCACCAGCATGGCCACGAATACCACCACAATGGTCACCACCGAGGAAATGCACTGGGGGATTGCCTGGGAGATCATCTGCCGGAGGGTATCAATATCGTTGGTGTAGCAGCTCATAATGTCTCCGGCGGGGTGGGTGTCAAAGTACCGCACCGGCAGACGCTGCATTTTGGTAAAGAGGGTATCCCGGATGGTCTTTTGGGTCCCCTGGCCCACCTTGACCATAAGGAATTCGCACAGGAACGAGGCGATCATGCCCACCAAATAGATCCCGGCCATGAGGACCAGGAACCGGATCAACCCGGACAGGTCCGGATTCTCCACCCCGACCAGGGGCTTAATATAGTCGTCCACCAGATAACCCAGGGACTTGCTGCTGGCAACCTGGGCAATGGCGCTCAGGGCGATGCTGAGCACAACCACCACCAGGGTCAGCCGGTACTGCCCCATATAGGACAGCAGCCGCTTCATGGTTTTTCCCGGGTTTTGGGCCTTCCGGCCGTCGCCGCGCATACGGATAGGGGGCATTTTACGCATCTCCCTTCGTCTGAGAGGTATAGACCTCCCGGTAAATTTCAGACCGCTGCAGCAGGGTCTCGTGGTCGCCCACATCGGCCACCCGGCCGCCGTCCAGGACAATGATCTGATCCGCGTCCTGCACGGATGCGATCCGCTGGGCAATGATCAGCTTCGTGGTGCCGGGAATCTCCTCCCGGAAGGCCTTGCGAATCATCGCGTCGGTATGGGTATCCACCGCAGAGGTGGAGTCGTCCAGAATCAGAATCTTCGGCTTTTTCAGCAGAGCCCGGGCAATGCAGAGCCGCTGGCGCTGGCCGCCGGATACATTGGTGCCGCCCTGCTCGATATGGGTGTCATAGCCGTCCGGGAACTGCCGGATGAAGTCGTCCGCGCAGGCCAGACGGCAGGCATGGACCAGCTCCTCGTCCGTAGCGTCCGGATCGCCCCAGCGGAGATTTTCCTTGATGGTTCCGGAGAACAGCACGTTCTTTTGCAGGACCATGGCCACCTGATTGCGCAGGGTCTCCATGTCATAGTTCCGCACATCCACATCCCCCACCAGGACCCGCCCGGCGGTCACATCGTACAGCCGGGGGATCAGCTGCACCAGGGTGGATTTTGCCGAGCCGGTGCCACCCAGAATGCCCACGGTCTGGCCGGAGCGAATGTGCAGGTTCACATGGGACAGGGCGTCCTTCCCCGCCTGGGCGGAGTACCGGAAGGACACATCCTCAAAGTCGATGTCCCCGTTTTTGACCTCCCCCACGGGCTGTGCGGGGTTCGCAATGCTGGGCTCCTCCTCCAGAATCTCATAGGTCCGGCGGACGGAGGCCATGCTCATGGTCAGCATGACAAAGACCATGGACAGCATCATCAGACCGCTTAGAATCTGGGTAGTATAGGTAAACATGGAGCTGAGCTGGCCGGTGGTCAGGCCGATGGCCCCGTTGTCCCCGGAGGCCAGGACCAGCTTAGCGCCCACATAGGAGATCACCAGAATGCAGGTGTACACGGCGCAGCGCATCAGGGGGTTGTTAAAGGCCAGGATCCGCTCCGCCTTGCAGAAGTCCCGGTAGATTTTCTCGGAGACCCCGGTGAATTTCTCCACCTCCCGGTCCTCCCGAACAAAGGATTTCACCACGCGGATGCCGTGGACATTCTCCTGTACCACGTTGTTCAGCTGATCGTAGGTCCGGAATACCCGGTCGAAAATCTTCCGCACCAGGCTGATAATGGTAAACAGTCCCACTGCCAGCAAAGGCAGCACCACGCAGTACACGACGCTGAGCTTGGGAGAAATGCGGAAGGCCATCACCAGGGCCAGCACCAGCATCACCGGGCAGCGAATGGCCATGCGGATGCTCATCTGAAAGGCCTGCTGCAAATTGCTCACATCCGTGGTCAACCGGGTGACAATGGAGGAGGTGGAGAATTTGTCAATATTGGCAAAGCTGAAGGTCTGCACCTTGTGATACATATCATGGCGCAGATTGGCCGCAAAGCCCGTAGCCGCGTGGGCGCCCAGGCAGGCGGAGGCCACGCCGAAGGTCAAGGAGGCCAGGGCGCAGGCCATCAGCAGCAGGCCCCGCTGCACCACATAGGTCATATTTCCTGTTTTAATACCGTTGTCGATGAGCTGGGCCATAACCTGGGGGATCAGAACCTCCATGGCCACCTCCCCCACCATACACACCGGGGACAGCAGCGCCGGGAGCTTGTACTCCCGCACGCAGCGCAAAAGTCGTCTAACCATTCTTTACCTCCTCCGCAGGTTGGGAATTCAGATTCTCAATTGCCAGGGTCAGCAGCTCCCGGAGCCGCCGGCAGTCCTCCCGGGTCATTCCGTTTACCACGCGCTTTTCCATGCGGTCAATGGCTACCGCCATATGGCGGTGGGCCTCCGCCCCCTTGGGCAGAAGAAAGATCCGCCGGTAGCGCCGGTCATGCTCGTCGGCCCGGAGCTCCAGGTATCCCCCGGCCTCCAGCCGGGACAAAATACCGGAAACCGTGGGATGGGTCAGGTCAAACTGGGCCTCCAGATCCCGCAGGCACAGGGGCTGCCCCTCATGCCGGGCCAGATACCCCAGCACAAAGCCCTGGGTCGCCGTCAGGCCGATGCTCTCTCTTGCCTGGCCGACGGTGCGCCCGATCAGATTATCCAGCCGCCGGACCAGGGGCCCGATGGATTCACACGACATGGAACGCCCTCCTTCCGTAAATTAAGTAGCTAGCTACATATTAACGCAATCCCATGGATTTTGCAAGTTCCAGGTATACCAAATTTCGTTTCCCCCGGGCGATCAAATTTGTAGCTCTTTTACAAAACCGGCAAGAGGTCTCTATTTTCCTTGAAAAGTCCAACTTTTCCCCCTTTTTTCAGCAGCGGTTTTCAAGAAAAGTAATACATCGTTAAATAGCCCCCGAACTTTTCCTAATGTGTTCCGGAGAAATTCCTGCAAATTCCCTGCTTTTGCGGAAATTGGCCCGCTTTATCAAAAAATCGTACCAGAACCGATTTTCCCCTTGCTTTTTCTGTCGAAATCTGCTATATTCTAGATGGTAGTTATACCTTAGGAATGATGACAGCGTTCGTGCCCGTCGCTGTCATTCCGCAACGTTCCTTGTCGTGTAACAACCTCCCCTCTTTTCCGGCAAGCCGGCAGTTTATCTGCCGGTTTGCTATTTTTTTCTATGCAAAGGCATAAAAAATCCGCGCCGCAGCGGCCCAGCCGGCCCCTGCGGCGCGGATTTACTTTTGGATTTTCAGCTCCAGCTCCGCGCTGAAGCGCCCCCCTGAGATTTCCCGGTGGAAGCTGCCGCCCATGGCCTCCATGAGCTTTTCGCAGGTTTGCAGCCCGATCTTCGTGCTCTCCACCTGCCCGGCCCGGGGGCCGATGGCGTTGCGTAGGCGAATGTGCAGCCGGTCTCCCTCCCGCCAGGCGGAGCCCTCCACCGGGCACGCCGGGTCTGCATATTTCCGGATGTTGGAAAACAGATTGTCAAACACCCGGCAGAGCTGCTGCGGGTCCGCCAGGACGGTGCAGTCCTCCTCCGGCGGTGTCCATTCCAGCCGGAAGCCCCGCTGGCGCACATCCTCCCCCAGCTCCCAGAAAAGCTGGCTCAGAAGGGTCTGGGCCTCCAGGGGCTCGGGCTGGGACTCCGGCAGCGGGCTCCCGAACACCAGAAAATACTGGAACAGCTCGTTGGTCAGCTCCCGGAGCTTCTCCGCCTTCCCCTGGCACAGGGTCAGGTAGGTCTCCCGCTGCTCCCGGGTCAGATTCTGATCCGTCTCCAGAACCTCCAGATACCCCATAAGGGCCGTCAGGGGGGTGCGGACATCGTGGGACAGGGCGGTGAGCAGCTGATGGTTCGCCTCCCAGGCCTGCTTCTCCCGCTGGAGCTTGTCCAGTATGGACAGGCGCATCTGGTCCACATCCGTCGCCAGAGCCCCCAGCTCGTCCCGGGTCTCCGGGCTGATCTTCCGCTCCAGATCTCCCCGGCTCACCACCCCCACCTGCCGGGAGAGGCGCTTGATATGCCAGATCATTCGGGAGTTGTAAATCAGCACCAGGGTCAAAAACACCCCCACCGCCAGCACGGCTCCCACGACCTGGACCAGCTCATACAGCCGGGTCTCAGAATTCTCCGCCAGATAAACCTGATAGGCCCCATCGGCAAAGACTGCCCCGAAGGGGTAGACATAGTCCGCCGCCGCGCCTCCCTGGATTACCAGCCCGTTTTCCATGGTCATGATCCCTGCGCCATACCGGTCGGAGGTCAGCACCGTATCCCGGCCGCGGATGGTAAGCTGGGCGTAGGGATTGGCTCGGTTCCACCGCTCCACCGCCTCCAGGTCCACGGAATTCACCTGATTTTCCCGGATATAGGTGGTAAAATTCTCGGCAAGAGCCTCCACCCGCCGCTGCCGGGCCTCCTGGCTGAGGTAGCTCCGCCGGACGACGGTCTGCCCCAGCAGCGCCGTCCCCAGCCAGACCAGAACCCCGGCCAGGGCGGCTCCCGCCAGGACGGCCAGGAGCTTCACATTCAGCGACCGCCGCCTAGCCAAACTGATACCCCTTGCCCCATACGGTGCGAATGAGCCGGGGGGTGGAGGGGTCGTCCTCCAGCTTCCGGCGGAGATTTAGAATATGGACCATAACGGTATTGTTGGCGGAGGGCAGATACCGCTCCCCCCACACCGCCTCATAAATGACCCGGGCCTCCAGGGGCGCCCCGCGGTGCTCCATAAGGAACTGCAAGATGGTGTATTCCTTGTCCGTCAGCTCTACCTGGCCCCCGCGCTTCACCGCGCACCGCCGCTCCGGGTCCAGGGTAATGTCCTCCCCCTCGTGGGTCTGCTCCCCCTTGCCCCGGTAGACCCGGTATCGCCGCAGAAGGGACTCCACCTTCAGCAGCAGCTCGCTCTGAGAAAAGGGCTTCTGCAAAAAGTCGTCCCCGCCGCTGCCGTAGGCGTCCATTTTGTCCTGGAGCTGGCTTTTGGCCGTAAGGAACAGCACCGGCGCCTGGGAAAATTCCCGCAGCGCCCGGGTCGCCGCCACGCCGTCCAGCCCCGGCATCATAATATCCATAATCACCAGGTCCGTCTCCGGCTCCTGCCGCAGCCGCGCCACGGCCTCCGCGCCGGAGGCGGCGTCCCGGACCTGATAGCCCTGATTCTCCAGCACGATCCGCAGCAGGGCCCGCAGGTCCGGCTCGTCGTCCACGACTAAAATCCGCGTTTTTTGCTCCATATCGGTTTCCTTTCGCCACGTTCAGTCCTGATGCGGCATTCTTCTTTCGTTGCAGAACATAACCGTCAGCTCCGGCACGCCGAAGCGCTTGGTGAACCGCACGCATTTCGCCAGAAACGCGTAATACACGTTGAGGCCGCAGCCCTCCAGGGTCTCCACGTTTCCCTGTCCCTTGGAGAGGATAAGGTCCGCCGTCCGCAGCGCCTCCCGGGCCTCCGGTCCCACCCGGTCCAGCACGGTCCCGGCTATGGCCGTGCCGTTATCGATCACGCGGAACCGCTGGGTCAGCCCTGCCGCCTCGGCGTCCTCCCGGGTGGCGTCGTTCAGGGCAGGCGCTCCCCGTACGCAGAAAATGACCTCCAGCTCCGGATACTGCCGGGCCAGCGCCTCCCCCAGGAGCCGGTCAAAGCAAACCTCCCCGGCGTTGTCCGTCAGATATACCAGCCGCTTTGCCCCGGCTAAGTCCGCCAGAAAGCGCCCGTATTCCTCCGGGTCCACCCGGACCTCCCCGGCCCGGGCCAGCAGCTCGTCCAGCTGGCTGAAATCCACCTTGCCCCACAGGGCGCTGAAGTCGATATAGTTGCCCAGGATGGCATATTGCAGCCCCCGGAGCACCGGGTCCTCCGCCCGGCGAACGGCCGCCTCCGCAGCGTCCAGGCGCTCCAGAACAAACCGGTTGGAGAACACCTTCTCCTCCCGGAAGCGGTCCGGATCCATACCGAAGCAGCTCTGATACAGCTTGGCGGTCTCTGCGCCGATCAGGGGGGAGGCGGTTTCCTCGTCCGCCTCCAGCAGCAGCTTCATAAGCGACCTGGCAAAGGCCATCCGGCTTCTCTCATCTCCGTGCTTCCCTGCCTCCTGCAAATTTCGCCGGAGTATGCAGGCCACGCAGTCCAAATTCAGATTCATTGGGCAAACCCCCTTTTTTGTCTATAGTATACCGAATTCCCCGTAAATTGTAAAGGGGATGGGCAGGTGGCTATTTCCTTTTCCCGGGAAATGTGCTATACTATACAAAAATGATACACTGGGAGCGAAATAGAATGGAACAAAACAATCCCCTGGAGCAGCGCTTTGCCGGGCAGTGGCTGGCAAATTGCCGGGAAATGGAGGCCATGGGAATCCCCATGCGCCGCACCGCCGCCCGGATTGAGGAGAAGGGCGCGTGTGCAGCAGCCAAGGCCTGCCTGTCCGGCTCCCGGCTCAGCGACGGCTTTGACCGGCTGAAGGAGCTGGGCCGCCTGGACCTGAGCGTGGAGGCCCTGGCCGTCACCGCCGCCTTTACCCCCCTGTTCACGGACGAGGAGGCCAACGAGGCCCTGGCCCGGCTCTGCGAAGCCGGCTATGGCTTCCGGGCCCGTCGGTGAGGAGGGACGCTTCGTGAAAAAGCTACTGCTGATTATGAACCCCTGCGCCGGGCAGCGCCGGGCAAACCGGCATCTGGCGGACATCATCGCCCTGTTTAACCGCAAGGGCTATCTGGTCACCGCCGCCATGACCGCCGCCCGGGGAGACGGCATCCGGCTGGTGAGGGAGCTGGGGGCCGGGATGGATCTGATCGTCTGCATTGGCGGCGACGGCACCTTTAACGAGACCATTACGGGGCTGCTTTCCGCCGGGCTGGACATTCCCCTGGGATATATCCCCGCCGGAAGCACCAACGACTTCGCAAATTCCCTAAAGCTACCCACGGATATTAGGAAGGCAGCGGAGGCCATTGCCGAGGGCAAGCCCGTGGCCTATGACGTAGGGCGCTTTGCCCACCGGAATTTTTCCTATGTAGCCTCCTTCGGCCTGTTCACCAAAACCTCCTACTCCACCCCCCAGCCGCTGAAAAACGCCCTGGGACACATTGCCTACCTTCTGGCGGGCATCTCGGAGCTGGGGCAGATCCCCAGCTATCACGTGAAGTTTGAGACGGACAACGGCACGGTGGAGGGCGACTATCTCTTCGGCGCCATTTCCAACTCCACCTCCGTGGGCGGGATCCTCACCCTGGACCCCAACGTGGTGGATATGGCAGACGGAAAATTTGAGCTGCTCCTGGCCCGGAAGCCTAAAAACGCCGCCGAGCTGGCCGAATGTCTCCACTGCCTGACCGTGCAGAAATACAATTGCGCCATGATCACCTTCCTCACCTGCTCCAAGCTACATATTACCGCAGACCCGGCCATGGTCTGGACCCTGGACGGCGAGCGGGAGGACGGGCACGCGTCTATCGAGGTGGAAAACCTCCATCTGGCCATCCGGCTTATGAAAAAGGAGTCCTAATGTACAACACGACCTTATGCTACATCACCCAGGGAGACCAGGTGCTCATGCTCCACCGGGTAAAAAAGAAGCACGATATCAATAAGGGCAAATGGATCGGCGTGGGCGGCAAGCTGGAGGAAAACGAAAGTCCCGAGGAATGCCTGCTGCGGGAGGTCCGGGAGGAGACCGGCCTGACTCTCACCCGCTGGCGCTACTGCGGCATTGTCACCTTCTGCTGCACCGACTGCGAGGGGGAATATATGCACCTGTACACTGCAGACGGCTTTACCGGCACGGTACAGCCCTGCAACGAAGGGGACCTGCAATGGGTCAGCCGGAGCTTTCTGGACGCTCTCCCCTCCTGGGAGGGGGACAAAATCTTCCTGAAGCTGGTATGGGACCGGGCCCCGTTCTTCTCTCTGAAGCTGGACTATGACCGCGAGCATCTCCGCGCCGCCATCCTAAACGGGAAGCCTCTGGCTCTGCCTTGGGACGGAACCATTCCCGAATAACCGCAAAGAAGCACAAAAAATGGCTGTCTCTTGGAGGCAGCCATTTTATTGTCCCAGGGGAAGGTTCCGCCCGATGCCGAAGAGCAGCAGAGCTCCGGCCATTCCCCAGGTGAGCCACTCCGCCCAGGGGTCCAGCCGCTTTGAGCCTGTGCGGATATACCGCACCGCCCAGTCCGCCCCCACCGCCAGCCCAAAGGGCAGCAGGCACAGCACTGCTGGGTTATACCCCCAGGCTCCGGCAAAATCCAGGTTCAGGAGACACAGGGCCATCCGGCTCACCCCGCAGCCCGGACATTGCAGCCCCGTAAGCAAATGGAACAGGCAGGGGATCCCGAAGCCCAGGCGCCTGCAAAGCATGGCATAAGCGCAGCCCCCCAGAAGGAGGGCTGCGCACAGGCACAGGACGTGTTTCAGCCGCTTACGCACCATCAGGCTGCGGCGACCTTGTTCAGCTCGCTCTGAATCAGCGCATAGCTCACGATGCCCAGGCCGAAAATGCCCAGGAGCATATACAGCACGCTGGCGCTGGAATCCGGCGCTTCGCCGTTATACTGATGCACGGCATTGACCTTCTCGCCGGCCTTGTACAGCCAGTACCAGCCATAAATGCCGCAGGTCACCAGAGTCAGCAGGAATACCATACCGCCGGAGGTGTCGTCCAGGCGGCCGCTGGCAGTGTTCAGGTCATTGGCCATGACGATCATCCAGTAGATCCCGTAAATGCCGCAGGTCACAATGCTCAGCACAATGCACAGAGCAATGCTCCGGTTGACAATGGGCGCGCGGTAGCCGCCCTGGGGCTGCTGATAGTTTGGCTGCTGATAGTTGGGCTGCTGGTAGTTGGGCTGCTGGTAGTTTGGCTGCTGATACTGCTGGCCATTAGGCTGCTCGTTCGTCTGCTGGGGCTGCGGCTCCTGCAGCGGCGCGCCGCAGTTGGGGCAGAATTTGGGGCTGCCCTCATAATAGGTTCCACAATTCGGACAATTCATAATACTTTCTCCTTTTTATTCCTTCGCAGACTCCACAATGCCGTTAGCCAGGCCCACAAGCCCCTGCATCTCGCTGGGGATAATGATCTTGGTCGCCTTGCCGTCTGCAACCTTCTGCATGGCCTCAATGGCCTTCAGCTTAATCACCTGATCGTTGGGGCAGGACTTGTTCAGCATTTCCAGAGAATCCGCCAGCGCCTTCTGCACCGCCAGGATTGCCTGGGCCTCGCCGTCTGCCCGGAGGATCGCAGCCTGCTTCTCAGCCTCCGCCCGGAGGATGGCAGCCTGCTTCTCTGCGTCAGCCCGGAGAATAGCGGACTCTTTCTCGCCTTCCGCCACCAGGATCTGAGAGTGCTTGGTGCCTTCCGCCTGAAGGATCGCCTGACGGCGGTCCCGCTCGGCCTTCATCTGCTTCTCCATGGAATTCTGAATATCCACAGGCGGCAGAATGTTCTTCAGCTCCACACGGTTGACCTTAATGCCCCAGGGGTCCGTGGCCTCGTCCAGAATGGCCCGCATCTTCGTGTTGATGACGTCCCGGCTGGTGAGGGTCTGGTCCAGCTCCAGCTCGCCGATGATATTCCGGAGGGTCGTCGCCGTCAGGGTCTCCATGGCCACCATGGGCTGCTCCACGCCGTAGGCGTACAGCTTGGGGTCCGTAATGGCGAAATACACCACGGTGTCGATCTGCATGGTAACGTTATCCTTGGTGATTACGGGCTGGGGGGGATAGTCCAGCACCTGCTCCTTCAGGCTGACCCGCTTGGCAATGCGCTGGATAAAGGGCGCCTTGAAATGCAGGCCCACGCCCCAGACGTCCTTGAAAGCGCCCAGCTGCTCGACCACATAGGCGCGAGACTGCTGCACGATGACGATGTTCTTGATGATAATGAGGAGAATCAGCAGGGCGACTGCCCCTACTACGACCCAAATCCAATTCATGTTTCCATACCTCCCAGTTAAATAAATGCCTTTTCTTTTTCCGATACAGGGTCTACGATGATCTTTGCACTTTCGACCTTCCGCACCACAACAACGGAATCCTTGGGGATCTCCGCGCCGCTGGCAGACCGGGCGCTCCAGAGAACGCCTGCCACCCGGACGCAGCCCGTGTCATGCAGATTGTGGATGGTCTCCGTTACCACGCCGGTCTTGCCCACCAGGGCGTCGGCGTTGGTCGCCGTGATTTTTGGCCGGATGTACTTCTTCAGCAGGGGCCGCAGCAGCGCCAGGGCCGCAACGGACACCAGGAAGAACAGAAGCACCTGAAGCCAGACCGGGCCGCCCAGCAGCGTCACAGCCAGGGCCGTCAGCGCCCCCGCCATAAACCACACGGACACCAGGCTGACCGTAGCCGCCTCCGCCAGGACGAACAGCAGCAGGAGCACGCTCCAAACCACCGCCGCAATGACCTTCTCCATACCATGCCTCCTTCCGCCCGCCACAGGGCTCTATGCCGGGCTGCTTTTGGGAAAAGTGCGATTCTTTCCCGGATTACTATAAGAATACCATCCCCGAAACCAAAGGTCAAGGATTATTTCCCCCCGGGAGCCCTTGGGGTTTTGCTTTCCCGTTTCCGGGGGAATTTCCCTCCAAAGAGGGAAAAAAGAGTTGACAACAGGATGAAAAAAAGGTATAATAGGGAGGCTGTTAGGTACAGCCCTAAGCTGCAAGAGTGTTGGAATAGGTAGACAAGCACGTTTGAGGTGCGTGTGGCAACCGCCGTGTGGGTTCAAGTCCCATCTCTTGCACCACAGAATCCGTCTTGCGAAAGCGAGGCGGATTTTTTCTGTCCCATTCCGGGCGTTCCCCTCCGCGTCCTTCTCTCCGCAGGGGCGGACGGGAGCGCCGGCGCTTTCCCCGCCCTTTCCCGCTCTGCAAGGGTGAGACGGACCCCTATTTTTTCCATGTAGTCCGGGACCCTTTCCTGTTTTTCCAGAAGATGGAGCGCAAGAATTCGTTCCCGAACCGTCATCCTGATCGCCTCCTTGTGGTTTCATTATACGGCATCGCCCTTCAAAAATACAGGGCAGAAGCTGCGGAATAAGCAGGGTAATTCCGCTTTTTCAGAAAAATAGGCGGCGCACCGGGGATCCCGTCCGCCGGTGCGCCGCGCCTTATTGTCCGCTCTTGAGGCGGTATTGCTCCGCGTTGATCTTCCCGTTCGCCAGCATTTTCTCCGCCCAGAGCTGCAGCGTCTCCACCGTAATGGAGATCCGTTCCAGCTCCCGCTGAATGTGGATAAAATCGTCCAGCTCGTCGTCCGAGATCACGCCGTCTGCGGCAATCTCAATGAGCCGGTCCTTGGTTTTGGAGACGGAATTGAGAGAGGCCAGCATCTCCAGCACAATGGCGGAGAGCTCCTTGACATGGATCTCGGGAACATACTGCCTGCCGATGGGGCACTCATTGGAGCAGTAAAAGTTGCACAAGGAGGGCTTTTTATACTTCTGCGCCATGAGGAGCACCTCCTCCGGCTGCGGAAGGGAGCGCTCATTCTCGATCTTCTCGATCCGGTCCTCCGATACGCCCTCCAGGAGCGCTTCGGCCTCCGCCCGGGTAAGCCGCAGCTCTTCCCGCGCCACCTGATAGGGGTTTTTCTTCTCTTTGACAGACGCTCTGCCCATCTCTCCCGCCTCCCCATGCCCGTTTCGGCACATTTTTCATGCCTATTGTAACAGGCCAAGCGGAAAGAATCAAGAGCGGAGCCGCATTTCCTGCTCTGCCGGCCGCCAGGACTGGCAGAGCGTTTCCACACGCCCCGGCTTTAAGGAGCTGCTAAATTGTGCGCTTCTCCTGTTTTGAACCGACGCCCAAGCATCGCTGCCTGCTCCGCCCCCGGCGGGGCCCTTTCCTCTGGGGGAAAGGGCCGAAAGCCCACCGGGCTGCGGCCCGGACCCAGGAGCCCAGGCGGCGCTGCGGGATAATTTCCCGGCAGAATTTGTAAGCCGCTGCGTCGCACCGCCTCTGTTTCGACACGCGGCAGCGCTTGGCCGCGCACACGCCCGAAATGCACCGGGCAGAGCTTGACAGCAGTTGCGTTGGGAGATGTGCATCATGCCGCCCGATGGTGCCGGACATAACAAGATGGTTCAAGCATGACCCAGTGCGCCGGGCATAACCCAATGGCGTGGCGCGAAATAGAAAATGAGTGGAAATATGTGTAGATTTTCAAATTACGATTGGTACACGCCAAAATTATTTCTAAAAAATTCGAAATTTCGGAAGGCCAAAGGCTCCCTTGTGGAAAGGGCGGGTGCAACCCGCTGCGGATCAAAATAGGACGCTTGCCGGTGGCAAGCGCACCACACAAAAATCTTTGATTTTTGATTGAGGGATTGAAAGCTCTTTCATTCTGAGAAGGGCTCCAATAATCGGAGCCCAAGCATCACCGCCCGCGCCGCCCCCGGCGGGGCCCGAAGCGCCGGGACAAACCGTCCCGGCGCTTGTTTTGATTCAAGCCAAGGCCTTGCCCAGGTCCTTACATGCCTGGATTGCTTCGTCGTCCGGAGCCTCGTTGCAGATCACGCTATCGCAAACCAGATCTGCCCCGTCTTTTTTGCAGACGTCCTCCCAGTTGCGCATCCACTCGCCGTCGCCCCAGCCGTAGGAGCCGAACAGCGCGATCCGCTTGCCGGAGAGCTTGCTTTCGCAGCTTTCAAACAGGGGTGCAAACTCGTCCTCCTCCAGGGTCTCCGCGCCCATGGCCGGGCAGCCAAAGGCGACGGCCTCATAGGCGTCCATCTGCCCGGGGCCGAACTCCCCGGCGGCCAGCACGGTGGTCTCGGCTCCCGCCTCCTTCGCGCCCGCCGCGACCGCCTGCGCCATGGCCTCGGTGTTGCCCGTGCCGCTCCAATAAACAATTGCAACTTTTTTCATGGTAAAACCAAACCTTTCTTTTGAAATCTATATCAACCGGCTACCGTGAGCCGCTCGACTGACTTGCCCCGGGCATACTGATCCCGGTAAACCTGGGTGCACTTTTTATAGCGGGCAAAGGTTTTCTGCGCCGCCTCCACATCCCCATACACCTTCCAGCACCCCACACATTTACACCGCTCTGCCCGGTTTTCAATAAATCCGGAAACATCCTCCGGGGGATAGCCCAGGAAAAGGCCGATCTCATGGGGAAATTCTCCGTTTTCCCGAATCCGCTTACCCAGCAGCACCACGCACTGGTCCGGCGCCTCCGACCGATAGCCCCGCTCCCGAAGCAGACGGCGTGCCGCCTCGTTTTGCAGGTCCCGGGACAGCCGCGCCGGGCGGTAGAGATAGATCAGCGCCCGGCCCCCATGGCAGCGCAGAGGCAAAATGCGCACCCCCTTGCACGCCAGCGCCCCGTTCCAGAAGCGAAGGGTCTGCCGCAGCTCCCCCTCCGTTTCATAGGGGCAGGTGAACAGGTTCCCGGTTTTCATCCCCGCAAGGGTGGGGGAGCAGTGTTGGATCAGCATTTCCTCTGACATGATATCCCTCCTTCTTTAGTTAGCACCTGCTAACCTAAAGGTAAATTTCTACAGTCCTCGGCAAAGCGTTGCGGTACTGGTCTGCTTCTCGGCAGTTAGCATGTGCTAACTACTGGTTTTAAGAAAAAGGGTGCGCCCGGCGGGCTCCCTTTTTCTGCATTATACCCCATCCGGAGGGGCTTTGTCAAGAGGCAGGTTCCCCCCGCCTCCGGCAAGAAGCGGTCAGCCGCCCTTTCCGCTCTTCTCGCACTCCGCATAGGTCAGGGGGAACGACGCCTTTAGCACCCGGCTGCGCCGGATCCGCCAACCGTTCGCCTCCAGGAAGGCCAGATAGCCCCGGCTGGACCATCTGCTGTGCAGGGGGAATCCCGCCAGCCGCATCAGACGGGCCTTGATCCGGCCCCTTATCGTATTGTCCCCATGGGTGAAGGTGGGAGCGATCAGAATGCCATCCTCCCGCAGCACCCGGCGGATCTCCTTCAGAGCCTTCTCCGGCTCCGGCACGATGTGCAGGGCGTTGGCCACGATCACCACGTCAAATGCTCCGTCCCCATAAGGCAGGTGAAACATATCCCCCACCGAAAAGTGCAGCTTTGCCGATGAATTCTCCCGGCGGGCCTGGGCAATCATCTCCGGCGACGCGTCCGTCGCTTCGATCATGCGCACCGCTCCCGCCAGGTGCCGGGCTAGGAGCCCTGTCCCCGTCGCCAGCTCCAGAACGGTCTTATCCTGCACCACCGGACGGATTAGGGCGTACAGTGCCTCATACGCGCTCTGATCCCTCTTCATAAACCGGTCGTACCGCCCGGCATTTCGGTCCCAGAAGTTCTTTTTCATGGCTTGCTCCTCTAGAGTTAGCCGCAGCTAACGGTTGACTCTATAAAATGCCGCCCCAGGGCGGAACTCTCTGCTCACATTATAGCACAGGAATTCCCGCCGTCAATAGGGGCCGCATTTTCTCCCGGATTTCTGCATTCTCTTCCTTCTGTGTGAGCGCCCGGTGCGCCCATTCATGGCAGCGCGGAGCTTTTTGGAGTCTCCATACCGCTCCTTCGCATCCGCCATGCACGCCTGCGTGCCTTCTCGACCGCCTGGCAAATGTCCGGGTCCCCCTGCCGGGCGAAGCCCTCCACCAGCGCCGCAACCGCCTCCGTGGGAAAATAGGAGGAGCAGGCGATCACCGTAAACCGGATCTGCCGCTCTGCAAAGGCCAGCTGCCTTTCAGACAGCCCCTGCCGGAATGCCGCAGGGAGCTGCGCTTTTCCGCTCCCATATGCAAGCAGGAGCCCGGCCATGGACGGCGCCCGCCACCTTGCCAGGAGCTCCATGGTAAAGGGCAGGTAGAAAAAGCTCACCGGGTCCTGCGCAAGGGCCAGAAGCTCCGCCTCCAGCTTTTTCGGCTTCCGTTTTCGGAAGGCATTGTCGTAGCGCACATAAATATGGGCGGGAAGCCTCCCGTTTACCGGCAGAAACTCCGGCGAGCTCTGAAAATGCCGGTAAAGGCGCAGCAGAAGCGCATCACAGCCCGGCACCTTATCCGCAATGATCTGCGGAAGCAGGTAAGCCCGGACCGACTCCGATTGGAACCCATCTATATACCGGCAAAAAATCTCTCCCGCCCCCGCCAGGTCATAAGCGTCAATTTCCGCCAGATAATGGAGGTTGGTTCCCAGCTTTCGGTTCCCTTCTTCCAGCATTTCTTGCAGCCGCTCCCGGTCCTCCGGCCCATAGCAGTAGTCCAGCCCGGCCTTTTCCCGCTCTATGCTGCTGCGAAGCACGCTCTGCATTCCCTTCATCCGCCGTTTCCTCCGATTGCAGGTCCTCCGAATTGTCTCCCCGCGTAAAGCAATACCAGACGTCAAGGTTCAGGTCCCGGGGGGCTAGGGATGGTCCCGGGTGGCGGCATATTCTCCCAGAATCCGGCTCGTGTAGGCGTCTGCCTGCCGCTCGCTCCCTGCATCGGTCAGCTGCAAGTCATTGACCCACTGGAAGTAGTGGGTCAGCTCATGGATCAGGGACGCCAGCATATCCGCCATCGCATCGTCCCGCCCGCGCTTCTCCAGCAGCTCCGGGTAATCCCCCGTAGCAATGCGGATATGCGGCTCCTTTTCATGGCAATAGGGCTCAAAAAAGGTCCCGACCACAAGGTCTCCGTCCCTCGCCCGAATCCGCTCCGCCCCCTTGACATAGACGATAACCCGCAGAGGAAAGCGAAATTCCCGCCGCACCCACAGCCCGAAGCGGTGGATCGTCCCCCTGACGTCCGCGTCCACCGTTGGCTCATAGCGAAACCGGAGCCCTGTCCGGCGGTTCGGGTAAGGGGCGAGGACCCGCTCCCACTTTTTCATTCTCCAAACGTCCACCGATCGGAACCTCCCTCTCTGCCCGGCGCGCGTCTCCGCTTATTTGTGAAACGGCGACTCCGCCGCCTTCTGTGCGGTAAGCTCCCGCACCTCGGTCCATGGGCAAAGGTCCGTGATTTGCCGTGCCTCACATTCCGCCTGAAATTCCTCCGGAGACGCCATAGGGCCGATGACTGCGCCGGTACTTGTATCCAGCAAGTAGAACCAAGGCTCAGAAATCAGCCGGTCCGGAAGGGAAAGCGGCGCATTCAGCGACGCGTTAATCTGCTGCACGCCCACATATCGCTCATCGTAGCAGAAGGCGGACACGAAACTGCCAATGTAATCCTCCGTAATCCAGGTCTTTCCATCCTGTCCTGTGACACAGTGATCCGGGCCGGTCAGCTTGATTTGCTTGGAATTGACCCGGAATACCTGGTATCCATTGGGCAGATCATAGGCCCAGTCTCCCCGCCCATCAACGCACGCAGTCAAAAGCAGGAAAATAAGGCACACGGCAAGCAGCATCCCTTTGCCACGCGCCCCCGTCCCCGGCCGTTGTGCCTCGCTGCTATTTCCATTCTTCCGCTCCATAGCTCCCCCTCTTCTTTCCGTCCGCTTCCCGGGCACGCCCGCAGGGCGTCCGGGGCCTGTCTGGCAAGGAATCCCTGTCTTTCCTAATATCTGTTCCTTTTCTATAATAAGTGTAACAAATTGCCTCGCTGTTGTCAATCGCAGTGGGCAGCATCCGCGCCGAAGTAAAAAAGCCCGCTGACATCGGTCAGTGGGCTTGGCCGTCACCGATTGACCGCCGGGTTATCCGTTCGTTCAAGAAGGTAGTCAATGGATACATTAAAATAGTCCGCAAGCCGGATCAGCGTCTGATAGTCCGCCTCCCGCTCCCCGCTTTCATAGCGGCTGATCGAGTTCTGATTCATCCCCAATTCCATTGCCAACCGCAGCTGCGAAATTCCGCGCTTTTTCCGTAATTCCTTCAATCTCATATCTACACCTCTTGACGCAATTATCCCATAATGGTATAATCAGAATATCCCAATTTGGTATATTTATGAGAGGAGGTGAAAAAATGAGGCGAAGCATTGCACTGATTCTTCTGTCTGCCATTCTGATTACGGCTTTTTGCGCCTGCTCCTCCCGCTCCAACGTTGACCCGATTTGCGACATCTCCTTATTCGATGACAATTCGGCCAAAATCGAGCGGCTACTTGGCACGCCGGAGGACCGGGAGCAGGACGGCGACGGCCGTGTGACATTGCGCTATTCGGATTTTCGCTATCTGGGCCGCAGCGTAGACCTTGTTCTGAATCTTTACGAGGATGATCCCATGAACAACGAGGCCGTCCTTAGCTACTACTATCGCAAGGACTACAGTCCAAGCGGCCCCGACGAGGTCTATTCCCCCACCGCCGCAGAGCTGAAGGCCGCGCAGGCCTTCAAGGAGGAGATCATTGCCCTTCTCACAAAGCGCTACGGGGACCCCGTCTGGAAAAGCGACAACGGGCTGGAGCTTGTCTGGCTGAAAGAGCAGCGAATGGACCACGCCGAAACCATTAAGCTCGAGGAAGGGTACTCCGAAATCGCATTCGATCTTTATTGGTGGATCGGGTGACCGCCGCCCCCGGTATCCGGCACAATCTGCGCCGGGCCGCCGCCCTTTTTTGGCAAAAAAATTCCCGACTTCATCCCGTAGATGAAATCGGGGCAAGAAAAGCGGAGCAGGTTGCGCCTGCTCCGCTTCTTTGTTTGCCTTATGGCTGCTCCAGAACCGCCCGGTAGCCGTTGGTTTTGTCGCCGGTAATTCGGATGGAATAGGATTCTCCGAAGCTTGCCGGGAAGGTAATGACATCCATCGGAATCTGGTAATCCGCTGGATAAGTGTTCTCGTAGTTCGGCTCGCAATACTCGGTGACGACCGTGAAGCGCAGGGAAAGCGTCACATTGTCCGGGATGTTCTCGTCATTCTGTCGCTCAATTGGCCAGTAGATGCAGTCGTCTTTTTTGAGCATGGTTTTATCCGCATTAGAAGAACCACCGCTGGACACAGCCCCATCCATGTCGCTGTCGATGAGCAGCAGGCCGATGTCCTCCTTCAGGTCCAGCTGAATCTGAAGGCTGATTTCATCCGCATTTGTCTGTGCCGGTTTGTCCGCTCCGTGAAACACAAGGAAAAGGACAACCGCCAGCACGGCAGCAGCAACGAGGACTGCAATACCAATTTTCTTTTTCATGACCGGTGCCTCCATGTCAGCACGATTCCGACCCCGGAGGCCAGCAGCACGATAGGTGCGACCCGCACAAAGGCAAACTCAAAGCCATGCAAGATCGTCCCTGCAACAGCCAATTCCAGATTGCTGTAATCCCAACCAAGATAGGAGCTCTGCATCGCCCCAAGCACTGCATACAGCAGGACGATCCCCGCACACAGGGCAATCAGTACCCACCGGATGGTTTTGGTTCTTGCCCGCTCCCGTTTGGCAAGCTGCAAATTGATGACCTCCAGCTTTTCGGAAAGGACCTTGAGGTCCTCCGGCTTCTGCTCCGGCATGGTCTCGCCCAACAGACTGCTGACGGAAGTGTCCAGCTCCGCTGCCAAAGAGATCAGCAGGTTGGAATCCGGAACGGACAAACCATTCTCCCATTTTGAGACGGTCTGCCTGACCACATTCAGCTTTACTGCAAGCTCCTCCTGAGAGAGGCCTTTTGCTTTCCTGGCCCTTTTGATGTTTTCGTTCAACATGATTTGCGCCTCCTTTGAT
Source organism: uncultured Oscillospiraceae bacterium (assembly GCA_934565775.1). Taxonomy (GTDB): domain Bacteria; phylum Bacillota; class Clostridia; order Oscillospirales; family Oscillospiraceae; genus Faecousia. Next base: position 24,913 of record CAKTIN010000021.1, read on the forward strand.
GCGCTCATTCTAACCGCAAAAGGGCCGTTGCCGCAAGCAACGGTTGTTAACATAGGGCGTTTTCCGGCCGCACGGCGGAAAATCATGTGCATTCCCCTGGCTGCCACGCCATCGTATCATCTTTTTCGCCGGTGGCCTCGTCCAGACCCTCGCTTTGGATTTGGAAGCCCTCCCGTTCATAGAATCGGATCGCCCGGATGTTCTTCTGATAGACATTCAGGCGCAATTCCGGCTTTTTTGCTTTCAGGAAGTCCAGCAGAGATTTTCCAATGCCTTGTGACTGTGCTTTCCCAGCAACAAAAATGCCTTCGATATATGCGCCGTCCAGCCCTGCAAAGCCCAGGATTCCCCCGCTTTTTTCATAGACATAGACCTCTGCCTGGAGCAGCAGCTCCTTTACCAGCGCCAGATTGCCCTGCCAGTATTCGGAGGGAATGAAGCCGTGTGCCTGTAAATTTGCGGTCAGCCATATCTCGGCCACCTGGTCCAGGTCCGCCGGTTGAAATGCTCGGATCACAAGTGCTATCCTCCAAAAATTGAAATAGCAGCGCCTTCTTTTGACAAATATGCGCTTATTTCCCGTAAAGATGGAATTCAGCCATCCGACTGCTTCAACTGCTTTTCCAGCTTTTCGATTTTACTGCGGATCGTCGTATCCTTTACCTGATCTCCCACACAAATGTCACGCTGTCGCTGATATCGATGTCGTCCGGCTCGATTTCAATACTGGTGGGTGCGGC
>CAKTIN010000022.1 GCA_934565775.1 uncultured Oscillospiraceae bacterium
AAACAGAGGGTATGTTATGTGCGGCTCGGGGATTATGTCGGACCGGGAGATGGTTGCTGCAACCTGGAAAAGCACCCGGTTTTTCCAAGTTTCAGCTTGTGCATTCTTCCACTGCCCTGTGGAAAACCCTGTGGATAGTGTTCATAACTCTCGGTTATGCCTGGGGAAAGAGGCGATTATGTCGCCTTGCAAAGAAGAATTATGTCGAAAGAATGAAGAAAAGGTATCAATTTGGTGAAAATCGGTCCACAGCTCCGGTATCAGTTTCAATTCCTCTACCGGCGGAAGGAGAGGGAAAATTCTCCGGTTCTCCGCTGTTTCCCCGGATAAAATCCCGAGGCCCCCACAATTCGCCGCATTTCCCTTCAAAGGTTCAGCAATTTTCCTGAAACTATGACATTGCTGTTCGTTTGTGGTGAAAATGATAAAGCCAGAGGCATTTGCCTCTGGCTTTCACTCAAGATACGGGGACGGCGGGGTGATACTCCGGAACAATTTTCTCGATGATGCGCCGGATCGCATGATCGCCCTGTAGGGCGTCCTCTTCCAGCTCCTTTAGGGCGGCGATCAGGCGCTCATCGTCAAAGGGCTGGTCGTTTCCAATGTAGATCAAGTCGTTTTCCGTCTTTCGGTTGCCCTCGCCGGAGAGCAGAAGCTCTTCATAGAGCTTTTCTCCGGGGCGCAGCCCGGTGTACTGAATCTGAATATCCACGCCGGGCTCCAGCCCGGACAGGCGGATCAGGTTCCGGGCAAGATCATCAATTTTGACCGGGTCGCCCATATCCAGGATGAAAATCTCTCCGCCCTTGGCGTAAACACCGGCCTGAAGCACCAGAGAGACCGCCTCAGGAATGGTCATGAAGAACCGGATGATCCGGGGGTCTGTGACCGTCACGGGGCCCCCTGCGGCGATCTGCTTCTTGAACAGGGGAATGACGCTGCCGTTGGAGCCCAGAACATTGCCGAACCGCACGGAAACATACTCTGTCTGGGAGCGGCGGTCGATCATTTGAATGACCATCTCGCAGATGCGCTTGGTGGCGCCCATGACGTTGGTGGGATTGACGGCCTTGTCCGAGGAGATGAGCAGGAAGCGCTCGGCATGATACTGGTCCGCCAACTCAGCCACATTTTTCGTGCCGAATACATTGTTCTTCACGGCCTCGCAGGGGCTGTCCTCCATGAGCGGCACGTGCTTATGGGCCGCCGCATGATAGATCAGCTGGGGGCGGTAGGTTTTGAATACGTCCTCCACCCGGCGGCGGTCCCGCACGGAGCCGATGAGCACCACCAGGTCCAGCTCCGGGTGGCTTCGCCGGAGCTCCTGCTGAATGTCATAGGCGTTGTTTTCGTAAATATCGAAGATGATAAGCCGGCGCGGGCGGTAAGCGGCAATCTGGCGGCAGAGCTCGCTGCCGATGCTGCCGCCGCCTCCGGTGACCAGGACCGTCTTGCCGGAGATATGCCCGGCAATTCCGGACAGGTCCACCTGGACGGGGTCCCGACCCAGCAGGTCCTCAATTTGAATGTTCCGGATCTTCTGGATGCTGACCTCCCCGTTGGCCAGCTGGAAAATGGCGGGGAGCGTCTTAACGGCGCATTTGGTGCTCTGGCAGATGGTCATGATCTCCCGGCGTTCCTTGGCGCTGGCGGTGGGAATGGCGAGAATAATTTCCTCAATGCCGTACTTTTCCACGGCGGAAGGGATCGCGTACCGGCCACCGACAATGGGAACGCCCCGCAGGACCCGGCCCCGTTTGGTCTGCGCATCGTCAATGATGCACACCACCTCGTTTTTGGAGTGCTCGCTTTCCTGAAATTCCCGCAGAGCGATATTTCCTGCCTCGCCCGCGCCGATGAGCAGGGTGCGGGCGCGGCTGTTGTGGGAGCGATGGCGGATTTTCCGGAACCACCGGTAAAACAGCCGAACGCCCCCGATGAAGCCGGACAGGAAAATGGGGTAAAGCAGGATGAAGCTCCGGGGCAGCCCCTTGCCCAGCAGGAAGCAGCCCACCACCTCTACCAGGGTGGAGCCCACGGCGCCGATGAGAATGCGCAGCAGCTCGTCCACGCCGGCGTATTCCCACAGGCTGCTATAGAGGTGCAGATATTTGAATACCACCAGAGTGAGCACGGTGTTTGCGCCGGTGAGGACGCCCCAGGAGGAGAGAAACCCGCTCTCCAGCAGGGTGGAGAGGGAAAATTCGAACCGCGTCCACAGCGCGACAAAGCCTGCCAGATTGATGAGCACAATGTCCGTTAGCACAAGAAAGACGACCCGCTTCAGCCGGACATTTTCCGAAGCGTGTCCATTGGAATGTTTCATGGGGGCCTCCGATTATTCATCCGCAAGGAGAAGCTCTTGCAGCAGCTTTCGATTCGCCGCATAGTCCGGCAGGAGGACGGACATACCGCGGATCATGGAGTAGCTGTAAGTATCCGCATAGGGAATATACATGGTTTGCAGCTCCGTGCCGTTAAAGATGGGCAGGAGCTCATAGATGTAGGAGATGATCTGACTGTTGCTCATATCCGTAGTCATAAGCGGCAGGATCTCATCCATCAGCTCCAGCATTTGGCTCACCGAGCTGCCCTTCAGCTTATGGAAAATGGCGTTGAGTACGGTCCGCTGCCGGTTGGTCCGGCCGAAGTCGGTCCCGATATAGCGGATGCTGGCATAAAACAGGGCGGTTTTCCCGTCGAAATGGTTGGTCCCGAGGGTGACAAACTTCCGGTTGCACATATGCATATAATCGACCTCTTCCTGGGTGAGGTCAATGTCCACGCCGCCCAGAATATCGATCACCTTTTCAAAGCCGTCAAAGTCAATGCTCAGGTTGCCGTCAATGAGAATGCCGAAGTTCTTCTCCAGGGTCTGATCCAGCAGCTCCATGCCGCCGAAGGCGTAGGAGGCGTTGATCCGGTTGTCCCGGAAGGAGTCCCCCTTATAATCCGGGATCTGCACATACAGGTCCCGCAGGAAGGAGACCAGGGAAATCTTCCCGGTCTTTTTGTTGATGCTGCAAAGAATGATGGAGTCCGAACGGGCGCGGTCCTCTCCGGGACGGCGATCGTCGCCGATCAGGAGAATGTTGACCAGGTCGGAGGTCCCGCCAATGGGGACGATGCTGTCCGAGGCAAAGTCCACAGCGTCGGGGTCAACGGATTCGTAGGTCTCGTTACCCGCTTCGTCCGAGGCGACGATGCTCTCCCATTCGCTTTCCCCGATGTACGTTTCATTGGGGTCCGGGCGCTTGATGCTGTTGAGCTTCAGGGTAATGGCGCCATAAACTAGCAGGCCGATGCACAGCAAAACAATGAAGATGACCAGCAGCGCGATCAGCCAGCCGCGGCCGCGTCGCTTTTTGCCGGAGGTTGTCTCTTTTTGATCCATATGCTTCCCCCTCTGTAGCTTTTGCCCGCGCACTTCCGATGGGCAGGCGAAAATCTGCTTATTCTCATTGTACAACAAATTTCAGGAAAAATCTATTGCAATTTCAACTCATTTTCCTCCATTTCCTTCAAACTTTTTCTACAGGTCCCGGTCATCAACAGCAGAGAAGTGAATCTGTAAAAAATTTGTTGACACAGATACCGCCGGACGGGGCTTTTCGTTGACAGGAGCCCTTCTTTAGAGGTATAATAACAGAAAATGTCTCGCGAAAGGAGCGTGGCGCTCTGTGGAAATGCAGCGGGAAGAAGCGGACTCCCTCCGGCGTGCCAAGCAGCGGGATGCGGCGAAGGTTGCAGCCATGCTGGCCGTGATCCAAGCCGGGGGACAGGCGGAGCTGACCGTGACCGGGGTCAGTATGCTGCCCTTTCTCCACCCGGGGCGGGACAGCGTGATCCTGGAGGCGGCGGACCCGCAAAGGCTGCGGGTGGGGGACATTGTGTTTTTCACCCGGGGCGCGGAGGTTTACGTCCTGCACCGAATCCGGCGCATTCTGAAGGACGGCTCCTTTCAGATCTGCGGCGACCGGCAGGCCTGGACGGAGCGCATCCTGCCGGAGCAGATCCTTGCCCGGGTCTCCGGGGTGAGGCGGAGCGGCGGCAGGGTGATTTCCTGTGACAGGGCTTCCTGGCGTCTGGCCAGTGCCCTGTGGTTTCCCACCAGGCCCCTGCGCCCGGCGCTGTTTTCTGCGGCCCTTCGCCTGCGGGGCCTGAGAAAGCGGGAGGAATCCTTGCGTTCTTAAAAGAAATATGGTACAATTTTGAGAGATTTTCTTTTAGGAGGGCGCAGCGGATGATCGACCTGCACTGCCATATTCTTCCGGGGGTGGACGACGGGGCGGACGGCCTGGATACCGCCCTGGCTATGATCGAAAGCGCCTGGCAAAGCGGGACGGACTGTATCTGCGCCACCCCGCACTGCTGCCGCCCTACGGGCTGGGGCGGCTACTGGGCCGATGAGATCCTGGAGCACCTGCGGACCCTGCGCAGAGCGGCGGCTCGCAACGGGCTGAAGCTGGAGCTGCTGCCCGGCATGGAGGTATTTGCTACGCAGGAGCTGCCCAAGCTCCTGCGGGAGGGCAAGCTCCTTACCTTAAATAAATCCCGGTATCTGCTGCTTGAGTTCTTCTTTGACGATGAACCGGAGGGGATGCAGGAGGCCATTGATCTGGTCTGGGACCAGGGGCTGACGCCGGTGATCGCCCATCCGGAGCGGTATGAGGCGGTGCAGCGGGAGCCGGGGCTGGCCCTCTCCTGGTTCCGGTCCGGCTGCATTTTGCAGCTCAACAAGGGCAGCATTCTGGGGGGCCTGGGGCGCCATGCCCGGCAGACGGCCTGGTGGCTTCTGCGCCGGGGACTGGCCCATGTGGTGGCCAGCGACGCCCACAGCGATACCCAGCGGACGCCCCGCCTGGACGGGGTGTACGAGGAGCTGTGCGGCCTGGACCCGGCCTATGCGGAGCTGCTGCTCAAGGAGAACCCCAGGCGCATTTTAATGGATGAACAGATCGTACCAGTGGAGGAGCACCCCTAAGGCGCGTCCGGTGGATCTGATTTTGGAATGTGGGAGGATGTTATGAGAACAATTCGTGTCATTACCGTTCTGCTTTTTTTGGCTTCGCTGAGCCTGACGCTGCTGTCCGGGTACTCATCCCGGGTGCTGGAGGATCATACGCCCCCGGTGCTGTCCAGCAGCCAGGAGGAGCTGGCTGTTTCCGTGACGGATCCTCAGGAGGCCCTTTTGTCCGGCCTTACGGCCCGGGATGGAGTGGACGGTGATTTGACGGAGGACATTCTGGTGGAGCACATTTCCGGCCTAACCGGACCGAACAGCGTGAATGTTACCTATGCCGTTTTTGATAAGGCGGAGAATGTGGCTAAGCTGACCCGCAAGGTCACGTATACGGACTATGAAAGCCCCCGCTTCTCATTGACGGCCCCGCTGGTGTACCGGGTGGGGGCAAAGATCATGCTCTCGGACCGGCTGACCGTGACGGATTGCCTCCAGGGCGATATTTCCGCCGGGATCCGTCTGGGGACTCAGGGGCTGAGCAATACGGCCGCAGGCACCTATCAAATCACCGTCCAGGTCACCAATGACTTGGGGGACACGGCCATCCTGCCCCTGACGGTGCAGGTGGTGCCCAACGGCGTCAATGTGCCCCAGGTTTTGCTTTCTCAGTACATCGTTTATAAAAAAGCCGGGGAGACGCTCCTGCCGAATCAATATATTACCCGGGTGGTGGACCCTGCCGCAGAGGGACAGGCCATTGCCACCAAGGCGGTTACCATGGACCGCTCTCAGGTGGATATGAATACGCCCGGTGTGTATGAGGTTTATTATCGCTATACCGGCAAGGAAGCTACGGGCCTCACCATTCTGACCGTTGTAGTGGAATAAAGCCGGGGGGAGAAGTATGGATAAGAAGAATGACGATCTGAAAATCGATCTGGAGCCCCGGTGCCTGGGGCGGTGGCTGCTGCGGAGCCTTTGGCTGATCGTGCTGGCGGCGCTGTCCTTTGGAATGCTGGCCCAGCTAGCCCTGGACCGAATTTACACGCCCCAGTATACCAGCTCCACCACCTTCGTGGTGCAGAACAAATCCGCCCTTACCTCGACCTACAGTAATTATTCCTCCGCAAATGAGGTAGCGATGCTGTTTTCGGATCTGCTTCAGAGCAACCTGATGAAGCAGCGCATTTGCCAGGAGCTGGGGGTGGCTTCCGTCCCCGGGACCATTTCCGCAGAGGTGGCGGGCTCGACGAACATGATCAAGGTCAGCGCCACCTCAAGCTCCGCAAAGACCGCCTTTTTGATGCTCCAGACGGTGAGCTCCTGTTATGGGGAGCTTTCGGAGCATATCTCCAAGACGGCGGCGCTCCACGCGATCTCCGCACCGCAGATCGCAACCACGCCATCTAATTATGTAAACCACACCAAAACGGTCCGCCTGGCGGCACTGGCAGGTGGCCTTCTGATGGCAGCAGTCCTGATTCTGGTGCTCATCCATCGGGACACGGTGCAGACGACGGGCGGAGCCAAGGAGAAGCTGGACGGCGATATTCTGGCGACGGTGCCCCATGAAAAGAAAAAGCGCGGCAGCGGCAGGGGAGATATGCTGATCTGCTCCAATATGGCCAGCTTCTTCTACAAGGAGACATTCCTCCGCCTGCGCACGGCGGTGGAGCCCGAGGAGCCCCGCCGGGACCGGGCCCAGGTGATCCTAGTTACCAGCGCTACCGCCAGCGAGGGGAAGTCTACGGTCGCTGCAAATCTGGCTCTGGCCCTGGCGGAGAAGTACAAGGGCGTCATGCTGATCGACGCGGACCTGCGCAGTCCCACCCAGGTGCGGATGTTCGGGAAGAATACCGTCCGGGGAGGCGGTCTGCCCGGGGTGCTGCGGGATGAGGCCATGGACGCGACCCGTATCGCCTCCGCCTCCAGCTACGACCAGGAGAAGAACCTGGTGGAGCTGTTCTGCGACCACCCGGTAGAGGACGCGGCGGACCTGCTCTCCAGCGCCAACATGGCAAAGCTGCTGAAGATCATGCGCCGCTCCATGGACTATATTGTGATCGATACGCCGCCTCTCGGGATGTTTGCGGACAGCGACGCCCTGGCCGGGCTGGCGGACAGCGCCATGCTTGTGGTCCGGCAGAATGTGGCCGCCGCCCCCGATATTAACGATACGGCGGATACCCTGCGCCAGAGCGGAACGAAATTTCTGGGCTTTGTGCTGAATAATTTCCGCACACTGCGACTGCCCTGGTCCGGCAGAAGCGGCTACGGCTATGGGTATGGGTATGGTTATGGCTACGGCTATGGATACGGCTACGGGAAAAAATACGGCTACGGCTACGGAAAGCAATCGTCCGGCGAACGCAGCCGGAAGAGCTAGGGGGCAAGCATGGAAGAAACGCGTTCTTCGCAGCGGGGAGAGGTCATCGACCTTTCGGAGCTGCTGCATAATTTCCTGCGGGTGCTCCGCAGGACCTGGATCCTGGTCATTGCTCTGGCAGTGGCCCTGGGGGCGCTGCAATACGAGCGGGCCAAGCGCGGCTTCCGCCCGGTCTATACGGCCAGCGCCACCTTCTCCGTGACCTCCGGGGTGACCAGCACCACGGATATTGTAGATACCACCAAGTATTACGACAGCCAGGCCGTGGCCCAAATTGTCAACAGCTTCGGAGATATTGTCGGCTCCGAGGCCATGCGGGAGCGGATTTTGCAGGATCTCGGGACCCCTTATATCAACGGGAGCATTACGACCTCGGCAGTTGGGGATACGAATATTTTCAGCATTCGGGTAACCAGCCAGGACCCCCAGGCGGCTTTCGACATTTTGAATTCCGTCATAAAAAACTATCCTGTGGTGGCGGCCTTTGTCATTGGCAATACTACCCTGAGCATGATTCAGGAGCCGGAGCTGCCGGACGCCCCCAGCAACACTTTTTCCGGGAAGAATACCGCCATCAAGGGGGCATTGATGGGTGCGCTGATCGGCCTTGTGCTGACGCTGCTGCTGGCGTTGGGCAGGAAAACGGTAAAGGGCGCGCAAAATCTGAAGCGCTACACCAGCATTCCCTGCCTGGCTGAGTTGCCCCGGGTGCGGGCCAAGCGCCGCCGGTCCAGGCAGGGAAATGCAGTTTCGCTGCTTTCGCCTGCCGTTGCGGCAAAGCTGTCCGGGAGCGTCAGCGCTCTTCGGGTCAAGATTATGCGCGCCCAGAAGCAGGCGGACGGCCATGAGCTGCTGCTGGTGACCAGTACGGTCCCCGGAGAGGGAAAAACGACGGTTTCCTTTAATCTGGCGATTTCCATTGCCATGAGCGGGCATAGTGTGATCCTGGTGGACGGGGACCTGCGGAATCCTTCGGTAAAGGACGGCCTTGGCATACAGGAGCCGACTACGGGGCTGCTGGAGCTCCTGCGGCAGGAGACCCCGGACCCCGAAAGCGCCCTGCATGAGGTCCCCGGGGTGCCCTCTCTGCGGGTCTTGGCCGGCGATACGGGCGAGCCCTCTCCCATGCGCCTGGTGGATTCCCGCCAGATGGGGGAGATCCTCCGGCAGCTTCGGACCATGGCGGAGTATGTGATCCTGGATGCGCCCCCTGTGGGCATTCTGGCGGATGCCTCCGCTCTGGCGCGGTATGCGGACCATTTGCTGTACGTTATCCGGTATGACGGCGTGCCTCGCCGCCAGATCGTGGACAATTTGCAGAGCCTTTCCCGGCGGAACGCCCATATTCTGGGCTATGTGATCAACGGAAAGCCCTTTTCCGGCTCCGGCCGTTATGGCTACGGCTATGGCTATGGGTACGGGTACGGGAAGAAGTACGGCTATGGGAGCCGGAAAAACGAGCGGGAAGAATAAAGAATTCGGAAGCGGCGGGCCCTTATGGGGTACCGCCTGCTTCCGCTATAGGAGCTGGCCCACATGACCTACATCCAAAAGGTGATTCGGAAAATTAAAGGCGGCGCGCTCCGGGACATTGCCCGGGAGACCCGCTGGATCTACCGTTACGCCAGGCAATATCGCTGGCAGATCGGCCTGTACATTCTCCTGGGGCTGACGGCTACGGCGGTGAGTCTGATCAGCGGTCTGGTTTCCCGCCGGGTAGTCAACCTGGTGGTTACCGGGGCGGGGGATTCCGCTGCCCTCCGGGCGGCCGTGCCGGTGATGGTGCTGTTCGTTGCCCTGGCTTTGGGGAAGATCGCGCTGAGCGCGGTATCCGGCCGCGTGACGGCCAAGATCAATCTGCGCGTGAATCTGGAAATGCGGGGTGACATCTACCGGAAGTTTATGAACACCAGCTGGGAGGCAATCTCCGATTATCACTCCGGAGACCTGCTCAATCGCATTCACAGCGATGTGTCGGCGGTGGCAGGGAGCGTGCTGGGCTGGATCCCCAGCTTGATCAACAGCCTGGTCCAGCTTATGGGAGCGCTGGCTATTATTGTCTATTATGACCCGGTTATGGGGCTGTTGGCCCTGTGCTCCGTGCCGGTGACCTCCGTGGTGTTTGGGCTTTTGGCGCCCAGGCTGCACCGTTATAACCGCCAGGTGGCCGATATGTCCGGGGAGCTGACGGCCTTTTATTCCGACAGCCTGCAAAATATCCAATCGGTGAAGTCCTTTGGCGCAGTAGACGCCTTCTGCCGGAAGCTCCGGTCCCTTCAGGACCGGCACTATGAGCTGAGCCTTACCCAGAACCGGTTTACGATTTTTGCCTCCTCCTGTATGTCCCTGTTGGGGCTGATAGCCAGCTACCTGTGCATGGGCTGGGGTGTATATCGCCTGTGGACGGGCAAAATCGATTACGGCACCATGGTGCTGTTTCTGCAAATGGCGGGCTATGTGAGCAGCGCGGCCGGGAGCCTCCTGCGCTTGGGTCCCAGTGTGATCGGCGCCACGGTTTCTGCCCAGAGGATTATGAATATTCTGGACCTACCCCGGGAAAATGTGGAGCCGGACCCCATGGAGGAGCCTCTTCGCCGGGATCCCGAGGGCGTCAGCGTCCGGCTGGAGGGCGTCAGCTTTGCTTATCGGCCGGAGGCGCCGGTTCTGGAAAAAATCTCCTTTTCTGCTGAGCCGGGGCAGGTCGTGGCCGTCGTCGGCCCGTCCGGGGCGGGAAAGACGACGCTTCTGCGGCTGCTTCTGTGTCTGCTTCAGCCCAAGGAGGGCCGGGCGGTCCTGTCCGGAAGGGAGGCGGGGGAGGCGCCGCTTTCCCCGGGGCTCAGGCAGCTGTTCTCCTATGTGCCCCAGGACCGGGCACTGTATTCCGGCACCATCGCCCAGACGCTGCGCCTGGCAAAGCCCCAGGCCTCCGACGAGGAGCTCTGGGCTGCGCTTCGCCTGGCGGAGCTGGAGGACGTGGTCCGTGTGCTGCCCCAGGGGCTGGATACTCCCATCGGGGAGGAGGGCTCCAAATTTTCGGCCGGTCAGGGCCAGCGCCTTTCGGTTGCCCGGGCCATTCTCCACGACGCGCCCATCCTTCTGCTGGACGAGGCGACTTCCGCGCTGGATGTGGCGACGGAGCGGCGGATTTTGCGGAATATTATGGGGCACTGCGCCCACAAAACCTGCATCGTAACGACCCATCGCCCCAGCGTGCTGACCATGTGCGACCGGGTCTACCGCATTGACGGCGGGGAAATGACGCGCTTGGACGAGGCCGGGATTGAAGCGCTCAGGAGGGAATTCTAATGGAGCAGTCTACGCGGGGATTTCTTCTCCTGCTGCGGGACGCCATGCGCTCTGCCGCACCCTCGGCGGAAGCAGTCGAGGTGGTCCGGGCGCTGTCCACAGAGGAGATCGAGGCGCTGCTGCAATTGGCGCAGATGCAGAATGTGCTGCCCCTGGTCGGGGGACACCTGCTGCTGGCCTGCCCGGATTTTGCCGATGCAGACCGGCTGCGCAGTACGCTGCGCCAGCAGGTTGTGCGGCAGAGCCTGTGCTCTGTGGAGCTGCTGTCGATGACCCGGGCCTTTGAGGCGAAGAAGGTGCCCTATTTCCTTGTGAAGGGGGCGTTCTGCCGGAGCCTGTATCCGGAGCCGGATCTGCGGCCCTCCTCCGATGAGGACCTGCTTGTGGAGCCGGAGTTCTATGCGGCGGCGGAGGACGTGCTGCGGGAGCTGGGCTACCGGTTTGCAGAGGAGCAGTCCGGGGAGCAGGTCCACGCCTGGCAGGGCAAGCTTTTGCATTTGGAGCTGCACAGTCACCTGTTAAAAGACAGAAAAATTCGAATTTTAGGAGAAAAAGAATATTTTGGCCCGGATTTTCCGCAAACAGATTCCTTCCGCTTTCAGGAAACATCCATTTCGACCCTAAAGCCCCAGGCACATCTGCTCTTTCTGATCGCACATTTTTACGGGCATTTTCTGGCGGGGGGCGTGGGGATTCGTCAGCTGTGCGACCTGGCTCTGATGGCGGAGCGCTATGAGGCGGAGCTGGATTGGGCGCAGATCTGGCAGACGCTTCGCACCCTTGCCCTGGATGTATTTACCGGAAGCCTGCTGGAAATTGCCGTTCGATTTCTCGGTATGCCCCGGCAGGCGGCGCCGCTGCCGGAGGGACTTTCCCTGCCGGACTGTGAGCCGCTGCTTTGGGATATGCTGGGGGCCGGTGTGTTCGGCGGCAGCAGCAAGGAGCGCAAGCAGAGCAGCCTGATGACCATCGAGGCGGCAAAGACCGGCAGACGCGCATCGCCGCTAGCGGCGGCTTTCCCCCCGGCCAGGGTCCTGCAGGGCCGGTATCCTTATTTGCAGAAACACCCCTGGCTGCTGCCTGTGGCATGGGGGAGCCGGGCGGCGCGGTATCTCTCCGGGGGCGGCGCAGCCGCCCGGGCGGAGGAAAGCGCAAAAATAGGCAGCCAGCGCATGGCACTGCTGGAGGCCTACGGGATCCTTTCTTTGAAGGAGGAATGAATATGGAACTTTTGTTAGACGGGCGGCAGGTCGTCCCCCAGCCGGGGCAGACTCTGCGGCAGCTCCTGGTCGAGGCGGGGCTGGACAGCCCGGTGCTGTCCCGGCGGCCCCTGGCGGCCCAGATTGCAGGGGAGACCTTTACGCTGAATTATGTGCCGCTGCGGCGACAGGATCGAACGGCCCTGGGGAAGGAGACGCCCCGGCGGGCCATGGAGGCCTCCCAGGGGTCGGTCCGGCTCCTGCGCTATGGAGACAGCCTGGGGCGGGAGGTATACGAGCGGACTGCGCTGTTTGTCCTGTTCCTGGCGGTGCGGCGGCTGTGGCCCGGGGCGGTGGCAAAGATGGACTTCACGGTGGGGGACAGCCTCCATGTGACCCTGGATAAGGCCCCTGCCTTTTCCGCCGCCGATATGGCCCCTCTGCGCCAGGCGGTTGCGGAGATTGTGTCGGAGGATCAGCCTTTGATTCGAAGCCGGATGCAGACAAAGGAGGCCATTGCCTTCTTCCGGGCAGACGGGCAGGAGGACAAGGCGCAGCTGCTGGAATGGCGGCCGGTCCCTTATTTTGACGCCTACCGCTCCGGGGATTACCTGGATTACTTTTATGGAGAGATGCTGCCCTCCACCGGGTATCTGACGGTCTGGGACCTGCATTACGGCGGAGGAAACAGCCTGTTTTTCCTCTATCCGGACCACAATGATCCGGACCGGGTGGCGCATTTCCGGGAAATGCCGAATTTTACGGCGGTCTTTGAGGAGAGCGAGCGCTGGGGGCAGCTGATGGACTGCGAGGTCGTGGCGGATTTGAACGAGCTTACGGCCTCCGGGAAGCTGCGGGAGCTGATCCGGGTCAACGAGGCTCTGCATGAGCGCAGCTTTTCTCAGATCGCGGACCGAATCCTTGCCCGGGGGGCGAAGGCGGTGCTCCTGGCCGGGCCCTCCTCCTCCGGCAAGACCACCAGCGCCCACCGCCTAGCAGTGCAGCTCCGGGTCCACGGTAAGCGGCCGGTGCTCATGTCGCTGGACGATTACTATATCGACCGGGATAAGATTCTCCCCGACGAGAACGGGGAGGTCGACCTGGAGCATATTAACACCATTGATACGGCGCTGTTCCGGCAGCAGCTGGAGGCCCTTTTGGCCGGGGAGGAGGTCGAGCTGCCGACCTTTGACTTCAAGCTGGGCAAGCGGGTCATGACCGGGAAGCGCCTGTCCCTGAAGGAGGACTCCATGGTGATCATTGAGGGGCTGCACGGGCTCAACCCGGTGCTTCTGCCCCAGGGGCTGGACCCGAATCTGATCTTCCGGATGTATCTCAGCCCGCTGATTCCCCTCAATCTGGACAATCACAACCGCATCCCCACCACCTATCTCCGCCTACTGCGGCGCATTGTCCGGGACCATGAGACCCGAGGGGCTTCGGTGGCCCATACCCTTTCCATGTGGGCCTCCGTCCGGCGGGGGGAGGAGAAGTGGATCTTTCCCTTCCAGGAGAATGCGGACGTCATTTTTAACAGCTCCTTTGTCTATGAGCCGGCCATTCTCAAGAAGTATATTTATCCGCTGCTGACTGCGGTGGGGCCGGAGAACCCGTATTACAGTGAGGTCCGCACCATTGTCAAGGTGCTGAACTATGTGCAGGAGGCGGACGTGGACAACGAGATCCCGCCTACCAGCATTCTGCGGGAGTTTATCGGCGGCAATACCTTCTATCAGGCATAAAACATGAAAAGGTCCCGGATTCGACTGAATCCGGGACCTTTCTTCTTTAGTTAAGCCTTTTCCCGCTCGTCCTCACAGGCCAGGGCCGCGCGGACAAAACCGAAGAACAGGGGATGCGCCCGATCCGGGCGGCTCTTGAACTCGGGATGGAACTGGCAGCCCACATACCAGGGATGGTCAGGCAGCTCTACGATCTCTACAAGACGGTTGTCCGGGGACAGACCAGCCAGCAGCAGGCCCTTATCCGTAAGCTTTTTGCGGAATTCGTTGTTGAATTCGTAGCGGTGGCGATGGCGCTCGGAGATCTCCTTTGCCCCGTACAGCTCCATGGACTTGCTGCCCTCAGTGAGGACGCAGGGGTACTTACCCAGACGCATGGTGCCGCCCTTGGCGGTGATGGAGACCTGGTCGGGCATAAGGGCTACCACGGGGTAGGGGGAATAGGGATCAAATTCCGCAGAATGAGCGCCGGTGAGGCCTACGACCTTCCGGGCAAATTCAATGACGGCGATCTGCATCCCCAGGCAGATGCCCAGGTAGGGGATCTTTTTGGTCCGGGCATAGGTTGCCGCAACGATCATGCCCTCGATGCCCCGGTCGCCGAAGCCGCCGGGCACCAGAACGCCGTAGCAATCGGACAGGTAGCTGTCCACATTCTCGGGGGTGAGAAGCTCGGAGTCAATCCACTTGATCTTGACCACGGTATCGTTGGCGGTTCCGGCGTGGAACAGAGATTCCACTACGCTGAGGTATGCGTCGTGGAGCTGGGTGTACTTGCCCACCAGAGCAATCTGCACCTCCCGGTCCACATTTTTGATCTTCTCCACCATGGCGGTCCAGGCGGAAAGATCGGGCTGAGGAGTATCCAGGTGCAGCTTTTCGCAGACTACCTGGTCCAGCCCCTCCTTTGCCAGCATCAGGGGGACCTCATACAAGGTGGAGGCGGTGGAGTTCTGAATGACGCAGGAGGCGTCTACGTTGCAGAACAGGCTGATCTTCCGGCGGAGCTCCTCGGTAAAGGGCACGTCGCTCCGGCATACCAGCACATCCGGTTGGATGCCCAGGCCGAGCAGCTCCTTTACGGAGTGCTGGGTGGGCTTGGACTTCAGCTCGTCGCTGCCCGGAATTTGCACGATCAGAGGAACATGGATAAACAGTACATTCTGACGACCCTGCTCGGAGGCAACCTGCCGGATGGCTTCCAGGAAGGGCTGGCTTTCAATATCGCCCACGGTGCCGCCGATCTCGGAGATGACCACATCCACATCCGGGGTGGCCATGGAGTAGATCCGGCGCTTGATTTCGTCCGTGATATGGGGGATGATCTGGACTGTGCGGCCCAGATAGCCGCCCTCCCGCTCCCGGTTCAGAACGGCCCAGTAAATCTTGCCCGCAGAAACGGAGGCGTTGCCGGTCAGGCTCTCGTCTACGAAGCGCTCGTAGTGGCCGAGATCCAGGTCGGTCTCGGCGCCGTCGTCGGTGACGAACACCTCGCCGTGTTGGTAGGGGCTCATGGTGCCGGGGTCGATGTTCAGATAAGGGTCAAATTTCTGGTTCCGCACCCGCAGACCGCGCTGCTTCAGCAGCCGGCCCAGGGAGGCGCCGCAAATTCCCTTGCCCAGACCGGAAACCACGCCGCCGGTGACAAAAATGTACTTCATATCCTCTTATTCCTCCGCGATAGATTCTCTGTTTTCAGCAAAAGCGGTAAAACACATTCTTATCTATTATACACCGCTCTTAGTAGAAAAGCAAGTCGGAGTATACGGGATAGGGCCAGTAAGATTTTTCCGTCAGGGTTTCCAGCAGGTCTGCTTCCTTCCGGGCGGCGTCCATATCCGCAAGGATCACATCGTGATAGTACTGGGCGGCGTCCAGGTTCCCCTGGGGCGCGGCGTTCAGATCGGCACAGAGCTTCTCACAGCAGTCGTACAGCCGGTCCGTGGCCTCCGACATCTTGGCGGCCAGGGCCCGCTCCGCCTTGCAGGAGACGCCCACAGCCTCCTTGGCGGCCGCGCTCTGGCAGAGCTTTGCGGCATAGGCAGAGGCGGCGGGGAGAATCTGCTTGCGAATCATGTCCGCGCAGGTCTTGGCCTCGATGCCCAGAACCTTGCTATAGGATTCCAGATGGATCTCGTACCGGGCGCGGAATTCGGCTTCGGTGAAGATGCCGTGCTTGGTCACAAGGTCGATATTCTCCTGGCTCACATAGGCGGGCAGGCAGTCGGCGGTGCTGGGCAGATTGTGCAGACCCCGGCGCTTGGCCTCTACGGGCCATTCCTTGCTGTAGCCGTTGCCGTTGAAAATGATTCTCTGATGCTCAGTGAAGGCCTTGCAGACCAGCTTTTGCAGCTCCGCCTCAAAGTCCTCCGCCTTTTCCAGCGCGTCGGCAAACCGCCCCAGCTCTTCTGCCATAATGGTGTTCAGAGCAATATTGGGACCGGCAATAGACTGGGAGGAGCCCAGGCTGCGGAACTCAAACTTGTTGCCGGTGAAGGCCAGGGGAGAGGTGCGGTTCCGGTCCGTGGTATCCTTGGGAATGGAGGGCAGCACATCCACGCCGATGCGCAGGAGGCTCTTCTCGGGATCTTTGTAGTTTGTGCCGTTGATGATGGACTCCACCACGGCGCTGAGTTCATCTCCCAGGAACACGGATAGGATGGCCGGGGGCGCTTCGTTGGCGCCCAGGCGGTGATCGTTGCCCGCATAGGCCACGGTGCACCGGAGGAAATCCTGATACTCATCCACGCCCTGGATAAAGGCGGCCAGGAACACCAGGAACTGGGCGTTCTGCCGGGGGGTCTTGCCGGGCTTGAAAAGATTCTTCCCTGTATCCGTGCCCAGCGACCAGTTATCATGCTTGCCGGAGCCGTTCACACCGGCAAAGGGCTTTTCATGAAGCAGGCACACCAGATCGTGCCGGGAGGCGCACTTCTTCATGATCTCCATGACCAGCTGGTTGGCGTCGCAGGCACTGTTCACGTCGGTGTAAATGGGGGCCATTTCGTGCTGGGCCGGGGCGACCTCGTTGTGCTTGGTCTTGGAGAGAATGCCCAGCCGCCACAGCTGCTCGTCCAGATCCTTCATATAGGCGGCGACGCGGTTGCGGATTGTGCCGAAATAGTGATCCTCCAGCTCCTGTCCCTTGGGGGCGGGAGCGCCGAAGAGGGTCCGGCCGGTGAGCCGCAGGTCCTCCCGCTTGGCATACAGGTCCTTGGGAATCAGGAAATACTCCTGCTCGGGGCCCACGGAGCAAATGACCCGGTTGGTTTCCGTATCGCCGAACAGGCGCAGGATCCGAAGAGCCTCCCGGGAGACCTCGTCAATGGAGCGAAGCAGGGGCGTTTTCTTGTCCAGGGCCTCGCCGGTGTAGGAGAAGAAGCAGGTGGGGATAAACAGGCTGCCGTCCTTCACAAAGGCGAAAGCGGTGGGGTCCCAGGCGGTGTAGCCCCGGGCCTCAAAGGTGGCGCGCAGGCCGCCGGAGGGGAAGGAGGAGGCGTCCGGCTCGCCCCGGACCAACTCCTTGCCGGAGAACTCCATGAGCACCTTGCCGTCTCCGGCAGGCGCAATAAAGGAATCGTGCTTTTCGGCGGTAATGCCGGTCATCGGCTGGAACCAGTGGGTATAATGGGTGGCTCCCCGCTCGATGGCCCAATTCTTCATGGCCTCGGCGATCTCGTTCGCTACGGGAAGGTCCAGGTGGGTCCCGGTGCGGATGCAGTTTTTCCAGGCGCAGTAGGTTTCAGGCGCCAGTCGCTGCTTCATAGTAGCCTCATTAAAAACGTCGCAGCCGAACAGTTCCGGCAGGTTGATAGGATCGCCCATGGTCATACTTCCTTTCATAATAATAAAAATTTTGCGGCGCTCGCGCCAGATTGCCCTACATCAAAAAGGACACCATCGGATGCTCCAGCGGCTACTACCCCCTCGGAGTAGTAAGCCGGCATCCTTTGGTGCCCTTTCTGCTGCACAGACAGCAGCGAATGCCGTCAATAACTGTTTACCATGATAAAGCATTGAGGTCTAAAATGCAAGGTGGGAATTTAGCTAAAATTGCCCCGGCGCCGGATGAATTTTTTCACGTTGCTTACAAGGACCGGGGAGGGATTGCATTTTTCGCTGCCATAGAATATAATAATAGAGAAAGAATTGCCAAACAGGAGGGAAAACGCCATGACTTATGAGAAAATGTCCAGACCGGCGCTGGAACAGGCGCTAAAGCAGGAGCAGGCCCGATACGAGAGGTTCTGCGGCCTGGGGCTGAAGCTGAACATGGCCAGAGGAAAGCCCTGCCGGGAGCAGCTCGCCTTAAGCAACGAGCTTCTCCGGATTCTGAGCACTCCCAAGGACTGCTTTGACGGCGGGGTGGACGCGCGGAATTACGGGGAGCTTGCAGGACTGGACTGCGCAAGGGCCTACTGGGCGGACCTCCTGGGCTGCAAAAAGCAGGAGGTTTTTGTAGGCGGCAGCGCCAGCCTCAGCCTGATGTACGATACCATCGCCAAGGCTTATACCCACGGCCTCCTGCTGAGCCCCCGGCCCTGGTGCCGGGAGGAAAAGGTAAAATTTCTCTGCCCCACGCCGGGCTATGACCGGCACTTTGCCATTACCCAGTCCTTTGGTGCGGAGCTCATCACTGTGCCCATGCTGCCCACCGGGCCGGATATGGACCGGGTGGAGGCGCTGGTACGGGACCCCGCCGTAAAGGGTATGTGGTGCGTGCCGAAATATTCCAACCCGACCGGCTGCATCTATTCCGATGAGACCATCACCCGCATCGCTGCGCTCCGGCCGGCGGCGCCGGACTTTGCGCTGATGTGGGATAACGCCTACTGCGTCCATGAGTTTGACGGGCCCTTCCGCCCCTTCCCGGATATACTCTCCCTCTGCCGGGAGGCGGGGAATCCCCACATGGTGTATGAATTTGCCTCCACCTCCAAGCTCACCATGCCCGGGGCCGGAATGGCGGCCTTTGCCTGCTCGGAGGAGAACCTGCGCTACCTTCTGAAGCTGATCGGGGTGCAGATCATTTCCTATGACAAGGTCAATCAGCTCCGGCAGGTGCGCTTCCTAAAGGATAAGGCCCATACGCTGGAGATCGCCCGGGCCCATGGCGCCATTCTGGCGCCGAAATTCCGGTTGATCCAGGAGAAGCTGGAAACTCTGGCCCCTCTGGGCATTGCCCGCTGGACCCAGCCTGTGGGCGGCTATTTTATCAGCCTGGACGTCCTGCCCGGGACGGCGACCCGGGTCTGGACCCTGTGCAGCCAGGCCGGGGTGCAGCTGACAAAGGCCGGCTCCGCCTATCCCTATGGCGTCGATCCGAAGGATGAGAACATTCGCCTCGCCCCCAGCCTCCCGCCTCTGGAGGAGCTGGCGCAGGCTGCGGATGTGCTGTGCTGCGCGGTCCGGCTGGCAGCCCTGGAAAAGCTTCTGGGATAAGGAAATCCCCGTCCTGCGGCGAATGCTGCGGGACGGGGATTTTTTCAAACGCGAAAGTCGGCCGGTCGGTCCGGCGTCAGGCCAAAGTGCCAGGCAATGGCCTGGACAATCCTGGGGCAGGCGTTCCCGTCCCCATAGGGGTTTACCGCATGGGCCATGGCTCCATAGGCGGCAGGGTCTGTCAGAAGCTGCTCCGCCATGGAAACAATGGCGTCCTTGTCCACTCCGGCCAGCTTCACCGTCCCGGCGGCGACCGCCTCGGGGCGCTCCGTTTCCCGGCGCAGGACCAGGACCGGCTTGCCCATGGCGGGGGCCTCCTCCTGCAAGCCGCCGGAGTCGGTCAGGATCAGGTAGGACCGGGCCATAAGATTGTGCATTTCCTCCACATTGACCGGGGGAATCAGATGCACCCGCTCCAGCCCGCCCAGATTCCGCCGGGCGCACTCCTGTACTACGGGGCTCAGATGAACGGGGTAAACCACCTCCACCTCCGGGTGCGCGGCGACCAGAGCCCGGACGGCCTGCATAATGGCCTCCATGGGCGCGCCGTAATTTTCCCGGCGGTGGCAGGTGAGGGTAATGACCTTCTTGTTCTTAAAGTCCAGCCGGTTCAGCGTCTCCGTCTGGAAGCGGTAATCCGGGCGGACTGTGGTTTTCATGGCGTCGATCACGGTGTTTCCGGTGAGGAAAATTTCCCCCCGGATGGCCTCCCTCCGAAGGTTCTCTCCGTTGGCGGCGGTGGGGGCAAAGTGCAGCTCCGCAATATCGCTGACCAGGGTGCGGTTCATCTCCTCCGGGAAGGGGGAGTATTTGTCATAGGTGCGCAGCCCGGCCTCCACATGGCCCACAGGGATCTTGTGATAGAAGGCGGCCAGGGCCCCGGCAAAGGTGGTGGAGGTATCTCCGTGGACCAGAACCAGGTCCGGCTCCGCCGTCCGGAGGACCTCCTCCATGCCCAGAAGGGTCCGGGTGGTAATGGAGGAGAGGGTCTGCTGCTGCTGCATGATATTGAGATCAAAATCCGCCTTCAGCTGGAAAATCTCCATCACGCTGTCCAGCATCTGACGGTGCTGGCCCGTGAGGCAGCAGAGGCTTTCAAACCGGCCGTCCGCCTCCAGGGCGCGGACCAGCGGCGCCATTTTTATGGCCTCCGGCCGGGTTCCGAACACGGACATGACTTTAATTTTCTTCATGGTCATCCTCCTGACCGTGCTCCGCCCGATGGGAGGGGGAGAAAATGATCTTCAGCCCCACGGCGCCGACCACAAATACGGAGCCGATGAGCATGAGAGCCTTGCCCTCGCCGGAGCTGGTGAGCAGCACGGCGGACAGGCCCAACAGGGCGGTGAGCATATAGGTGATGGTCACGGCCTGCTTCTGAGAGAAGCCCATATCAATGAGCCGGTGGTGGATATGCCCCCGGTCGGCCTTCATGGGGTTCTGCCCCTTGGCCAGGCGGCGGATAATGGCAAAGCAGATGTCAAAGATCGGGATTCCCAGGATGAGGAAGGGCACCGCGAAGGAAATGACTGCATAGAGCTTGAACATTCCCTTGATGGACATGGTTGCCAGGACGAAGCCCAGGAAGGTAGAGCCCGTATCGCCCATAAAGATCTTGGCGGGATTGAAATTGTAGGGCAAAAAGCCCAGGCACGCGCCCAGAAGCGCCGCCATAATGACCGCCACATCCCCCTCGGAGACCAGCAGGGCAATCACCAGCAGAGAGGCGGAGGAGATGGCGGAAACCCCCACGGCCAGGCCGTCCAGGCCGTCGATAAAGTTGACCGCATTGGTAATGGCAACAATCCAGATGATGGTCACAGGAATGGACCAGAAGCTCCCCAGGTCCAGATACTGGGTCTCGCTGAAGGGGTTGGGATTGGTCAGATACCGAATGACGCAGCCGTTTGCCACCACGATGGAGGCGGCCAGAATCTGGACTAAAAACTTAAACAGGGCCCGGAGGGTAAGAATATCGTCCAGTACCCCTAGGATTACAATGATTGCCGCTCCGGCGAAAATCGACCACATCTGCCGGTCCATCTCCGCAAAGAGCACCACGCTGAGCAGAAAGGCCAGGGCAATGGCAAGGCCGCCCATCCGGGGGATGGGGTGGTCGTGCATTCTGCGGCTATCCTTGGGAATATCCATGGCGCCGACGTGAATGGCCAGGCGCTTTACCAGCGGGGTAATGCCGAAGGCCAGGGCGGCGGCGACAAAAAGAGCCAGGAGAAGACGCCAGGTAAAGCTGACGCCGCCCAGAAAGGGAAGTGCATGTATCATATTGGAACCTCAGCTCATTTGGCGGCAAAGCCGACCTTCTTATAGACCTTGCGCAGGGTCTTTTCCGCCACATAGCCGGCGCGCTCCGCACCCTGGCGGCAGACCTCCTGCAAATAGGCTTTATCCGCCAGAAGCTCCCGGGTGCGCTCCTGAATGGGCTTGAGCATGGAAACCACGGCCTCACCCACGGCGGGCTTGAACACGCCGTAGCCCTGGCCGTCAAATTCTCGCTCAATTTCCTCATAGGACTTGCCGGTGCAGGCGGCATAAATGGTCATCAGATTGGAAACGCCGGGCTTCTTTTCCTTATCGTAGCGCACGCAGGTCTCCGAGTCGGTAATGGCCCGCTTGAACTGCCGCATGATCTGGTCCGGGGAATCCATAAGCAGAACCCGGCCGGTGTCCTCGTTTTCGGACTTGGACATTTTGGCGGTGGGATTGGTCAGGCTCATGATCCGGGCCCCTACCTTGGGCACATAGGGCTCCGGCAGCTTGAACACGTCCCCATAGATCCCGTTAAAGCGCCGGGCAATGGTATGGCACAGCTCCACGTGCTGCTTCTGATCCTCGCCCACGGGCACATAATCCGGCTGATACAGCAGAATGTCCGCTGCCATCAGACTGGGATAGGTGAACAGGCCGCCGTTGATATTGTCCGCATTTTTGGCGCTCTTGTCCTTAAACTGGGTCATTCGGGACAGCTCGCCGAACATGGAATAGCAGTCCAGCACCCAGCCCAGCTCCGCGTGCTGATGCACATGGCTCTGGATAAACAGGGTATTTTTCTCCGGGTCCAGGCCGCAGGCGATGTACTGCGCCAGCTGCTCCATGGTCCGCCGCCGGAGATCCGCAGGATTCTGCCGGACGGTGATGGCGTGAAGATCCGCCATAAAATAGTAGCATTCAAATTGATCGGCCCGATCCTTCCAGTTTTTGATCGCGCCCAAATAGGAGCCCAGAGTCAGATCGCCGCTGGGCTTGATTCCGGATAACATTCTTTTCTTGGAAGCCACTGCTTCATCCATAATGACACACCTCTTTATTTGTATGGCCATAGGGCCAAAAGCTGCAATATAACTAATTTATACTATCATATTCTGCGGAAATTCGCAAGCATAAAATGTTCCGCTTTCTGAAACCGGAACCGGCGCGGGGAAAACCATGGGGGAAACTGTGGGAAATAGTTGACAACCCCGCGGAAACAAGAGTATAATGAGCAGGAAATTAGGAAGCTACGAGAGGTGTATCACAATGGATTATCAGGCGCTTGCAGCGCTTCTGTTCCCGGATGTCACCCAGACCCCCGAGGATCTGGAGGCTCGTTTTCCCCTGCGGAAGGTCCCGGAGGGGGCGGTCGTGACCCGTATGGCCCCCAGTCCTACGGGCTTTGTTCACCTGGGCAATCTGGTCCAGGGCCTGGTCTCTGAGCGTATGGCGCATCAGTCCGGCGGCGTGCTGTTCCTTCGGGTGGAGGATACGGACGCCAAGCGGGAGGTCCCCGGCGCGGTGGAGGTGCTGATTCAGACTCTGGCGCACTATGGCATCCACTTTGATGAGGGCGCGACCATGGAGGGAGACTCCGGAGATTACGGCCCCTACCGCCAGCGGCAGCGGAAGGACATTTATCATGTCTTTGCCAAGAAGCTGGTACAGGACGGCATGGCTTACCCCTGCTTCTGCACGGAGCAGGAGCTGACCGAGATGCGGCAGCTCCAGGAGGAGCGGAAGGTCAACTTCGGCTACTACGGGGAGTATGCCGTTTGGCGGGACCGGAGCCTGGAGGAGATCCGGGCCGCTCTGGCGGAGGGAAAGCCCTGGGTCCTGCGCTTCCGCAGCACGGGCTCCATTCAGAATAAATTTAAGTTCAACGACCTGGTAAAGGGCGAGCTCACCATTACAGAGAACGACATTGACCAGGTGCTGCTGAAATCCGACGGCATTCCCACCTATCACTTTGCCCATGCGGTGGACGATCACCTGATGCGCACCACTCATGTGGTGCGGGGGGACGAATGGCTGCCTAGCCTGCCGTTCCACATCCAGCTGTTCAAGGCTCTGGGCTTTAAGCTGCCCAAGTATGTCCATATCGGCCCGCTGATGAAGATGGACGGCAGCTCCAAGCGGAAGCTCAGCAAGCGGAAGGATCCGGAGCTGGCGCTGACCTATTATAAGGCCGAGGGATTCCCGGTGCAGGCGGTGTATGAGTATATTATGACGCTGCTGAACTCCAACTATGAGGACTGGCGGAAGGCCAACCCCACGGCGTCTTCAGACAGCTTCAAATTCTCCGCCAAAAAGCTGAACCCTGCGGGCTCTCTGTTCGACTATGCCAAGCTCTGCGACGTGTCCAAAAACGTGATCGCCCGGATGTCCGCCGGGGAGGTCTATGAACAGGTCCTGGAATACGCCAAGGAATTTGACCCTGCCTTTGGGGCGCTGCTGGAGGCGAATCCCGCCTACGCGAAGGATATTTTGGCCATTGGCCGCGGGGGCAAGAAGCCCCGGAAGGATCTGGCGACCTGGGCGGAGGTGAAGCCTTATATGGGCTTCTTCTTTGACAGCCTCTTTGAGCAGGTGGATCCCTGGCCGGAATTCGATCCTGCGGTGATTGCCAAGGCACTGACGGCCTTTGCGGACTGCTATGACCAGAGCGATGATGCCTCCGCCTGGTTTGACAAGGTGAAGGCGATCACCGAGCAGCTGGGCTTTGCCTCGAATATGAAGGAATACAAGCAGGCGCCGGAGCATTGGCCCGGGTCCGTAGCGGATATTTCCACCTTTATCCGCATTGCCGTCACCGGCAAGACCAATTCCCCGGACCTGTATACCGTCATGCAGATTATGGGGAAGGAGCGGACCATCGCCCGGCTGGAGAAGGCCGTTTCCCAGCTCTCCTCCAAGGATTAAATTGCAAATAGCACGCCGTTTCCCTGGGGAACGGCGTGTTTTTTTGCGGATTTGTGGCGCAGCGAAGCGCATCGTAAAACCAAATCGACGAAGAATCCACAAAAAATCGACTGGTTTTTTGTATGAAAATACAGGCTCTTTTCTGAATAATCCCTTGTATAATTCGGAGCGGTATGTTATAATACACCCAACGACGCAGTATTCTAGTCAAAACGACCGTCTCCCAGGAAGGGCCTAAAAATCCTTTGAAGGGCATATCGATGAAGTCCCTGGTGCCTGCTTTTTACGCCCAGTTTAGGGTGGGTGCTGGGGGTTAAGGACTCCGGGCGCATTTCAACGGCATGGAATATCCGACCCGGCCTCCGTGGAGACCTTTTCTTGTGCGTGTGCGGCCACCGAGCTGACCGCGTACGAATAAGGTATGAACCTGCATTGCGGTGCATAATGCTTGCGCTGTGTGCAGTGTAGCCTGCCTTGAGTGAGCATGAGGGGAAAGGAGAGCAACGCGTCCCGTTCCTGTGGCCACAGGCGCGCGGCGATATTTCCTGGAAACCATGCTTGCAAAAGAGGATAAGAGACGGACCGTTTTGCCGTGGAAAACACCTAGGCTGTCCTTCCGGGGCAGATGGGGGATTGCGGTACAGACTAAGTGGCAATCGGGTATCCAACAACAGGCAACGGTTGGACGGGGTGGCAAAGAGGAAACTGCCCGCGCGGCAACGGCGGGTCCGCCCCGGGGAAAGCCAACCCGACCTAAGCTGTAAGATTTATCCCATCTGCCGTCGTTTTTTCATTTTTAAAATTCAGAGGTGTATGTTCCTTGTCAAAAGCAGACCCAGACCCCGCCCGAAAGGAAAAAGAGAAAGAGAAAGCCGCGAAAAATGGCAATCGTGCCCAGATTCGCTGGGCTCTTTCCATTTTTCTGACAACAATCGTGATCTCCGGCCTGATTTCCTTTACCGCGAACACCGTGATGGCCCGCTCCGGCATGGCCATCGCCTTTGTTATTTTACTGCTGATCATCCTGGTTGGCATTCTGTTCGACATGGTTGGCGTCGCCGTAGCC
>CAKTIN010000023.1 GCA_934565775.1 uncultured Oscillospiraceae bacterium
CCATGATCCGGGAGCGGGCCGACTGGTGCATCTCCCGGCAGCGCCGCTGGGGCCTGCCCATCCCCGTGTTCTACTGCAAACACTGCGGTAAGCCCGTGTGCACCCCTGAAACCATCAACCATATCAGCGCTCTGTTCGGGGAGCACGGCTCGAATATCTGGTTCGAAAAGGACGCCATGGAGCTGATCCCCCAGGGCTTGAGCTGCCCGCACTGCGGCGGCAAGGAGTTTGACAAGGAGACCGATACGCTGGACGGCTGGTTTGACTCCGGCTCGACCCATATCGCCTCCCTCCGGCGCAGAACCCCGGAGCTGTGGCCTGCGGACGTTTACCTGGAGGGCGCGGACCAGTATCGCGGCTGGTTCCAGTCCAGCCTTCTGACCTCCGTGGGCGCCCTGGGCGCGGGTGCGCCCTTCAAGCAGGTCCTCACCCACGGCTGGACCGTGGACGGCGAGGGCCGGGCCATGCACAAATCTCTGGGCAACGGCATGGATCCCGCAGAGCTCATCGGCGAATACGGCGCGGATATTGTCCGCCTGTGGGCCGGTTCCTCGGATTATCACGCCGACGTGCGCTGCTCCAAGGAGATCTTCAAGCAGCTCAGCCAGAGCTATCTGAAGTTCCGGAACACCGCCCGGTACTGTCTGGGCAATCTGGACGGCTTCGACCCCAACTGCCTGGTCGCGCCGGAGGATATGCCGGAGCTGGACCGCTGGGCTCTGACCCGGCTGGACAGCCTGAATGCTCAGTGCCGGAAGGCCTACAACAACTACGAATTCCACGTGGTCTCCCATGCCATCAGCGATTTCTGCGTGGTAGATCTGTCCAGCTTCTATCTGGATATTCTGAAGGACCGGCTGTACTGCGATGAGCGGGACGGTCTGGCCCGCCGGAGCGCCCAGACCGCTCTGTTCCTGATCGTGGACGCCATGGCCAAGCTGTTTGCCCCCATTCTGGCCTTCACCTGCGACGAGATCTGGCAGGCCATGCCCCACCGCAAGGAGGACGACACCCGGAACATTCTGCTCAACCAGATGCCCGAGGGCTGCGGCGCTTATGCCCTGCCCCAGGAGGCCATGGCCAAGTGGGATACCCTCATCCGTCTGCGCCAGGACGTGAACGGCGTGCTGGAGGCTGCCCGGGCCGCCAAGCGGATTGGCAAGGCCCTGGAGGCCCATGTGAGCCTGGAGGCCAAAGACGAAGCCGCCAAGGCGGCGCTGGAGGCCGTGGCGGGTCTGGACCTGGCGGAGCTGTTTATCGTCTCCTCCTGCGACGCCGAGCCCGCTGCCGAGGGCGCCACCACCGGCACCGGGCTGAACTTCCCCGGCCTGACCGTGGGTGTGACCGAGGCCCGGGGCGTCAAGTGCCCCCGGTGCTGGATGCACAGCGAGCAGGCCAACGCCGAGGGACTGTGCCCCCGGTGCGCCAGAGTTCTTGCCACTCTGGTGGAAACCAGCGAAAACTAAGAAAGAGCGCCCCGCAGACGCGGGGCGCTTCCCTATCAAAACGCGGCCCGGTTCATCGGAACCGGACCGCGTTTTGACTAATTCGCCGTTTCTTTTTCCGGAGGCGCCGTGCGCTTTTCCAGGCGCTCCTTGGTCTTTTGCAGGGTCTCATATACGTCCTGGGACACCTTGGTATAATAGCCGCTGTCATAGAGGCTGATCTCATCGTCCACATTCAGGATCCGGCAGCGGCCTGTGGGACTCTCCTCTGACGTGGCAAGATACAAGGGGGTATAGTGGTACCCGGTCAGGCGCACCTCGCCGGTCTCGTTGTCCTTGGTAAATTCCAGCTCCAGGATCAGCGACTGCCGGGCATTCCGGTCCTGATCCAGCCCGCACAGGTCCCCGATGCTGTAAGCCGTCAGGGTTCCGTTTTCCTCCACAATGGGCCCCACAATATGGGGATGGGTTCCAATGATGGCGTTTACCCCATTGGACAGCAGCAGTTTCCGGATGGTCTCCTGGGTGCTGCTGACGGTCTGGTCGTATTCGCTGCCCCAGTGGAGCAGGGCAATGGTAATATCCGGATTCAGCGCCTTGGCCGCGTCCAGGACCGTCTGAATCTGCGCCGTATCCACCTTGGAATAGGTGGAAGAATAATCCCGGTACAGAAGATTCACGCTGTGGTCCCCGCCCTCGGGGAGATTCAGGTTCCCCACGCCCTTGGTAAAGGCCACAAAGGCAATCTTCAGCCCCTTGACCTCCACCAGAGTCACGCCCTTGGTCTTGGCATATTCCGCCGCCGTGGCGCAGGTGCCCGCAGTCTGCATTCCCGCATTGCGGATGGTCTCCATGGTGGAGCTCAGCCCGGCCAGGCCCTGGAGGATAGAATAGGAATTAGCCGTCTGAACCACATCCACCCCCATCTGGGCCAGCGCCTCTGCCAGGGCGGCAGGGGCGTTCCGGGAGGTATCCCCCGTGGTCTGATCCGTAAAGACCGCCTCCAGATTTACCGCCGCCACATCCGCCTGGGAGAGCAGCGGCGCGGCAGCCAGGAAATAGCCGGAAAAATCATAGGTCCCGTCCGGCTTTCGCAGCTGGCTCAGAATCTCAGGGGTTATGTTTACGTCTCCCCCCGCCGCAATGGTGACCACCGTAGATCCCCCCGTGGGGGAAGTCGCGTCTAAGGTGGGCGGTTCGGTCTGGGACGGCGTCTGCCCGCCACCCAGTTTTGTCAGCGCAAAGATCAGCCCCGCCGCTAAAAGCACCCCCACTATCAAAAGGGGCAGGCAGCCCCGCCGCTTTGGCTTCTGAGGGGGGCGCCGGGGCGGGCGCTTTACCAGCGGCCCGGGATCTCGCTCCGCCTGCTCCAGCTTCTCGTCCAGGGCGCGGTAAATCTCCTCCAGCGTCGCATTTTCGTTTTGTTCTATCATCATCGCACCGGATCCTTCCGCCGCAAAAGCGGCGTGTTCTTTTCTTTTCATTATACCGTATTTCCAGCCGATACACAAGGAAAAAATGTGGAACTATACAAATGGAGAAAAATGTGCTATAATGTAGGAAAAATTTGACCCCAGTGGAGGGAAAATGGAAGGAGAACCCAAATTTGAAATATTTGCGCAAGGATAAGTCCGCAAGAAAGGATTTTTTCTGGGGCGCTGCCGGTCTGGGTCTGGTCCTGCTGATCCTGCTTGCCATTCTCCTCTTGCGAAGCTGCGGCGGCGGAAGCCATGCTGCGCCCACAGAGGCGACGCATCCTGCCCCCCGGGAGAATCCCTATACCGAGCAGGATTTTACCCGGGATGAATCCGGCTTCCTGCATTGCGGCGCCGCCAAAACCGCCATTGACGTCTCGGAGCATCAGCGGGAGATCGACTGGGACAAGGTGAAGGCGGCCGGGATCGATCTGGCCGTCATCCGGATCGGTTACCGCGGCTATGATAAGGGCGGGATTCATGCGGATTCCCATGCGGAGGAGAATCTGGGCGGTGCCGAGGCCGCCGGGCTGGCCGTGGGGGCCTATTTCTTCTCCCAGGCGGTCAGCCCCGAGGAGGCAGCAGAAGAGGCAGAGTTTGTTCTGGGCATGATCAAGGGGCGCAAGCTTACCGGCCCCGTGGTCTTTGACTGGGAACCCGTGGGAGACCCGGAGGCCCGGACGGCAGACATGACCGGGCAAACTCTGACGGACTGCGCCCTGGCCTTCTGCAAGACCATCGAAAACGCAGGCTACCGGGCAGGTGTCTACTTCAACCAGTACCAGGCCAACAGTATGTACCGCCTGAGTGAGCTGACGGATTACGTCCTGTGGCTGGCCATGTATGAGGATGCCATGACCTTCCCTTATGCCATGGACCTTTGGCAGTACAGCTGCGAAGGGATCGTGGACGGCATTGAACTGCCGGTGGATCTGAATCTCTGGTTCGACGAATAAAAAAGGACGGGGCCGCTTTTCTAAAAGCGGCTCCGCATATTTTTTACATTTGATGAAACACCGGAATATAGAGGGCCAGGGTCGCAGCCATCAGCACGATGCAGGTCCAGATCAACCCGCTTGCCAAAGCAGGCGGGATCTCCGCCCACAAAAGCAGCGTAAACATGACAAAATAGAGCACCGCCGTGCAGACCTTGCCGAACCACTTCGCGCCGTTCAGCTTTTTCCCGTCCCGGAGCTTGATGTAGCCCATAAGGAGCATATAGCCCTCCTTCACGACCATAAGCCCGAAAACCACAGCCATAAGCCGGTAGCGCCGGACCAGGCACAGGGCGATGGCCCCATGGGTCAGCTTATCCGCCACCGGGTCCAAGAGCTTTCCCAGCTCCGTCACCTGGTGCAGGGACCGGGCAAGGAAGCCGTCCAGAAAATCCGAAAGCGTCGAAATCAGCACCGCAATCGCGGCCCCCAGGTAGTGCCCCTGCAAATACAGCACCACAAAGACGGGGATCAGCACAAACCGGAGGTAAGAGAGCAGATTGGGGACGGTATAAAGGTCCCGCTTATGAAATTCCTTGATTACGCGCATCCCAAATTCCTCCCCGGTCAGACTTTTGCCACAATACCACCCTATTATAGCATACTATCCCATTTTGTCCAGACTTTTTCCCCTGCGTTCTCACTTTTTTGGTGATTCTAACCAATCCGTCCTCTTCTAAGACCTCTGTCCTCGGAAAAAGCGCCGGGTTTTCCGGGGTAGATTTTCACATCTGGCCCCTGCCGGAGGCCGATTCTTCCCTGTTGTTTTCGAAAATTTTCTTTTTCTGCGGCAATTCCCCGGCAATTCACCCCATGATTTTAGCATTTATGGGAATATCCTCCCGAATCCGTCCTAATTTTTAACTTTTTCCCATAGAAAAAGCCGCCCGGCGAAGGACGGACGGCTTTGTGCAATTTTTACATCTTTTCCGGAGCGGAGAAGCCCAGCAGATCAATGCACTGCTCCAGAATTTCCTTCGCCAGAGCAATCAGCGCAATATAGCCCGCCTGCTTTTCCTTGTCCTCTTCTCCCAGGATTCGGGTCTCATGGTAGAACTTGTTCACCGCGCCGGCCAGCTCATAAATATACGCGCAGATCACATTGGGCGCAGCGTCCCGATAGGCCAACTCCAGCGCCGGGGCCAGCCGGGTAATGGAGAGCATCAGGTCCTTGGCATAGGCATTGGCCGGGGCGGCAATGCGGCACCCGGTCCGGTCGCCGTATTTCGCCAGAATGCTCTTGACCCGGACAATGGTATACAGGATATAAGGGCCGGTATTGCCCTCAAAGGCCGCAAAGCGGTCCATATCGAAAATGTAATCCTTCTGCGGCACATTGGACAGGTCGCCGTACTTCAGCGCCGCCATAGCCACCTTCCGGGTGGTATCGTCCACCTGGTCTGCGTCCACGATCTGATTTTCCCGCACCTTCGCCCCGACAAATTCCGTAATATCCCCGATCAGGGTCTCCAGCCGCATCACGCCGCCGTCCCGGGTCTTGAAGGGCTTGCCGTCCTTGCCGTTCATGGTGCCGAAGCCCAGGAATTGCAGCTCTGTCTCCGGCCGTAGAATCCCGGATACCTTTGCAGCCCGGAATACCTGCTCAAAATGCAGGGCCTGCCGCTTATCCGCCAGATAAATCAGCTTATCCGGATGGAAATCCTGCTCCCGCTGGACCATCGTGGCCAGCTCCGTGGTATCATACAGCACCGCGCCGTCGCTCTTGATGAGGATGCAGGGGGGCATTTCCTTCTTATCCCCCTCTTGGGCCACGGGGAAGATCAGCGCGCCCTTGCTCTCCACGGCGTAACCGCCGTCCTTCAGCCGCTGGATCATCCCGGGAATAAAGGGATCCGCGTCGCTCTCCCCCAGCCAGGACTCAAAGTGCACATCCAGCGCGTCATAGATCCGGCGAATATCCGGGACGGAAACATTCATAATGTGCTTCCACAGCGCCCGAAAGCCCGGGCGGCCGCTTTGCAGTTCAAAGGTGTAGGTATGGGCCCGGGCGGCAAACACCTCGTCCACCTTGCTCCGGGCTGAGGCGGCGGGATAGATCTGCTCCAGCTCCCCGATGGTGAAGGGCGGCTCCGCAGGGTAGGGGCCGGTGAAGCGCTCATCAAAATAGGGCAGCTCCGGGTGCATATCCTGTAGCCCGGCAATAATCAGGCCCATTTGCAGGCCCCAATCTCCCAGGTGCACATCTCCCACCGCATGGTTGCCAAAGAAGCGGTAGATTCGCTTGACGCTCTCGCCGATGATGGCAGAGCGCAGGTGGCCGATGTGCAGGGGCTTCGCCACGTTGGCGCCGCCGTAGTCAATGACGACCTGCTTGGGCGTTTTCTCTTTTTCTACACCGAAATCCGGGCTCTCCGCCATTTTTTCCACATATTCCCCCAGGAATTTGTCGGAAAGCTTCAGATTCAGGAATCCCGGCATCACTGCCTCGGCCATAGAAAAGGCCTCCCGGTCCAGGTGCTCCAGAACCGCCCCCGCAATCTGAATGGGGGCCTTATGATAAGCCTTCGCCGCTGCCAGCGCGCCGTTGCACTGGTATTCGCACAGATCCGGGCGGTTGGAAACCGTCACCGTGCCGAACCGGGCCTCAAAGCCCGCCGCCTCAAAGCCCGCCGCCATTTTCTCGGAAATCACATCCAACAGCTTTTTCATTGGTACTTTTCCTTCCTCATACTGGTCTAGTAACGATTATCATAGCAGAAAAACGGGAAAAAGTACAGAGGAAATCTTAAAAAAACAGCCGGGCTGTAAGGGCCGCCGTAAAAAAGCCCACCGCGTCTGCGATCAGCGCGGCAGGGACGGCGTAACGGGTCTTTTGGATTTTTGCCGCGCCGAAATAGACGCTGATCGTATAAAATGTGGTCTCTGTACTCCCCAGCATCACCGCCGCCGTGCGGCCTACAAGGGAGTCCACGCCGTAGGTATCCATCAGCTCCGCTCCCACGGCCAGCGCCGCGCTGCCGCTAATGGGGCGAATACAGATCAGGGGCGCTGTCTCCGGCGGGATTCCCAGGCGGTGAAATACAGGCGCACAGAGGCGGGCCGCCGCGTCCATCGCCCCGGAGGCCCGAAGCATGGAAACCGCCGTCAGCAGCACAATCAGGCAGGGCGCAAGGGTCGCCAGAAGGCGGAGCCCTCCGGCCGCCCCGGCCAGCAGGGCCTCATACACCTGCACCCGCTGCCGCAGGGCAAAGGCGGAAACTCCCAGCAAAAGCAGGGGCACCAGATACTCACTCATGGCTGAGCCTCCCGAAGCACCAGGCTGCCAGGAGCCCCGCCCCCACGGAGCACAGGGATGTGACCCACACCGCCGGAAGGATTGCAAAGGGCGCCGCGCTCCCCCGGGCCGCCCGCAGGGCCGCCACATTGGCCGGAATCAGCTGGATGGAGGCGGTGTTCATAACAATCAGGCGGCACATTTCGTCGGAAGCCGTTCCGGGCCTTGCATAACGGCTCATGCCCTCCACCGCCCGGATCCCCAGTGGGGTAGCGGCATTCCCCAAGCCCAGGAGATTGGCGCAGACATTCCCGGACAGAGCCGCACAGACGCGCTCATCGTGTTTTGCGCTGGGAAACAGCTTCCCCAGCAGGGGCCGCAGGCCCTTCGCCAGGCGGCGGCTCAGCCCCGCCCGGTCCATCACCTCCGACAGGCCGGACCACAGGCAGATCGCTCCCGCCATGGTCAGCACCAGCCTTGCGCCGCTCTGCGCCCCGGACAGCACCGCGCCGGATAAGGCGCTGCCCCGCCCGGTCAGCATCGCCCCCAGCACCGCCGCCAGGACCATTCCCGTCCAAATATACGACATGACCATATTCCCGTCTCCCCTTCCCTGCACACTCTATGCCGCAAAAGCCCGGGATAGACCCCGCTTCTCCGGAAAATCGCACAAGAAAATCCAGAATTCAACAAGCAGATACCTGGTTTTCCTGAATATGACAGGATATAATGAAATACACAGAATTGGAACGGCCATTGCATAAAAATACGGTATCATTCATAAAGAGGGGATTACTATGAAGTCAACCGGTATCGCCCGCCGCGTGGACGAGCTGGGAAGGATCGTGCTTCCCATTGAGCTCCGCCGCGCCCTGGACATTTCGGAGCGAGACGCTCTGGAGATCTATGTAGACGGCTCCAGCATCATCCTGCGCAAGCCGGACGCGGTCTGCGTGTTCTGCTCCACTGGGCGGAACGTCTCCACCTTTCGGGGGAAAAGCGTCTGCCGCCGCTGTCTCAAGGAGCTGATGGCCTCCGCTGCCGCCGGGCAGGAATAGCCAAAATCGCCGGGTATGGGGCTCCCCCAGACCCGGCCTTTTGTTTCTGCCTACCGGATTAGCGTAATGCAGGCCAGCGAAAGCATCCGGCGGTTTCTCCGATTTCTTTGTGGAAAATAACATATGTAAAATTGCACAACCCTTTCCTTTTGTGCAAAAAAGAAGAAACGCCTTGACTTTTCCCCGAAGAATTTTATAATAGTATTATCCCTTGAAACTCGTATTGGAGGCGGTAAAATGGAGCAAAGACGGAGCGCATTCTCCCAG
The DNA here is from genome assembly GCA_934565775.1 of uncultured Oscillospiraceae bacterium. Lineage (GTDB taxonomy): Bacteria > Bacillota > Clostridia > Oscillospirales > Oscillospiraceae > Faecousia. Next base: position 8,476 of record CAKTIN010000023.1, read on the forward strand.
GGTTATGTTGCCATCATCGGCGGTGTCAACATTGATATTCGCGGACAATCCGTAGGGCCTCTGGTACCCCGGGATTCTAACCCCGGTCACGTTTCTTCCAGCCTTGGGGGCGTAGGCCGCAACATCGCCCATAACGCCGCCCTGCTGGGCATCCCCGTGCATTTCCTTTCCGCTCTGGGCGACGATGACAACGGCCGCCGGGTGGAGGCCTCCTGCAAGGAGCTGGGGATCTGCCTGGACAGCGTCCGGCGCATCCCGGGCGGGCGCACCTCTACTTATGTGTATCTGGCCGGGCCGGACGGCGATATGGCCCTGGCGGTTTCCGATATGGAGATCTGCCGGGAGATCACCCCGGAGTATCTGGGCCGGAATCTCTCCCTGCTGAACGGCGCAGCCGCCGTGGTTTGCGACGCCAATGTCCCCGCGCAGACCATTCACTTCCTGGCGGAGCGGTGCACCGCGCCGATTTTTGCGGACCCCGTCTCCACTGTGAAGGCGGAAAAGCTTCGCCCGGTCCTCGGAAAGCTGCACACCCTCAAGCCCAACCAGCTGGAGGCGGAGCTGCTCTCCGGCGTTTCCATTAAGGACCGCACCTCTCTGGTGGAGGCCGCCCGGGTGCTTCTGGGCACAGGGCTCAAGCGTGTGTTCATTTCCATAGGCTCCCGGGGCGTCTATGCGGCGGACCGGTCCGGCGCATTCCTGGTCCCCTGCAAGCCCAGCCAGCTGGTCAACGCCACCGGCGCAGGCGACGCCTTCATGGCCGGTCTGCTTTGGGCCCATATGTCCGGGCTGTCTCTGGAGCAGGCCGCGAACGCCGGGCTTGCCGCCTCGTCCATTGCCATTGAGGGCAAGGACACCATCAATCCCTCGCTGTCCGAAGCCGCTCTGCTCAGCAGAATGGCTGTCAAATAAATTTGTATATCTTAGATTTGGAGGTAATCTTATGAATCTCAATCCCTATCTGGACGTAAAGCCCGAAGTTGCTGAAGCCATCGCCGCAGGCAAGCCTGTCGTAGCCCTGGAGTCTACCATTATTTCCCACGGTATGCCCTACCCCCAGAACGTGGAGACCGCTCTGAATGTGGAGCGGATCATCCGCGAGAACGGCGCGGTCCCCGCTACCATCGCCATCATCGGCGGCCGCCTGAAGGCCGGCCTGACCCCCGAAGAGATCGAGTACTTCGGCAAGAAGGGCCAGGCCATTGCCAAGGCCTCCCGCCGGGACCTGGCCGCTCTGTGTGCCCGGGGTGAGGACGGCGCGACCACCGTTACCACCACGATGATCATTGCCCACATGGCGGGCATTAATGTCTTTGCCACCGGCGGCATCGGCGGCGTGCACCGCGGCGCCGAGACCACCATGGACATCTCCGCCGACCTGGAAGAGCTGGCTCACACCCCCGTTATGGTGGTCTGCGCCGGCGCCAAGTCCATCCTGGACCTGGGGCTGACGCTGGAGTATCTGGAAACCCACGGCGTGCCCGTGATCGGCTACGGCACCGAGGAGCTGCCCGCCTTCTACACCCGGAGCTCCGGCTTCAAGGTGGACTACCGCATCGACACCCCCGACGAGCTGGCGAAGGTCTTTAAGGCCCAGAATGATATGAAGCTGGGCGGCGGTATGCTGGTGACCAACCCCATCCCCGAGGAGTACTCCATGGATCCCGCCGTGATTAACGGCGCCATCGACAAGGCGATTGCCGAGTGCAAGGAGCAGGGCATTCATGGCAAGGCCACAACTCCCTTCCTGCTGGCCCGTGTGGCTGAGCTCACCGGCGGCAACAGCCTGGCCTCCAACATCCAGCTGGTGCACAACAACGCCAAGCTGGCCGCAAAGACCGCCGCTGCCTACAGCACGCTGTAAGTCCTTTCCTTTTCCATTTTCTGGGACTCCGGGACAAATTTCCCGGGGTCCCGTTCTTTCTTTTTGTCGCTTTTCCATAAAAAACCTCTTTTTTGCTTTTTCCTGTTTACAAATCCCTCCGTTTCCTGTATGATAGCGTCAGACAGAGTAGGAGACCGAGCGTCAAGTGCCACCGGGACGGGGAGTTGCCCGGAGGACGAAGGATTGATTCCACGATGAGGTCACCGCACCCGCTGTTACATACTGGGGACTACCCTCCTTTATGTAGCGACGATACTCGGTCGGGCGATGCTTGGCTGTGTACTGCTATCCCGAACCGTGTCCGCATCTGTAATGGCTCCCGACGATTTTTCGTCGGGCTTTTCTTTTGCGGCCGTCCGGCGTATCGCCCACTACAAAAAGGAGGAATTTTTATGTCCAGAACCCCGCGCAGCACTGCCCTGTACACCACCCCCTTCTCCAAGGCCTATTGGCGGGACGCCGCAGCAGAGATGAAGTCCACCAATATGCTCATCATCACCGCGCTGATGACCGCCCTGCGCATTGCCCTGAAGCCTCTGGCCATTCCCATCGGTCCCTCGTTGAGTATTCAGACCGCCATGCTGGCCACCGCCCTGGGTGCCATGATTTTCGGGCCGGTCATGGCCATCCCCGCCGCCATTGTGTCCGACACCATCGGCTTTCTGGTCTGGCCTACGGGCGATTACTTTCTGCCCTTTGTTCTGACGGAGATCGCCAGCACCCTGATCTACGCCCTGCTTCTGTATCGCGCAAAGGTCTCCCCCACCCGGGTCATGCTCGCCCGGTTCTTTATCTGCTTCCTGGTGAACGTAGTCCTTCAGCAGGTGATCTACGCCTGGTACTATGCCTATGTCGGCAACACAGCCAGCGCCGTCAAGGCCCTGGTCAGCATTACCACAACCACCCGGCTGTTTAAGAACCTGTTCTTCTTCCCCCTGGAGTCTGTGGTGCTGACTCTGTTTTTGAAGGTGCTGGTCCCCGTGACCAACCGGGCCGGGCTGACCTTCTGCAAGGAGGCCGATCTGCGCTTCAGCAAGAAGCAGATCATCGCCCTGGTATGCCTGACGGTCATCGGCGTCGGTAGCACCGCAGGTTACCTGTACAACAAATACAGCACCTCCTCCCGGAGCGCGGACTACACCGACGCCCAGCGGGTGGCGGCGAACCACGAAATGACCGATTTGGTTCTGAAGGAAACGGACCAGTTTGACGGCGAGACCGTGATCGGCATCGTTGACAGCGCCTACCGGCCCCTGTTCGGCAAGGAGACGGATTACACGGTCTCCGTCTACGTTCTGGACAAGGACGCCTTCGCCGCCGGGCAGGCCGAAAATTCAAAATACACCCTGGACACCCTCTGGGGCTACTCGAAATCCGGCCCCAGCAAGGACGCCTACCACTCCCTGGTGAAGGTCGCAACCGCCACCTTCACCAAGGTGGAAAAGACCGGGGAAATCCGAGATTTTGTTCTGACCCCCGAAGCATAAGCAAGGGCCCTGCCGGATGGCAGGGCCTTCTTTTTATTTGCACGCTTTTGCTGCCCGAACCAGGGCCTGCGCCTGGCTTAGGGTCGCGTCATGGCCAAAGCTGGCCCGAATCGTCCCGGTTTCCAGGGTCCCGGCGCTCTCATGGGCCGTGGGCGCGCAGTGCAGCCCCGCACGGAGCGCGATCCCCCGGTGGCTAAGTGCCTCAGCCAACTCCTCGCAGTCCGCCTCCGGATGCAGGAAGGACACCGTTCCCCCCTGGTGCGGCCCGGAAAAGACCCGATAGCCCGCCTCTGCCAAGCCCCGGGCAGCGGCCTCCGCCGCCCGCTGCTCCCGGCGGAGGATGGTTTCCGGTCCCACCCGGGCAAGATAGGCAAGTCCCTCTGCCAGGCCGGCAATTCCCGGCACATTGACCGTCCCGGCCTCCAGCTTATCCGGAAGAAAATCCGGCATTTCCTGCTGCCGGGAAACGCTGCCCGTCCCGCCGAACAGCAGCGGCTCGGGCTCCCGGCCGCAGAGCAGCAGTCCGGTCCCCTGGGGGCCCAGCAGCCCCTTATGCCCGGGCATGGCAATATACGCCGCCCCCAGCGCCTCCAGATCCAGGGGCAGCGTTCCGGCGGACTGGGCCGCGTCCACGATAAAGGGCACCCCATATTGCCTGCACAGCCCGGCCATGGCCTCCAGAGGCAGGATATAGCCAAACACATTGGACACATGAGTCAGCACCGCCCCCTGGGCTCCGGCCTTTAGGGCGTCCTCCAGGCGCTCCAGGGTGTCGTCCCAGTCGAAAAGCCTCCGTCCGGCTACCGTCACCTGCGCCCCCAGGGCGTAAAGGGGCCGGGTCACGGCGTTGTGCTCAAAGCCCGTGATCGCCACCCTTTGCCCCGGGCGAAACAGGCTCCGAATGGCAATGTTCAGTCCATGGGTGCAGTTGAGGGTAAAGGCCACCCGCTCCGGCGGCGTATGGAACATCTCTCCGGCCAGCGTCCGGCAGCGGTATACGGCCCGCTCTGCGGCGGCTGCCGCGGGATGCCCCCCGCGGCCCGGATTCCCGCAAACTGCCAGAGCCCGGCTCATGGCGTGGACCACTGCCGGAGGCTTCGGAAGAGACGTTGCCCCGTGATCCAGATAAATCATCGGTCCAGCGCCTCCAGCTTCTCCCCGGGTCCCCGCTGATAGACCTTATTGTAAGGGACGCGCCAGCGCTCCAGAAGCGCCACAGCCGCCGGTCCGGCCTCTGCGGGGATCCGAAGGCTGTAGCCGCAGCCCTTTTCCTCCATCCACTTTGGGGTTCTGCCCATGGTATTGGAGATTCCGCTCTGATCCAGCACCGCCTTTCCCCGCTGGGCAAAGGTGATCGAGCGGAAGGTGATAAAATACGCTCTCATATTACAAAACCTCCCAGGGCAGTCTATGCCCCGGGAGGTCTTTCCGTGTGCTTTCTTTTCAGGCCATAGCCAGCAGCGCCCGGCTGGAAAAGGCCGGATCGCAAAGCAGCGCATCGCGCAGCGCCTCCTGATTGTCCTCATCGTGCTCCACTTCCTTGGCATAGAGCTGCACCAGGGAGAGAAAATGCTCCCGCAGCCCGCCGCCATGCCGCTCAAGCACCGCCAACAGCGCCCGCAGCAGGGCCCAGGCCGCCAGAAGCTTCTGCACCTTCTCCTCCAGGTCCTCGTCCGCTACCGCCTGATACCAGTACCGGCGAAGGAAGTATTCCGCCCAGCGCTCCAGGGGCAGGTTCTCCGCGTCGATCCCGTCCAACTCCTGCTTTGTGGGGCACCGGTCCAGCGCCTCCTCCAGCAGCGCCCGCCAGGGCTCGGTGAGGATCTCCAGCTCCCGGTAAAAGCGCAGCAACGCGGGAAGGTGCGGCTCCGCCGCCGGAGATTCCGGGAATGCACCCCCGTTGATCTTCTGCTGGACCTGCGCGGTATACCGGTACAGATCCGCCAGCTTCTCCGAGAAGGGCTTCTCCCCCCTCAGCAGGGCCAGCGCACCGGGCCGTGTCTCCCGCAGCAGCTCCATCAGCGCGCCGTCATAGGCATCCGCCCAGGGATCCAGCGTCCCCTCCCGCACCGGGGGCTCCGACGGCCTGCTCAGCACCAGCGCCGCTGCCGCCGGGCAGGCCAGAGACAGATCATGCTCCGCAAAGGCTTCATAATCCTGCACGATCCGGGGAAACTGAAAGCAGGTGCGGCAAAGGGCCTCCGCCCCCAGGTTTCTTTGGATGCGGCATAGGCCGTCCGCATCCCACAGGGGGCACCGGCCGTTTTCCATGGCAAGCACCCGGTCCCCCTCCTCGTCCACGGTGATCGCCTTCCGAATCGCCTGGCCCAGCAGTCCGTCTACCTTGGCATACAGCGCCAGAGCCTCCTCGTCCAGGACGATCTCCCAGTCTCCCTGGCAGCAGCTGTCCGGACAGGCGCCGGCCAGGCAATGAAATTCCGGATAATACGCGGGATACAGCGCTTCCATAGGCCCTCCTACTGCCGCCGGGCCAGGGTATACTCGTCGCCCTGGCGGAAATAGGGACACTGCCCATCCGGCCGGGAGAAAATATGATAGAATTCGTCCTCGTCAAAGTCCTGCATACAGTAGTATTCGTCATACTCCTCATCGTAATCGTAATACCAGCAATCCTCGCAGCGTGTCTGCATTCCTATCGCCTCCGCCCCTATTATACCGGTTCTCTTCCCGTTTCGAAAGCCCCTCGGGGCGCTGTTCATAAAACATTCACATTTCTCCGCTATACTTTAAAAATAGAACAATTTCCAACGAAAAAAACCACCGCTTTTCTCTCCGGAATCGTTTGATTCGCGGGGCAAAGTGTGCTATGATATAGCAAATCAATTCATTCGGCTTTTCTCTTCCGTTCTACAGGAGGTTATTTTATGGCAAAGCACAAGCTGACCGGCTCCGGCGGCGGCAAATTTCTTTCGGACAATCGCCGGGTCGATGCAAAGTACCTGTCCCGGGATCCTTACGCCAGTGGGAAAAAGTACAAGCCCCTGAAGGGTCTGCGGGTGACTCTGATCCTGGTTTTGATTCTGGAGGCGCTGTACTGCCTGGCTATTTTCTCAAACATCCCCTTTATCCGCACCCTGCGGGATATTTACATTGATACCGCCATGTCTACCATGAGCCATCAGTGGCTGGCCACCGCGTTCATCCCGAAGGATATAATCGACACCGTGGTGAGCCGCCGGGATCAGGCCCAGGAGGAGCAGATCGGCCACAATTCCTCCTGGAACAGCCGCCCCAACAACACCACCCCTCAGCCGCCGAAAACCTTTGTGAACGACGACGGCCAGGAGGTCACGGTTCCGGACCATGAAAATGACGACACCCTAACCGAGGAACAGAAGGCCTTTTTCAAGGTTTTCTGGGAGCTGGACGCCGAAAGCACTCTGGAGTATGTGGACAAGCACCCGGAAGCCGTAGAGAACGGCTGGGAGCAGCTTTATATCAACGAGGCCGGGCTGGACGACAAGGGCACCTCCATTAAGACCATTATGGGCGAGCAGGTCCTGGCCATTGACGCCAAGAGTCAGGTCCTTGTTCTGCGGGTCACCGGCACATCCATGATTGGCACCTCCTTCCGGGGGGTCCTGGCCGTTGCGAAGAATCCTGCGGACCTGCACCTCTACCCCTCCAAAAATATCGGCTCCTGGGGCGAGAAGGCCGGCTCCATTGCCTCCCGGCACGACGGCGTTCTGGCCATGACCGGCTCCGCCTTCATCGATGAAGAGGGCGGCGGCAACGGCGGCACCCTGGCCGGCCCCTGCGTCTGCGACGGGACCTATTACAGCGCGGACCACACCTGGGGCTACAAGCGCATTGAGCTCCGGGAGGACAATCTCATGTATCTGACCGATGTGACCGATTCCATCGGAGACGACGTGACCGACGCAGCCGAATTCTCCCCCGCCCTGATCATTGACGGCAAGGTCGTGGTGGACGACACCACCATCTGGTCGTCCATGAATCCCCGGGCCTGTATCGGCCAGTCCGAAAGCGGCGAGATCCTGATGCTGGTCATTGAGGGCCGTCTGGCGCACTCCCTGGGTACCGATGTGGTCGCCTGCGCGGACATTCTGAAGCGGCACAACGGCTACCAGGCCATGAATTTGGACGGCGGCACCAGCGCCATCCTCTGGTTTGACGGAGAGTATATTACGCAGTGCTCCAACACGGCCCTGGACGAAGGCCGGTATCTGCCCAATGCCTGGGTGTATGCCCCGGGCAGCGGGGAAGCGGAAGGCTGACCTATCCCCTATTCAAAAAAATCTCGCTGCACATGGCAGCGAGATTTTTTATGCGCGAGGAGGCAGGCCCAGAAGCCGGGCCGCATTGTCGTAAAGGATTGCCTCCTGCTCCTGCCGGGTCAGAGGCAGGCCCAGGAATCGCTCCAGCTCCGTTCGGGGATGCCACATAGGGAAATCCGACCCAAACAGGACCCGGTCCGCCCCATAGGCCCGTACCAGCGCCACGGCCCGCTCCGGCGGCAGGGCAAAGAGAGTGGAGGAAATATCCACATACAGATTCGGATATTTCCCCGCCAGAACCTCCCCGGCGTGCTCCCAGCAGGTGTAGCCCGCCATATGCGCGCCGATAAAGGTTGTCTCCGGGAAGCGCTCCAGCAGCGGCGCCAGCTGCTCCGGGTTGGACCGGGCATAGCGCACATCCCCGGTATGCAGCAGGAGCAGGAATTCCCCGCCGCAAGCCTCCACCATGGCGTAGCACGCCGGGCTGTTCAGGGCAAAGCCCTGCATATCCGGGTGGAGCTTGATGCCCTTCATCCCCAAATCCCGGATCCGGGCAATATGCTGGGCCATTTCCTCCGGCCCGCAGTCCGGATGGAGGGTGCCGAAGGGCAAAAACCGTCCATCCTTCGCCGCCACGGAGGCGACAAAGCGGTTCACATCCGCCACCTGGTGCGGGACGGTCGCCACGGAGTGGATCACGTTATAGGTCCCCACGCACTCCCGGGCCAGCACCTCCGGCAGCCCAGCCAGATCCGCCACGCCGTCGCCCCGCTGCACCCGGTAGAAAGCGGCCACGGCAGCGGCTGCCTTCTCCGCAATCGCCGCAGGATACACATGGCAATGAATATCAATTACAGGTCCCACAGCAGCCTTACAGTCCCTTCAGAATCTCCAGCAGGTACTTCCACATTCTCTCCGTGGAGGCAATGTTCAGCTTTTCCCGGCTGGTATGAATGTCCATCATCTGCGGGCCGAAGGAGACGCAGTCCAGGCCGGGCAGCTTATCCCCCAGCAGGCCGCACTCCAGCCCGGCGTGAATGGCCACCACCTGGGGCTCCGCGCCGAACATCTGCCGGTAGACTGCAACCATCCGCTCCCGCAGGGGGGAGTCCTTCCGGTATTCCCAGGCGGGGTACTCCCCCATCTCGGAATAAGTCCCGTCAAAGGTGGCCGCCGTCTTTTCCAGCCGCTCCAGAAGCGCCCGCTTTTCCTGATTGTTGGAGCTGCGCACGGAGAAGGTCAGGCTCATGCTCTCCCCCTCCAGCCGGGCGATGCCCAGATTCAGGCTGGTCTGCACCAGGCCGGGAATGTCCTGGGACATGGCCTGGACCCCATTGGGCACGGCGCACAGAAGGCCGACGGCCCGGCGGGTATCCTGGGTCCCGAAGGCGTTACCGCCCAGGGCCTCCACCTCGTCCACGCGAACAACCGCATTGGGCTCCGCGAAGCTTGCCCGCACCTCGGCCTGAAGGGCAGCGGCAATTTCCTCCACCGGCTTCAGATCCAGGGCCATGGCAACTACCTTCGCCGACGCGCTCCGGGGAATGGCGTTGTCCTTCGAACCGCCGGAAAGGCTGGTCAGGCACAGGGGAATCTTCTCCTGGACCCGGGAGAGGAAATCTCCCAGGACCTTATTGGCATTGGCGCGGTTCTTGTCGATCTCCACGCCGGAGTGTCCGCCGGTCAGGCCCTCCACGGTAAGCTCCAGGCAGGGGCCGTAAACCGCCTTCCGCTCCGCGCGAAGCTCCAGAGTCGCCGTAGCGCCGCCTGCGCAGGAGACGGTAAGGATGCCCTCGTCCTCGCTGTCCAGGTTTATCATCGTCCGGCCCTTCAGAGGCGATGCGTCCAGGGCGGCCGCCCCCAGCATTCCGATCTCCTCATCCACCGTAATTAAGACCTCCAGAGGCGGATGGGGAATCTCCTTGCTGTCCAACAGAGCCAGGGCATAGGCCACGGCAATGCCGTCGTCGCCGCCCAGGGTGGTCCCCTCGGCATAGATATTCTCGCCATCGTGGGTCAGCGCCAGGCCGTCCCGCTCAAAATCAATGGAGCAGCCCGGGTCCTTCTCGCAGACCATATCCATATGCCCCTGAAGGATCACCGGCGGGTGGTCCTCATAGCCCGGGGTGCCAGGCTGAAAGATCATAACGTTGTTGCTCTCATCCTGGATGCAGCGCAGGCCGCGATCCCGGGCAAAGCGCACCAGATAATCGCTGATCTGCTTCGTGTGCCGGGAGCCATGGGGAATGGCGCAAATCTCTTCAAAAAAAGCCAGGGGCGCCTTGGGCTCCAGCCCGGCCAGAGGATGTTTTTCCATAAGAATCCCTCCAAAAAACCATTTTCCTATATTTTACCACGGGCCCGCAGAATTGTCCATAGGAAAAGGCTCCCGGAAATGACACTTGCTTTTTTCTCCGAAAGCGGATACAATAGGTGCACCGTCCGGCCTGCGCCGGGCGGATCGATTCAAACAAAAGGAGCTGCCATTTATGAAAAACTGCAAGCGGATTCTAAGTCTGTTTCTCTGCCTGCTGGTGATCCTCTCTGCGGCCGGGTGCGCCAAGAAGGACGAAAGCGGGATCCCCGAAACCGGTTCCGTTCTCGGGACCGGCGCCAAGCACTTTACCTTTGAGGCCAAGCTGCCGGATGGGACCGCCTACACCTATACCATTCAAACGGATGCCGAGACGGTGGGCAAGGCGCTTCAGGAGCAGAAGCTGATCGCCGGAGAGGACAGCGCATACGGTCTGTATATCAAGACCGTTCTGGGCGTTACCCTGGACTATGAGAAGGACGGCGCCTGGTGGGGGCTGTACGAAAACGGCGAAGCGGCCTCTGTGGGGGCAGACCAGCTACCCATTACAGAGGGCAGCACCTACACCCTGTCCGCAGAAAAAGCATAACGGGTCTCCCCCAATCGGAAAGAGCGATCGGATTTCTATTTTGGAAATCCGGTCGCTTTTTTGAATCGCGCAGTCTATTGGCCTGTCTGCTGCACGATCCATCGGCGCATTTTCTCTTACCAGCTGCTTACAAATCTTCTGGCTGCCGGAATTGGATTGACATTTTTCCCTCTTTTTATTATGATAAAGGAAAGAAATTCCGGGAGGGACTGCTATGAAATATCTGTTCTGCACCGATCTGACCAAGGACCTGGACAACAGCAATGCAGACGGCGAGGGCTTTGTCACCGCCACGCTTCCAAACTCCATGCTGGACCAAATGGTCCAAGTATGCGACCAGCTTGAAACAGCCGAGAAGAAGTATCGCCTTCCCACTGCATTAAAATGGGTCATGTACGTTTGTTTTCTGCTGGGGCTTGCCGTCCTGCGCGGACTTGTAGGCGGCAAGGTTTCCTTTGCGGAGGGGTATCAAAATGCACCGGAGCTCTATTGGGCGGATGCCGCGCTCTTTGCCGTCAGCGCGCTGCTGTGGGGATATGACACCCTGCTAAAGGCCCGCAGGAGAAAGAGCGCGCCCCTGGAGGCGGCGGAAAAGCAGCAGGATGCGCTGGATCAGGAGGCGCTGCGCTATCTGGGTGTTCCGGAGGATGCGTACCGGTTGGATGTGATGGCCATGGATTATGAGCAGCCCGACTCCAGGGATGCGGAATTTTCCGATGCTGCACTCACGGAATACCGCTGCTTCCGCCGGGAGGACACCCTTTGCCTCGCCACGATTTATCAGCTTTACTCCATTCCCCTGTCCAGCCTCACCGGGATCAGTCTGATCCGGGAAAGCTTTGCGGCCGCCGGCTGGAACAAGACCGCCTCTCCAAAGGAAAAGGCCTTTCAGGACTGCGGCGTTTTGCTCCAGAAGGATGAGGTCGCCGGGCTGAGCTACTGCTGTGCCCTGGAGTTCCGCGGGGCGGACGGTCCCTATCGTCTCCTGTTCCCCGCCTATGAGCTGCCCTATTTCCAGGCGCTCACCGGTCTGCCTGCGCCCGCTCTGCCGTCGAAGGGCGGCAAATGTGCCGATGGCAAACAGGTCCGCCCGATCTTTTACTGGCGGGTCCCCAAGGGCACCAAGGTCTCCCAGTGGTTTTCCTCCAGCGCAGACTTTGCCTTCCGGGCCAGTCATCCGAAGCTGTACGTTCTGCTCACTCTGATCGGCTTTGTGCTGTTATTCCTTCCCATGGCGGTCTTTTTCGCGGTTGGCTCTCGTCTGCACCCGGATATGACGCCCTGGATGGTCGCAGGCTTCTTTGGCAGCTTTGCCGTGGGAGCCGGTCTGCTCAATCTGGTCGCCGCCTGGATGCACCAGTATTTGGGGCACATTGTAACCCTCGCTCTGATCCTTGGCGGAGCTGCGCTGATGGTCCTGGGCTGTGTTTTATAAGAATTCTGCAAGTTCGAATTCCCGAACTGCTGAAAGGAGACCCGCAGCATGACCTTCACCCAGTCCTATCTCTCCCCCCTGGGGGAGCTTCTCCTGTCCGCAGACGAGCAGGGGCTCACCGGCCTCTGGTTCCTTGGGCAAAAATACTTCGCCAGCGGACTGGCTTCGGAAAGGATTGAAGAAAAGACCCCGATCCTGGCAGAGGCAGAGACCTGGCTGGACGCCTATTTCCGGGGAGTGCAGCCCGGAGCTCTGCCGCCCCTGCACCCTGCGGGGACAGCGTTCCAGCAGGCGGTGTGGGCCCTGCTCCTGGAAATCCCCTATGGGCAGACTGCCACCTATGGCGAGCTGGCCCGCCGGCTCGCCGCCAAACGCGGCCTGCCCCGGCTGTCTGCTCAAGCGGTGGGCGGGGCCGTGGGGCACAACAGGATCTCTATTCTGATCCCCTGCCACCGGGTAGTCGGGGCAAATGGGAGCCTCACCGGATATGCCGGTGGGGTTGACCGAAAGCTCCGGCTTCTGTCCCTGGAGGGAGCAGAGACCGGAGGCCTATTCCGGCCGAAGAGAGCGTTTCGCGTATAAAAAAGCAGCAGCCGGGGGAAATGATCCCCCGGCTGCATTTCAATTTTCAATTTATTCAGCAGGCGCCCACCGGCTCTGCCGCCGCGCTTCTCGGGCGGACAAAGATCTGAAACAGGATAAATCCCATTGCCGCAAAGCCCGCCGAGAGCATCATAATGGCCCTTGCTCCAAAATGGTCCAGCACCGGCCCGCCCAGAAGCATCGCCAGCACGGAGCTCAGCGGGGACGCCGCCGCCAGGACGCTCTGCCCCTGCACCACGTGCTCCGGGCCTACGGCCTGAGCCACGAAGTAGGTCGAGGCCACCACATAAATGCCGAAGCCCAGCATATGGGCAAACTGCGCCGCCACGTCGAACCCGAAGGAGGGGGCAGCCAGCATTCCCAGCGCCCGGATTGCAAAGAACACCGGGCACAGCCGCAGCCACTTCTCCCCAGGCCATTTCTTGGCCAGCCAGGTAAAGCCAAACATCGCCGGGAGCTCCAGAATTCCCGTCAGAGAGATGAGGATCCCCTGCTCCGCCTCTCCGCCGCCCTTGGAGAGCTCGATCTGATACATATAATTGGTCAGCAGGTTGTGCGACAGGAACAGGCACACGCACCCGCCCAGGAAGGGCAGCATCCAGGGAAATTTTTTGAAGAAGCCCTTGTCCTTGGCGCCGGTCTTTCTGGGCGCAGGGCCCTGAGACATCCCCCCGGTAGAGCGGGTAAACAAAATGGCAACGCCCAGGAAAACAGCCGCCAGCACGACCCCCACCAGAGGCAGCGTCCAGCTCTGGCCCCCGGCCAGCGTATTGCCCAAAAGCAGCATGACCACGGAATAGGTCGCGGAGCCCAGGCCCCGGGCCACACCGTAATTGATGGCATAGCCCCGTTGAATCTTCTCCATCCCCACGCCGTTCACAAAGGCGGGCATGGCCTGGATGCAGATTGCCAGGAGCATAAAGGCTCCCACCGTGATTCCAAAGGCCCCGGTCGAAAACAGAAGCGCCCCGGAGGCCACCGCTATGCCCATACACAGCCCTGCCAGAATCCGGAGGATGGGCAGGTTCTTTTTCGCTGAAATCGCCGCAAGCGAGGCCTGCAGCGTCAGCGCCAGAAGATTCACCGCCGCCATCACCATAGACATGGCCGTATTGCTGAGCCATGTAAACTGCCTGAGCATATACGCGTGGCTGAAATTGATGATCGTAAGCAGGCCCACATTCAGGCACTGCATCATGCAATAGGTCAATTGCGGCGTTCTCTTCTTCATGGTCTCCTCCCGCTTTAAGAATCCTGCTTCAGCAGGGCCTCCCCTGCCTTATAAATGTCCCCCGCGCCTACGGTCAGAAGCACGTCCCCGGGGCGGGCATTGTCCCGCAGCCAGGCCGTAACCTCCGGCAGAGTCTCCAGGTACACGGCCCCCGGGATCTCCGCAGCCAGGTCCTTAGAGGAGATCCCCACGGTATTCCGCTCCCGGGCCGCGTAAATCTCCGTCAGGACCACCTGATCCGCCAGCTTCAGCGCATTGACAAAGTCCCAGAACAGGGCTTTCGTCCGGGAATAAGTGTGAGGCTGGAAGGCCAGGACCATCCGCTCAAAGCCCATCTGCCGCACGGCGGCAATGGTCGCGCGCAGCTCGCCGGGATGATGGGCATAGTCGTCATAGAGCTTCGCCCCATGATACTCCCCCTTATACTCCAGGCGGCGGCCCGCACCGTGGAAGGTCGCAAGCCCCCGGGTCACGGCTTCGCCGGGGATGCCCAGCCTCCAGGCCGCAGCGGCAGCCGCAATGGCGTTGAGGGCGTTGTGCTTTCCGTAAACCTCCAGATGGATGTGGCAGTACGGCGCACCGTCGGCAAGGACGTCAAAGTCCCGCCAGTCCGGGGAGTAGTTTGCCCCATGGACCCGGTTGCCCTCGGACATTCCGAAGGTCAGCAGCTTCAGCCCCGCCAGGGCCTCCATGGTATTTTTATCATCTCCATTGGCGAGCACGCTGCCCGTCTCCGGCACCAGCTCCGCAAATTTGCGGAAGGACTTCTGAATATCTGCCAGATCCTTGAAATAGTCCAGGTGGTCCGCCTCAATATTCAGAACAATGGCCATTGTGGGGAAGAAATTCAGGAAGGAATCGCAGTATTCGCAGCTCTCCAGGACAATGGTGTCGCTTTTGCCCACCCGGTGCCCGGCGTGGAGCATGGGCAGGTAGCCGCCGATCATCACCGTGGGGTCCCACCCCGCCTCCATGAGCACATGGGTCACCATGCAGGAGGTCGTGGTCTTGCCATGGGTCCCAGAAATGCAAATTGCATTGCGATAGGCCTGCATGATCACGCCCCAGGCCTGGGCCCGCTCAAAGACCGGGATCCCCGCCGCCCGGGCGGCTGCAATTTCGGGGTTGTCATTGTGCACGGCGGCGGTCCGGATCAGGCAGGCCGCGCCCTTGATATTCTCCGCGCGGTGGCCGATGGCGACCTGAATCCCATGGGCCTTGAGCTCATCCGTCGAGACGGAGGAATTCATATCCGACCCGGAGACCTGAAGGCCCATTCCCTGAAGCACCAGGCCAAGGGGCCGCATGGAAACGCCGCCGATGCCCACCAGGTGGACCCGCTGACCGGGCTGCAAATAAGAACGAATGGAGAGATTGCCAGATGCCATATGTAAAACTCCCAACTTAGAATATAAGATTCACAAATAGTAATTATACCGCAGCTTTACGGATTTTACAAGGGGGTCTGCCCTACCAGAAGCGCCGCCCGGCCTGGCGAATCTGCCAGCCGTACAGGGCCATCGCTCCCAGAATCAGGCAAAAGCTCCCGGTCTCCAGCCAATCCAGATCCGGCAGCACAAACTGGCTCACGGCGGACAGGGCCGCCCCCGCCAGGCACAGAAGCCCAAAGGCCAGCACCCGGGGCCGGATATAGCGCAGGAAGCCCTTTCCATCCAGGCAATCCTCCGGGCTCAGGCCCACCGGGTATAAAAACAGATTCGGCTTCAGCTCCGACCACCGCCGGGTGGACAGCGCCGTAAAGATTCCGAACACGCCGCAGCACGTCAGCGCGCCCAAAATGATCAGATCCAAGCAAAGGAAAACCCACTTCAAAGCAGCCTCCGCTCCTTCCCAGGCATTTTCAGTTTATTGTAGCATAAATTCCCGGAATTTGCAAGAAGCTACTTGTAAACCCGAGAAATATATGTTAGAATATTTAAGTTTGACACCCATCGTTTCAATCACTCGGAGGAAGTCCCATGATTTTGCACTTCTGTTTCCCCGGCGCGGTCTGTCCGCCCTAGGTCCGTCCGTTTTTCCTTGTATCGATCAAAACGGAGGTATATTTGTTATGTCAACTTTACAAGACGAGATCCGCCGCAGAAGGACCTTTGCCATCATCTCCCACCCGGACGCCGGTAAGACTACCCTGACAGAAAAATTTCTGCTTTACGGCGGTGCCATTGCCCAGGCCGGTGCGGTCAAGGGTAAGAAAAACAGCCGCGCTGCCGTGTCGGACTGGATGGAGATCGAAAAGCAGAGAGGAATTTCCGTGACCTCCTCGGTCATGCAGTTCCAGTACAACGGCTACTGCATCAACATTCTGGACACACCCGGCCACCAGGACTTCTCTGAGGACACCTACCGCACGCT
>CAKTIN010000024.1 GCA_934565775.1 uncultured Oscillospiraceae bacterium
GCTTCTCCAGCGCGTCCCGCAGGTCCTGGTATTTGGAGCCGTCCGCCGGGTACACGCCGGAGAACACCATGGGCTGCACCGTCCGGTAGCCGGGCAGCGCCTCGGCGGCGGGATTCTCCGCCCCGGTGACGGTATCGCCCACCCGGGTATCGGAGACGGTCTTAATGGAGGCGGTGAGGTAGCCCACCTCTCCGGCCCCCAGGGCGTCGCAGGGGGTGAGGCCCATGGGATTCATGGTGCCCACCTCCACCACCTTATACACCGCGCCGGTGGCCATCATCTTAATATCCATGCCCGGCCGGACCGTTCCGTCCATGACCCGCATATACACGATTACGCCCCGATAGGAGTCATACTGGCTGTCAAAGATCAGCGCCCGCAGGGGGGCGCTCCGGTCCCCCTTGGGGGCAGGGACGCCCTTGACAATCATCTCCAGCACCGCCGGAATGTTGATCCCGTTTTTCGCAGAGATTTCCGGGGCGTCCTCCGCCGGGACGCCGATAATATCCTCGATCTCCGCCTTGACCTCCGCCGGGCGGGCCGCAGGCAGGTCGATCTTATTGATCACCGGCAGAACCTCCAGCCCGGCGTCAATGGCCAGATAGGTGTTCGCCAGGGTCTGCGCCTCCACCCCCTGGGACGCGTCCACCACCAGCACCGCGCCCTCACAGGCGGCCAGGGACCGGGATACCTCATAGTTGAAGTCCACATGGCCCGGGGTGTCGATGAGGTTCAGGGTATAGGTCTCGCCGTCCTGGGCGGTATAGCTGAGCTTGACCGCCCGGGCCTTGATGGTAATGCCCCGCTCCCGCTCCAGGTCCATATTATCTAGAATCTGGTTCTCCATCTCCCGGGACTCCACGGCGTTGCACGCCTCCAGAAGGCGGTCCGCCAGGGTAGACTTTCCGTGGTCAATATGGGCGACAATGGAGAAATTTCGAATTTTGGAAAGCTCTGTCAAATCGATCACCTGCACATCTAATTTAGAATAAGTATACCGAAAAAGCCGGGAAATGTAAAGTCCGGCGAAAAACTTTTGAAAAATTCAAATTTTTTAAGCATTTGCCGCCACTTCTGCAAATAGAACTTCTAAATCTTCAAATTCTATCTAAAAATGCACATTTTACTTTGCTTTTACACCAAAAAAGTAAAAATTTGTTGTTGCAATCCAGAGCTTCCCCTGCTATAATCGAACCATGAAAAACCGAATTTCCTTCTACACCAGCCGGAAAAACTGGCTGACCTGGGTAATGGCGTTCTTCCTGACCGCCTCCGCCGTGGCCCGCATTACCCTCGCCTGTACGAGAGGAGCAGGCGATCGCGGATCGATCTGGGGCCTTGTGGTCCTGCCCGTGGCGGCGTGTCTGCTGTACGTCCTTATCTGCCTTGTAAACGGGCAGGAGCGGTTCTATAAAACCGGAATTCCCGTGCTGCTCATGGCCCTGTACTTCTGCTTCCAGACCCGGGCGGATATGCCCGAGCTGCCCCGGCGCATTTTGTTCCTGTACGGCTTTATGTACTTCACGCTGGCCATTTTCTATATGCTGGTCGCCGGGGGAAAGGTGCGGCACTATTATCTGCTGCTTCTGGCCTATCTGGTGCCCCTGGGCTTCCGGGTCATCAGCTACTGGAACGATCTGGGGGTCCACTTCGTCATGGAGGGCCTGTGGAATCAGCTCCCGGACACTCTGTACCTCATCGGTATGTTCTTCGCCGTCCTGGCTATGCAGCTTCACAACGACGGGAAGTATCACGCCACCTGGGGCGACCGGCCGGACGGCCGGCGGATCCGCACCCTGCCCCCGGAAAGCCAGATTTCTCCCTACATCATGGTCAACCGCAACGGCTCGTCCAATCTGTTCTCCGGCTCCATCGAGATTACCAATGTGGAGCGGTACATCCGGGCCAAGCGCCGGGAGGGCATGGAGAACTTCGGTCTGAACCATGTGCTCATCGCCGCCTACCTTCGAGTGATCTGCAAGTTCCCCGGCGTGAACCGCTTCCTGGCCGGGCAGAAGGTCTACTCCCGGGGAGACGACGTGCAGTACTGCATGACCGCCAAAAAGGAAATGTCCATTGACGCCCCAGACACCTGCTTCAAGCTGCATCTGTCCCGGTCGGATACCTCCAAGGAGGTCTACGAGAAGTTCACCGCCGCCGTAGAGGAGCTGCGGTCGACGCCTCTGAACAGCGCCTTTGACGACACTGCCCGTTACATGACCCTCATCCCCGGGGTGTTCCTGAAGTTCGCGGTCTGGCTGCTGAAAACTCTGGATTACTTTGGGCTGCTGCCCAAGTTCCTCCTGGAGGTCAGCCCCTTCCACGGCTCCGTATTTTTCACCTCCATGGGCTCTCTGGGCATCCCGGCGATTTATCACCATCTGTATGACTTCGGCAATCTGCCGGTGTTCTGCGCCTTCGGAGCAAAATACCGGACCAACGAGGTCCTGGCAGACGGGACCGTGGTCCAGCGGAAATATGTGGACATCAAGCTGACCCTGGATGAGCGCATTGTGGACGGCTACTATTACGCCGCCATGTTCAAGTATTTCAAGCGGATTCTGGCCCATCCGGAAATTCTGGACGAGCC
The DNA here is from genome assembly GCA_934565775.1 of uncultured Oscillospiraceae bacterium. Classification (GTDB taxonomy): domain Bacteria; phylum Bacillota; class Clostridia; order Oscillospirales; family Oscillospiraceae; genus Faecousia. Next base: position 2,591 of record CAKTIN010000024.1, read on the forward strand.
CCCCGCGGAAATTCTTGAGGACATTGAGTAATAATCAAATCAGAAAACCGGCCGGAATTCTCCCGGCCGGTTCTCGTTTTTGCCTCTTTTCTTTTCCAGAAAGCCATGCTATAATCTTAGGGAAATTCTGCCTTTGGCACGAAATTGGGAGGAAACCATGGATCGAAAAGCAAGACTGAGTCTATCCGGCTGCTTCGCGGCCCTTGCCGGAATACTGATCGCCTTCGTCGTCTGGAGCAGCCTCGGCGGCTCCCAGGGCGGCGCCGGTGCGAAGGCCGCGCTGATCGCCGCCTGTATCCTTGCCGCCCTGCTGGTGATATGCCTGGTTCTGTTCCTGGCTTTCTTCTTTAGATCCAGAAAAAGCACGCCGAAGGCCCCCACGCCAAAGCCGGAGCCTCCCTCTGCGGCAGGCAAGCGCTTTTTCCGCCGCGGGATTCTTCTGCTGGTGTTTTCCTTCCTTCTGGGCTTTCTGATCAGCCTGGGCGGTCTGTTCCTGCCGAAGTCCTTTCCCCGCAGCGTCATCCTGTGGAGCTGCGCCATTCCTCCGCTAGTCCTCACTCTGCTGGGGTTCCTTCTCTCCAAGGGAATCCTGAAGTCCTATCAATCCAGAGACCCCCGGGAGATGCAGCAGCTTCTCCTCTCTTACCGGGAGGACGCTGCCGCCATATCCGCCAGAAAGCTCGGATTTCTCCGGCGGTGGCGGCGCTTCAGCGGCCTTTACGCCCTGCTTCTGGCCCTGTTCGGGATCGGCCTGTGTCTGTGCGCCGGCAACGGAAAATCGAATACCTTCTATATTCCGACGCTATGGTACGGCTCGCTTCTGCTGCTGTGCGCCCTCGGTCGGATCCATCTCCCCATGCCCAAGGAGGCCTTTTCCAAAGAGGAAAGCTATATCTCCCGGGCAGATTATCCGGAGCTTTACGCCCTGGCGGACCGCGCCGCAGCGGCCCAGGACTGCCAAGGTGAACTTCACATCGCCCTGACCTCCGACTGCAACGCTGGCATTGCGCAGTTCGGCAGAGACTACAGCATTCAGCTGGGCACCGTCCTGCTGCTGTCCCTCTCCCAGGAGGAGGTTTTCTGCGTCCTGCTGCACGAGTTTGCCCATGTATCCCAGGGTCTCCGGACAGACAGCGCAGAATCCGCTTACCGCGCCTGGCTGGAGCGGGACGAGCATCCGAATTTTTTCTCCGGCCTTGCGGCTCTGCCCTTCCTGCTTTTTGACACAATCTATCTCATACAATATAGCTTCTATGACTTTGCTGCGTCTGTCCTCCGGGAGATGGAAGCGGACGCCGCAATGAGCCGCTTTGGAGATCCCAGGGCCGCCGCCTCCTGCCTCAGAAAGCTGAACTATTACAGCCTGTTCCAGTGGGAGCTGGCCGCAGAGGACAGGCCCTGCCCCTACCGCCCGGAGGAGCCGGAGTCCGACCATTTTCAAAGGCTGGCTGCCGACTTCCTCAGCGCCCTGGAGCGCCGCCGCGCGGCATGGGACCAGCTGATCCGCACGGAAATCCTGCCCCGGAACGCCGACCATCCGATCACCCGAATGCGGCTGGAGGCCCTGGGGCAGCCGGATGCTCCGGCGCTCCCGGTAAGCGGTACGCCCTCCTACCGGGAGGCGTGCCGAAAGGCCGCCGCTGATCTGGACCGCATGGTCCAAAAGCAGATCGCCCCAAGCTACGCCGAATGCCGGAAGGAATTCTATCTGGAGCCGAAGGCCAGGGTCGAAGCCTGGCAGGCGGCCGGCGAGCCGCTGAGCCCGGAGGGCTACCGCCCGATCGTGGAGGCTCTCCAGAGCCTGGGAGAATACGACCGCTCTCTGGCGCTGTGTCAGCGGGCCATCGACGTGCTTCCCGCACCGGCGGCGTGCTTTGCCGTCTTTGTCCGGGGCGCCGCGCGTCTGCACCGCTATGACGCGGCGGGTCTTTCCGATCTCTATACCGCAATGGCCGGAAACAGCAACTACATCCAGGATGGTCTGGACCTAATCGGTACCTTCTGCTGTCTGACCGGCAATCAGACGGAGCTGGATGTCTATCGGGAAAAGGCCATGGACCTGACCAAGGCCTATCAGGAGAAATACAGTCAGGTTGACTCTCTCAAAAACAGGGATCATCTGGAGCCGGAGCATCTGCCCCAGGGAATGCTGGAGGATATTCTGCCGCACATTCTCTCCGGCGAGGGCGCCTGCGTTGACCAGATCCACCTGGTGCGGAAGGTGATCTCCCCGGACCTGTTTACCAGCGCTTTCATCTTATCCTTCTCCCCCGACGCCACGCAGGAGCAGCGGGACGCCGTTCTAAACCAGACCTTCCTGTATCTGGACACCTGCTCCGACTGGCAGTTTTCCCTCTTTGACCGCCAGGATATTCCCAGGGTCAAGCTGGATACCATTCCCGGAAGCTGTGTCTACACCCGCGCTCCCCGCTCCTAATTTTTACAAGAAAGGACGCCACATTGGCCAAACGGTCGAATTTTATGCTGCACCGCATCCATCACCCCGAAACCCGTCATCTCATGACGGAAGGCTCCCTCTGGAAGGGAATTCTCCTGCTCAGTCTCCCCCTCATGCTCTCCCAGGTCCTTCAGGTCCTGTTCAACATGGCGGACGTGGCCGTGGTCGGCCGCTTCTCCAGCAGCGAGGCGTTAGGCTCCGTGGGCTCCACCACCACCCTGGTCACCCTGTTTACCGGCCTGCTCATCGGCATGGGCAGCGGCGTGAATGTACGCGTGGCGCAGTTCCTCGGGGCCAAGCAGGAAAAGGACGTCCGGGAGACGGTCCACACCTCCCTGCTGCTGTGCACCCTCCTAGGCATTGTCCTTACGGCCCTGTGCCTGCTCTGCGCCCGGGGAATGCTGGAGCTGCTGAAAACCAAGAAGGTCCTGCTGGACGGGGCGGTGCTTTACTTCCGCATTTATGCCCTGGGAATGCCTGCGCTGGGCATTTTCAACTTTGGCAACGCCGTGCTCAGCGCCAACGGCGACACCAAGCGCCCGCTGCTCTATCTGACCCTGTCCGGAATTCTGAACGTGATCCTCAATCTGGTTTTCGTCATTGTCTGCCATTTGGATGTGGCGGGCGTGGCCCTGGCCAGCATCATTTCCCAGTATCTGTCCGCCGTGCTGGTGCTCTGGCGGCTGTTCCGGGATCCGGGCCCCTGCCGCCTGGAGTGGAAGGCCATTGCCATGACCCGGGACAAGATCGGCTCCGTCCTGGAGCTGGGCCTCCCCGCCGGGCTGCAAAACGCCATTTTTGCCACGGCGAACCTGTTCATTCAATCCGGCGTGAACTCCTTTGACGCGGTGATGGTGGAGGGCAACGCCGCTGCCGCCAACGCTGATGCCCTGGTGTTCAACGTCATGAGCGCCTTTTACACCGCCTGCTCCAGCTACATGGGGCAGAATCTGGGCGCCGGGCAGCGGGACCGGGTGCTGAAAAGCTACTTCATCAGTCTGCTTTACTCCTTTGCCACGGGCCTGATCCTGGGTCTGGTGCTGGTATTCTGGGGCCAGGGCTTCCTGGCGCTGTTCACCGACGACGCCGCAGTCGCCGCCGCAGGGATGCACCGGCTGAAGATCATGGGCTTCTCCTTCGGCATTTCCGCCTTTATGGACTGCTCCATCGCCGCCTCCCGGGGCATCGGCAAGAGCCTCGTCCCCACGATTATCGTCATTCTGGGCTCCTGCGTGTTCCGGGTGATCTGGGTATACACCGTATTTGCCTATTTCCACACCATCCCTTCGCTGTATCTGCTGTATGTGTTCTCCTGGACCATCACCGCCGTAGCGGAGATTGCGTATTTCTGGAAGAGCTACAAAAAGCTGAACCTTGCTGCCGTATAAGGAAAGCGCCCGGGGCCCCCGGGCGCTCAGACTGTCAAAAAACCCCCGGACCGTTAAAATGCAAAGCAATCGACGGGAAGATTTTCCACCTTTTCGCAATACTCCGCAAACTTGCAAATTTGAATAAAAAGTTCAGAATATTCCGAAAAATAAGCATTTTAACTTACTGCACAACTTGCATCCTACCGTACCTCTGTGCGCCGACGGATGCAAGTTGCTTGTCTCCAGCACTTTCTTGACGTCTGGCAGTGTGTCAAAAAACGAGTTTTTGACACACTGAAGCACCCGGGAGCCCCCGGGCGCTTTAGCCTCCCCCACTTTTACAAATTCTTGCAATCTGCACGGAGGAAAAGAAATGGAATCATTCTGGGAAAGCTCCTGGTCCCAGGTCGGCTTGGACCGCGTTCAAGAATATGTACGCAAGAGCAGCATACAGGAGGACCCGCTCCTCAAGCTTCTGCACCGGCACCAGGTTAGAACCGTCTGCGATGCGGGCTGCGGCTGCGGGGTTGGGACCGCAAGGCTGGCTGCGGAGGGTTTTCAAGTCTCAGCCTTTGACGTTTCTGCCCAGGCTGTGGCCCTGACGCAAGCCTTATTACGGAAAACGCAGCAAAGCGCCGAATTGAGAACCGCTTCGATTTTGAAAACCGGCTACCAAGACGCACAGTTTGACTGCGTGGTCTCCAAAGACGTTCTGGACCATATGCACAGGGCAGAAGCTGCACAGGCAGTCCAGGAATTACTGCGAATTACAAGGCCGGGCGGTCTGGTTCTGTTCACGCTGGACGATCTGGATGAGGAGTATTGTTCAGAGCCGCATCTTGTAAATTCTGACGGCGACTATATGTATACCGGCGGAAAATGGGAAGGGATGGTGTTCCACCCCTACAGCGCAAAGAGCGCATATGTCCTGATCCCCGATGGGATTCCGGTAGAGGTGCTGGAAAGCTCCGAGCATTTGACCATTCTTCTCCGGAAAAATGGCCCCACCCTGTAAAGAAGGTCAAAGGCCCCCGCCGGGATAAGCCCAGGCAGGGGCCTGACAAGCAGAACGCCCCGCTGCAAATGCAGCGGGGCGCGTCTTTTTCAAAAAGCCTTACAGAGCCTTCTTGGCCAGCTCCACCACAGCGGCAAAGGCGGTGGGATCCTGGATAGCCATCTCGGACAGAGACTTCCGGTTCATCTCCACGCCGGCCTTCTTCAGACCGTTCATGAAGCGGGAGTAATTCAGCCCGTAGGGCGCCACGGCGGCGGAGATACGGGTGATCCACAGGCTGCGGAAGCTGCGCTTCTTCTGCTTGCGGCCGATGTAAGCATACACGCCGGACTTCTTGACGGCCTGCTTGGCCATCTTAAAGTGGGTGGACTTGGAACCCCAATAGGACTTAGCCAGCTTCAGGGTCTTATTTCTTCTCTTGCGCGTCATCATCGCGCCTTTCACTCTAGCCATTATTGTATCCTCCTATTGAATTTCCAGATTATTTGTACGGGATCATCTTTTTGATGGCCTCGACATTGGTCACGTCAGCGTAAGTGGTGGTGCGCAGGCGGCGGGTACGCTTCGTGTCCTTCTTGGTGAGGATGTGGCTCTTGAAAGCGTGTGCTCTCTTGACCTTGCCGGTCTTGGTCAGATTAAATCTCTTTTTCGCACCGCTGTGGGTCTTCAGTTTGGGCATATTGAAACTCCTTCCGTATTCTTCGGCTTTCGCCAAAATGAACTTGCGCTTGTTACTTAGGGGCCTTGGGGGACAGGAACATCACCATGAACCGACCATCCAGCTTCGGATTCTTTTCCACCGAAGCGATCTCCAGGCAGCCTTCTCCAAAATCCTTCAGCAGCTTTTCGCCGATGTCCGTATGGGCCATTTCCCGGCCGCGGAACCGCACGCTGACCTTCACCCGGTTGCCGTCTTTCAGGAACTTCTGGGCGTTTTTCAGCTTGGTGTTGAAGTCGTTGGTATCGATGCCGGGGGACATCCGAATCTCCTTGATCTCCACGACCCGCTGGTTCTTCTTTGCTTCCTTTTCCTTTTTCTTCTGATCGAAGCAGAACTTACTGTAGTCCATGATCTTGCAGACAGGGGGGACAGCGGCAGGCGAGATCTTAACCAGATCCATTCCCTGCTCCTCCGCAATGCGGTTCGCCTCTGCAGAGGACACAATGCCAAGCTGCGCGCCGTCTGCGCCGATTAAGCGGACCTCCTTGTCGCGGATATCCTCGTTAATCTGATGGTCAAATTTTGCGATGATGAAACACCTCCAATTGCCGATGATGCAAAACAAAATGCGGATGCCGCCGCACCCGCACAAACGAGCCGCCCCAAAGAGCAGCTTGGAATGTTGACCCCGTCGCGAAGCTGGGGGTGAGGCAGATGCACCGGCCTTCTTTATTAAGCCTGTTTATTTTATCACAGTACGTCCCCGATGTCAACTGCTTTTTCCGGTTTTTTGCGGGGATTTTGGGGCTTACGCCGTCAAAATCAGGATCATCAGTGCGCTTCCGTACAGGCAGGCCAGACTCACCCAGATGCCGCTGGTTCGGTACACCCGTCCCTCCGCTCCGGCGGCCGCCCCTGTCCCCAGGGCCAGGGCGGCACAGTAGGCGGCAGGAAAGGCCGCCTGCCCCACCAGGGCCCCACAGAGCAGGAGCACCGGCGGCATGGTCAGCGCCCCCAGGCAAGCCGCCCCCCAGAAGCCCTGCCCGCTGGGTGCAGTCTGTGCCGGGATCAGCATTCCCAGAAAGTATGGCAGGTACAGCAGCTTCAGCCCCTGAAGCATCCCGCCCCGCCCGGGGATCACCAGTCCCAGCAGCCGCGGCAGCCTTGCCCCGGGCAGGGCGCACAGGCTCAGCCCCAGAGCCGCCGCCGTCAGCCCGCCTAAGAGCCAGCGCCGGTAGGGCGCAAAGCCCGCCGCTGCATTTGCCATGGCACTCCCCTCCTCCGGCAGAACTTACCATTCATTCTACGCAAACTTGGGGAATTCTATACCAAGAGCCGGCGCGAAAATCTTTTCGCGCCGGCTCAGATCTCACAGCATGAAAGACAGAGCGCCCAGCACACCGGCGCTGATCAGATACATGATAACCCCGGCAATGGCCACCCCCAGGGAGACCGCCAGAGCCGTGGGCTTCCAGCCCAGGTCCAGCAAACTTGCCGCCAGGGTCCCCGTCCAGGCCCCGGTGCCGGGCAGCGGAATGCCCACAAACAGCGCCAGGGCGATGAACATATTGCTCCGCCCGGCCTTCTCGGTGAGCTTTTTTCCACCCTTTTCGCCCTTTTCCAGGCACCAGGAGAAAAATCTCCCAATGTATTTCTTATCGGAGCCCCACACCAGGATCTTCCGGGCGAACAGATAAATAAAGGGCACCGGGAGCATATTCCCAAGGGCGCAGACGATATAGGCCGGAATGGTCGGCAGGCCCATCCCCGCCGCCATGGGCACGGCCAGGCGCAGCTCCACCAAGGGCACCATAGACACAAAGAAAACAATCAAATAATTTTTCAGCATTACGGTTCCATCCTATGCAAGACTTCCGGTTCGCCGGAACGTCCCTATTATATGCCATACGCCGCCAAAAGGCAACTGCCTATTTCCTAGAGAAAGAAATACTGCGCCGCCAGGAGCAGCAACACCCCGGGCGCTCCCAGAAAGCCGGAGATCGCCGCCGTGGTCAGATTCAGGGGGAATACCACCCCGGTAAAGCCGGCGCACAGATTGAGCAGGAACAGGCAGGCAAAGCCGCACAGCACATGGCACGCCAGCTTCCAGAACCAGCGGATGGGTGTGCTGAGAATTTTGATGGCAAGAAGAATTCCTGCCACGGGGATAAGCACAGAGAGAAAGCCCTCCATAAAAAACCTCCCGATCAACGGAATATTCTTTCCCCGCCGGGGCAAGCTAAGTGCGGCAGGAATGGATCCGAAGCACGAACGGCGGCGCGGAAACGCGGACGATACAGGCCTGTCTTTAGGATACACCGTGTATCAATAGGAGCAGCGCCGCAGCGGCTCCAAGGTGGGTTGGCCGCCCACCCTACATCTTACCCATGTTCTCCCATCAGGAACCGGACGCCGGGCCTGGACAGCTCCGCCAGGCGGTACCGGTAGGCCTCCATCAGGTCCTCCTCAAAGGGCAGGGACTCTTCCCGGCCCAGAAGCTTCAGCAGCTCCTTTGTAAACAGAGGATTCAGCACCAGCAGCGGCCCCAGAAGGTAGGTAGCAAACAGGTTGCCGTCCCGGAATCCCTCGTCTCTGGCCTTCAGGCCGTTGCCGTAGCCCCCCACTACATGGAACAGTCCCGGGGGGAAGGTCCCCTCCAGGAAGGAAAACTGAGACTTATACCCCACGATCGGGGTCTGACCGAACCGGCCCAGGAACATGGAATTGTGCCGGGCCTCCAAATCGCGCCGGGCACAGTAGGGATACAGGTCCAGCATCTTCTCCCGGGCCTCGCCGTCTTGGAGCTCCTGGCCCAAGAGCTCTATGGCGTTGCCCGTAACCAAAGCGGCTCCGCCGCCGTCCACATAATCCCGCAGGGCCTGCCGGTAGGGCAGCAGGGCGTCCCGGGCCAGGAGCTGGGCGGGCTCCGCCATGGAGCCCAGGTACAGCAGATCCACCTTTCCCTGGGCAAACCGGGGCTTCTGCCCGTTCTGCGTTTCCACAAACTCCGCCTGGGGCAGGCAGGCCCGGAGATAGCGCACATTGGCCCCGTCTCCATACAGGTTGCACAGCTCGGGGAAAAGGACTTCAATCACCATATACCGCGCCCTCCTCCCGCTCCGCCCGGAGCTTTTCCGCAATCTTGTCCCGGACCTGGCGGCCCCGGGAGATAAAGACCACATCGTGCAGCACAAAAATCTCCTGCACCCCCTGGGTGTCCACATACCGCGGGGTCTCAAAGGGATCCCGAATGCAGACGATCTTTTCCCGGGGCACTCCGGCCAGGAGCAGCCGCACCTTATGGTCCAGATACCGCGCCCCGCCCACGATGATCTTCCGAATCTCCGGGCGGTTCAGGTCCTCATAATCCGTATCGAACATCCAGGCCGCCGTCTCGGACTTATGGGGGTCTGTATAGACCTCGTCCAGCAGCAGCACCAGCTCCTTCGGCGCCGGGTCCTTGGCAATACGCTCGAACACCGTGGAGGCTGCGGCAGGATTCTGCCCCTTGGTCATCTGCGTGATCAGCTCTACTCCGGCCACCGTCTCCCGGCTCCGCCGGGACGCAGGAATCGCCGCCTGCTTCAGCTCCTGCGCCAGCACCTCCGGGGTGATCCCCAGGTCCCGCAGGAGGGTAATGGCTGCGGCCTCATCGTACAGGTTGAACACTGACGGGGAAATCAGGGGGTAGGTATAGGTTCCCCGGGGCTCCCGCATGGTCAGCGTTCCCCGGTCATAGTCCACCTGCTCCACAAAGTATTCCGGCTCCGGCCGGGTCATGCCGCATTTGCCGCAGAAAAAGTCGCCCACCTGCCGGTATTGCCGGTAGCGGAACCGAATGGGCGCGCCGCAGACCGGGCACACTGTGCAGTCCGGGGCGATATTGGGCAGCGGGTCCAGATGCAGATCCCCCACGCCAAAGCGAATGCGGCGGTTCCCCTCCCCCAGAAAGCAGCACAGCGGGTCGTCCCCATTGACGACTACAGTGGTCTCCGGGGAGCCGGCCGCCGCCTTCGCCAGCCGCCCCTGGATAAACTGGGGGTTGGCATTGCGGAGCATGGAATCCCGCCCCAGATTGTTCAGAATCAGATACTCCGGCCGGATCGCCGGAACATTCAGCGGCGAGATCAGCTCATCCATCTCGATGACCGCCACATCTTTTGTGGGGCGGTTCCAAATGTCCACCGCGTCCAGCAGGCACCGGGCGTGCCCGGCGTGATGGTTCGCGCCCCAGTCGTTATACGATACGCTTCTGCCGTCCGCCGTCAGCACGGAGGCCAGCATACTGGAAATGGTCGTTTTTCCGTTTGTCCCGCTCACCGCAACGGTGAGGTTCGGCTTCGCCACATCCCGCAGAAAATCCCCGCACAAGCGCATGGAGACCATACCCGGGCGGTCGTTTTGCAGGCGGCCCTCCTGCCGGTAGCGCCATAGGAACAGCTTTCCCGCCCACAGGGCCGGGTAAAACATCCAATGCTTCATACTTCCCCTTTCCCGGGCAAAGGACCTTCTTCTCCCCTTCGCCCGGTCCAAACACAGATCCGACATTTTTTATCTTATATTTAATTTTTGAAAGATATAAAATACCGGTCTGCTATATTCTACCGGGAATTGGAAGGAAAGTCAACCGCTCCCAACCTTAAGAATTGTTAAGATTTCTAAATCGGGCAAGCTCAGCCGTTCTTCTGCCGGAAGGGCAGCTTGCTCATCAGGCGGCGCAGGGCCTGGTTGCCGATCACCGCGCTGACCGCGCCGAAGCGGTAGGCCAGCACCAGGTACACGCTGCCGCCCACGGCGGCGTACAGCGCCAGCTGCACCACCAGCAGGATTCCCCGGGTCGTCACCGGCGCCCAGATTGCCCGGAGCAGCACCACGGCGGCCATCATGGCCCCCATGGGAATCAGCTCCCGCAGGAGGGTCTGCCCAAGCTTCCGGAAGCCAAAGCCATAGGCCCGCTTCAGAGAGTGCAGCAGGAGGAAGGCCGTCAGCCCCTGGCCGATGACACTGGCCACAGATGCGCCCAGATAGGGCGGCAAGCCCAGGGCGTTGAACAGATAGATCAGCGGCAGATCCAGCCCGGCGTTCAGAACGATACCAATGAGATTGACGATGCACACCGTCTTGCCCCGGCCCACGCTCTGCATGGTCATGCTGGCCACCGTGGCCATATTCCCCACCACGTTTACCACCACCGCCAGGCGCAGCAGCTCCGGCCCATAGGTATTCTTCCCGTAAAACAGCAGGAAAATCGGCTCGGCAAAGTAGATCATCCCCAGGCCCAGGGGCACAGAGATCAGCAAAATGGTCCCCAGCGCCTGGTTGAGGTTCCGGGCAAGCTCCTTCTTATTCCCCGCAGAGCGGCTGGCCGCCATGTGGGGGGCAATGCTGCTGGACAGGCCCGTAGACAGGGCCGTAATAATCATGCCGATCTTCGGCACCCAGGTGGAGGCGATGCTGGCGATCACCTGGGTATCGGCGTCGGAGAACTTCAGCTTATGCAGCCCCACCAGGAGCATCTTCATATCCACAATGTGGTACACATTGATGGAGACGGACATAATGACCAGGGTAATACAGTAAGAGGCGACCTTCCGCAGGACCTCCTTGCCGGAGGCCGGGCGCTCCTCCGCCGTATCGTCCAGGCGGAACACGTCCTCGCTCTCCCGGCTCTTCTTCCGCAGGTACAGGTACGCCGCCAGAGCGCCCGCAGCCGCGCCGGACAGAGCCACGCACACGCCCACGGTGGTGCCCAACTTCAGCACATAGATGGCCACATAGGTTCCCGCCAGGACCACCGCGATCCGGACGAACTGCTCGATCACCTGGCTCTGGGAGGAGGCGGCAATGAATTTATGCCCCTGGAGGTAGCCCCGCTTAATGCTCAGCAGCGGCGCGATCAGCAGGCAGATGGACACCACCCGCACACCGGCGGCAATATCCCCCACGCTGACGCCCTCGGTCATATCCCCCAGGAAGTACAGTCCCACCTGCTTGGCAAAAAGCTGCAGGGCCAGGAAGGACAGCAGGCTCATGCCCGTCACGATCAACAGGCACATCCGGTAGGCCCGCTCCTTGGAGCGGTACATTTTTTTTGCGTTATACTCGCTGATGACGATGCTCACGGCGATGGGGATCCCGGCGGTGGAAATATCCAGGAACAGGGCGTAAACGCTGTAGGCGCAGGAGTAAATCACGCCGCCCTGCTCGCCGATCATCTGGTAGAAGGGGATGCTGTACAGCGCGCCCATGATCTTGGAGATCAGGATGGCAATATAGGCCACAAAGGTCCCCTCTACAAAGCTGTTTTTTCGCATTCCCTTGCTCACGGTATCATTCGTCCTTTTCTCTAGGTAATCGGCTGACGGGCAAAGCCTGAAAATCTTATCTATTTTATCACAGTTTTCCCCCGGGGTAAAGAGCCCGGGCGAAAATAATCCCCATCCGGCAGAAATTGGTACGTTTTTTGCCTCAAGATGGCAAAAAAGGAGCGCCGCTTCTTGGGAAGCGGCGCTCTGAAAGGGGGTAAAAAGGGAAAATCGAATTAACCGCCGAACACGGCCAGCAGGAAGCCTGCGGCAATGGCGGAGCCGATCACACCGGCCACGTTAGGGCCCATGGCGTGCATCAGCAGGAAGTTGGAAGGATTCCACTTCTGGCCTTCCTTGTTGGAGACACGGGCGGCCATAGGCACCGCAGACACACCGGCGGAGCCGATGAGGGGGTTGACCTTGCCGCGGGTGGCCCAGCACATGACCTTGCCGCCCAGCATACCGCCGACGGTGGACAGGATGAAGGCAAACACGCCCAGGACAATGATCAGGATGGTCTTTTTGGTGAGGAAGCTGCCGGCCACCATGGTCGCGCCCACGGAGGTGGACAGCATGATGGTCACGATGTTCATCAGGGCGTTCTGCATGGTGTCGGACAGGCGGTCCGTCGCGCCGGTCTCCCGCATGAGGTTGCCCAGCATCAGGCAGCCGATCAGGGCGGCGGTGGAGGGCAGCAGCAGGGCCACGAAGATGGTCACAACGATGGGGAAGATGATCTTCTCGGCCTTGGAGACGGTCCGGGTCTGCTCCATCTTGATCTTCCGCTCTTCCTTGGTGGTGAGCATCCGCATAAAGGGCGGCTGGATCAGGGGGATCAGCGCCATGTAAGAGTAAGCCGCGATGGCGATGGGGCCCAGCAGGTCCGGCGCCAGCTTGGAGGTCAGATAAATGGCCGTGGGGCCGTCTGCGCCGCCGATGATGCCGATGGAAGCGGCCTCATTGCCGGTAAAGCCAGTCTGAGAGGCGCAGAAGAAAGCGAAGAACACGCCCAGCTGAGCGGCAGCGCCCAGAAGCAGGCTCTTGGGATTGGACAGCAGGGGGCCGAAATCGGTCATGGCGCCAACGCCCATGAAGATGATGCAGGGGTAAATCCCGGCCTTTACGCCGATGTAGAAGATATCCAGCAGGCCGCCGGACTTCATAATGGTGCCGAAGCTATGATAAGCTGGATTGTTAATATCCATAAAGGCTTCCCACAGCTCGGGGGTATACAGACCGGCCTTGGGCAGGTTCGCCAGCAGGCAGCCGAAGGCAATGCCCACCAGCAGCAGGGGCTCGAATTTCTTGACGATGCCCAGGTACAGCAGCACGCAGGCGATGGCAATCATCACCAGATACTTCCAGCCGCCGGGCTGACCGAAGGCTGCGAAGCCGGAGTCTGTCCAGAGCTTCAGTAAGATTTCACCAACATTCATGGAGCGCCCTCCTTAACCGAGGACGACCAGGGGAGCGCCGGTCTCCACCACGGAGCCCTTGGCGGTGACGACCTGGGTCACGGTGCCATCCTTGGGGGCGAGGATCTCGTTCTCCATCTTCATGGCCTCCAGGACCACCAGCACGGTGCCCGCCTTCACGGCGTCTCCGGCCTTTACGTTGACCTTCAGGATATTGCCGGGCATGGGGGCCTTGACGACCTCACCGGCGCCGGTCACAGCAGGAGCGGCAGGAGCAGCGGCAGCGGGGGCGGCGGCAGCCGCAGGGGCAGCAGCCACGGGAGCCGCAGCGGGCGCGGGAGCATAGGCCTCATACTCGTCCATCAGCATGGCCTTCCCGGCCTCGACCTCCACCTCATAGGTGCGGCCCTTCAGGGTAATTTTATATTTCATGACTACTTGACCTCCTTGATGGAAATGAACCGCAGTTCGTTCAGGGGCTTGCCCATCTTGTCCGCCACAATGGCCATAAGCATGGCGGCGGTCTTGGGCTCCACATTATAGAGCTTCAGCTCACCGGCAGAGCCGGGAGCGGCGGGGGCCTCCGCCTTTGCGGGCGCCTCAGCGGCAGCCGCAGGGGCCACGGCGGCCTTCTCGGCGGCGCGGCGGTCCTTGGCGGCGAAGATGCGGCCAATGATCATAACCACGATCATCAGCAGGATCAGGCCGAAGAACACCACGGCGTAGCCCAGCAGGGAGTCCATCAGAGCCTCGCCAAGGCCCAGATGACGGCCCGGAGTTGCAGTTAAAAACAGCATAACGGTCCCTCCTTACGCCTCTTCAATGGTGTAGGTGGCAACGTTTTCTTCCTTTTCCTTCCGCTCCTCGAAGAACTTCTCCGCCAGGTTGGGGAAGGCGATGTAGGACAGCACGTCCTCGTCGCAGCGGGCCACACCCTCCAGCTTCTTCCGGGTCTCGGCCACAATGGGCTTCAGGGTATCCGCATACCGGCCGGTCAGCGGCTGCTCGTCGCCCAGGATCTTCTTCTGGATCGCCGGGTCAATGGGCGCGGGGGTCTTGCCGTACTCGCCGCGGCAGTAAGCCTTGATCTCCTTGGAGACGGTCTTGTACCGCTCGCCGTCCAGCACGTTCCGCACGGCCTGCACGCCGACCATCTGGCTGGTGGGCGTAACCAGCGGGGGATAGCCCATGTCCTTCCGGACTCTGGGAGTCTCAAACAGCGCTTCCTCAAACCGGTCCAGCGCGTTCATCTGCTTCAGCTGGCTCATGAGGTTGGAGAGCATACCGCCGGGCACCTGGTAGATCAGGCACTGGGTATCGGTAGCCATGGACTTGGGCATCAGGGTGCCGTCCTTCAGGTAGCCGTCCCGGATGGGCTTGAAGTAGTCCGCGATGGCCTTGAGGACCTTGTCGTCCAGGTCGCACTCGTAGCCCAGCTGACGCAGGGCGTACACCAGGGTCTCGGTCGCGGGCTGAGAGGTGCCGCCGGAGAAGGGGGAGATGGCGGTGTCAATGATGTCCACGCCGGCTTCCACAGCCTTCAGATAGGTCATGAAGGCCAGGCCGGTGGTGGAATGGGTATGCAGGTCCACAGGCAGGTCCACAGCGTCCTTGATGGCGGAAACCAGGTCATAAGCCTCCTTGGGGCCCATGATACCGGCCATATCCTTGATGCAGATGGTGCTGGCGCCCATTTCCTTGAGCTCCTTGACCATCTTCACATAGTTCGCCTGGGTATGGACGGGAGAGGTGGTATAAGAGATGGTGCCGGAAGCGATGGCGCCTGCCTTCACGGTCTCCTCGATGGCGACCTTCAGGTTGTTGGTGTCGTTCAGCGCGTCAAAAATACGGATGATGTCGATGCCGTTCTCGACGCTCTTCCGCACGAACAGGCGCACGAAGTCATCGGGGTAGTGAGAGTAGCCCAGAACGTTCTGCCCGCGCAGCAGCATCTGCAGCTTGGTGTTGGGCATCTTCGCGCGGATCTTCCGCAGACGCTCCCAGGGATCCTCGTGCAGGTAGCGCAGGCACACATCGAAGGTCGCGCCGCCCCAGACCTCGGCGGCATAGTAGCCGGCCTTGTCCATCGTGGGCAGGATGTCCTCAAACTTGCTGTAGGGCAGCCGCGTAGCAATCAGGGATTGGTTGGCGTCCCGAAGCACAGTTTCCACAAACTGCACCTTTCTTGCCTTTTTATCGGCCATATTTCTGTTCCTCCTGTGTCTATAATGATGTGGATGCGAGCCGGGAACCGGACCCGCGTAACAAAGCATTTGCCGGTGGATTTTGGGAAACGTCCAACTCCCACCAAGTAACATTCTAACACATCCCGCAATAGAAGTCCAGTGCAATTTTCACCTTTCCGGTAAAAATCAGTCTCCATTTATCGGTTCCGCTTTTCCCCTCCCCGGCAGCCCGGTCTGCCCCATTTTCCCTTTGGATAGGTGCAACGTTATACCCGGCAAAGAAAGGGCCCGGACAGCCGTCGCTGCCCGGGCCTTTCGTCAGAAGAACATTCCGTTTTCCTCCGGCGTTACGTTGGTAATAATCAGATGCTCCGCCACCCGGTCGTTCCGGCTGCGGAGATTATAGCGGTACCGGGTCTCAAATTGCAGCACCCGGTTGGCCCCGGCGTACAGCCCCCGCAGAAACTCCGTGTTCCGGATCACCAGAACGAACCGCGCCGGGGTCTGCTTCAGGAAGGCGGCCAGCCGCTCCTGATCCGCCCGGGTAAAGGCGTTGCCCTCATAGTCCGGGGTATCCGAGTCATAGGGCGGGTCCAGGAACAGAAAGTCCCCCTCTGTCAGCCTGCAATCCCGGAGGAAAGCCTCAAAATCCCGGTTTTCGATCCGGGTCCCCGCCAGGAGCTCCGCCATTTCCCCGCTGAACATGGCCTCCAGCTTTGGAGCCATGCGCTTGCGGTTGTAGCTCATGCCGCCGTAGGGGACGTTGAATTCTCCCCGGGCGTTATACCGGAACATGGCGCCGTAGCAGTAAGAGCGGATGAAGTAAAAATTCGCCATGGTCTCCCCGGGGGACAGCGTTTTCCGCCCCAGGGACAGGTCATTGAACATCTGCCGGAAATACATATAATAGCCGCTGGTAAAGCCCGTGACCAGATTCTCCTCCAGATCCTCCCGGGAAAAGGGGCGCTTTTTGCTGTTGACCGCCGTCCGGCGCAGCTTATCCAGGGAAAACCGGAGGAGCTGCGCCTCGAACTCCGCCCGGTCCGCAATGATCTCCCGGCCGCCCGTCCCGTGGGCCGCTCCGGAAACATAGCTCACAAGCGGTGCCAGCCGCTCCCGGCAGGTCTCTTGGTCCAGCGTTTCCTCCAGGAGCCCGGAAAACAGCCCCGTAAGCTCCTCCATCCGGTCCCGGCAGGCGGCGATGGTCCCGCGGAAGCTGCCCTCATAGTCCCTCAGGCAGCGGCGCAGGGTCTCGTCCTGGGCCTGCACCAGGCGGTAAAGCTCCATGAGCGGGGCGGAGATGTCATTGATCGCCGCCCTTTCCGGCTCCAGCTCAAAAAACAGCGCGCCGCCCCCGAAGAAGGGCTCGATGTACCGGTCAAAGGGAGGAACCAGCTCCAGGATCTGCCGCAGCTCCTGGCCCTTGCCGCCGGGCCACTTGACAATGGGATTCATAGCCGCACCTCCCGCCGGTCAAACGAATTTCAAAAGATCTCCAAAGCTCTCCAGCTTCCCGGCCCAGTGCTCCGGCCTGCCGAAGCCGTAGGACGCCCAAAGGAAGGGGATCCCGGCGTGGTCCGCCGCTTGCTGATCCATGACCGTATCGCCCACATACACGCCGGAGGTGATTTGGTGCTTTTGCAGCATAAGGGCAATGTTCTCCCCCTTGCTTTTCCCGGTATCAGAAAAGCACAGGCGGTCCGTCACCCAGGGCCAGAGGCCGGAATGATCCAGCAGGTTCTCGATATAGCCCTTTTGGCAGTTGCTGATGATAAACACCCGGTGCCGCTCCGCCAGAACGGGGATCAGCTCCTTCACCCCGGGGTAAAATATGTCGCAGGGCCCCTCCGCCAGGAGCTTGTGCTCATAAGAAAAGCACTGCTCCAGCACCTCCGACCGGCGCACCGGGTCCAGGTCCGGCAGGGCCAGCTCCCCGATCTGGGTGATGGTCTTGCCGAACAGAGGGGTAATGGTCTCCATGGTGAACCGGCGCGCCAGCCCGGCGGCCTCCAGCCCCAGGTTCCACCCCTCCATCACGATCTGCCGGGAGTCCCACAGGGTGCCGTCCACATCCAATAGAATACTCTCGTAGCCCATCTCTCAGTTCTCCAAATGCTGCCGGATCCGGTTCATAATCATATCCAGCGCCACCAGATTCTTGCCGCCCTCCAAAACGATCAGGTCCGCATAGCGCTTGCTGGGCTCCACATACTGATCGTGCATGGGCTTGACCGTCTGCTGATACTGCTGCAAAACCGACTCTAAAGAGCGGCCGCGCTTATTCACGTCCCGCTTGATCCGGCGGCACAGGCGAATATCCGCGTCCGTATCCACAAAGATCTTAATGTCCATCAGATCCCGCAGGGGCTTGTTTTCAAAGATCATAATCCCCTCAACGATGATGACGTTCCGGGGCTCGATGTGAATGATCTCATCGCTGCGGTTATGGATGGTGAAATCATACACCGGGCAGTCGATGGCCTGCCCCTGGCGCAGCAGGTTCAGGTGCTCCACCAACAGCTCCGTATCGAAGGCCGCAGGCTCGTCATAATTGAGCTTGCACCGCTCCTCATAGGGCAGCTCGTCGTGGCGCTTATAGTAGTTGTCGTGGCTGATGACGGCGATCTCCTGCCCGAAGCGGTCGACGATGTTGCGCATCAAGGTGGTCTTGCCGCTGCCGGTGCCGCCGGCGATTCCAATTACAAGCGTATTGTCCATAGTAAACCCCCATACCCTATTTTTTACATTATAGACCCTCCCGGGAAAAAAAGAAAGGGGATTTTCCCTTTTTTTCGATTTTTCTCTCCCCTTCCCCCAAATCCGCCGTCTTTTCTTGACAAAGCACGGCCCTGTTGTTAAAATAAGAGTTCAAGCGGCATTTTATCGCTCGAAAGGAGTTTGATTTTTATGAAAAAGACGGTTTTGCGGGAATATGCCCGCCTCATTGTCCGCTCCGGCGTCAACGTGCAGAAGGGGCAGGAGGTCGTGGTCTACGCCGACCTGGATCAGCCCGAATTTGTGCAGATGGTCGTGGACGAGGCCTATAAGGCCAAGGCCAAGAAGGTCACGGTCAACTGGAACTACGCCCCCCTGCAAAAGACCCATGTGCGCTATCAGAGCCTCAAGACTCTGAGCACCGTAAGCGCCTGGGAGGAGGCCCGGATGAAGCACTATGCCGATGTGCTGCCCTGCCGGATCCACCTGATCTCCGAGGACCCCGACGGGCTCAAGGGCGTCAACCTGGCCAAGCTGGCCAAGTCCCGCCAGGCGGTGTACCAGATCGCCAAGCCCTACCTGGATCAGCGGGAGAACAAGGAGCAGTGGTGCATCGCCGCCGTGCCCGGCGCCGCCTGGGCCAAGAAGGTGTTCCCCCAGCTGAGCAAGTCCCAGGCCATCGAAAAGCTGTGGCAGGCCATTCTCGCCACCTCCCGGGTGACGGAGGACCCCGTTGCGGCCTGGGAGCAGCATAACGCCGACCTGAAGGCCCGGTGCGACTACCTCAACGGCCTGCACATCGCCAGTCTGCACTACACGGCGGACAACGGCACCGACTTCACCGTAGGCATGATGCCCCAGGCCCAGTTCTGCGGCGGCGGCGAGGAGAGCCTCCAGGGGATCTTCTTCAACCCCAACATCCCCACGGAGGAGTGCTTCATCTCCCCGA
Source organism: uncultured Oscillospiraceae bacterium (assembly GCA_934565775.1). GTDB lineage: Bacteria > Bacillota > Clostridia > Oscillospirales > Oscillospiraceae > Faecousia. The sequence continues at coordinate 21,668 of CAKTIN010000024.1, forward strand.
AGAAGGGCGTGGCCGAGGGCATTGTCTACGCCACCAAGCCCCTGAGCTACCAGGGCCAGCTGATCGAGAACTTCTCCATCCGCTTTGCGGGCGGCAAGGCCGTGGAGGTCCATGCGGAGAAGAATGAGGAGCTGCTGAAAACCATGATCGCCATGGACGAGGGCGCCAGCTACCTGGGCGAGTGCGCCCTGGTGCCCCAGAGCTCCCCCATCGCCCAGTGCGGCTATCTGTTCTACAACACCCTGTTTGACGAGAACGCCGCCTGCCACCTGGCCCTGGGCCGCGGCTTCGCGGACACCATCCGGGACTTCCAGAGCAAGACCCTGGAGGAGTGCCAGAGCTACGGCGTGAACGACTCCATGATCCACGAGGACTTCATGATCGGCTGCGACTCCATGGACATCGACGCCATCACCGAGGACGGCAAGACCGTGCCCATCTTCCGGAAGGGCAACTGGGCGTTCTAAATCGCCAAACAATAACCCCCGGTCCGGGCTGAAACGCCCGAACCGGGGGGATTCTTTGTTTTCCGCTTTGTTAGATCTCGATCGCGGACAGGGTCTGCTTCAGCTTCTGGGCGCTGAGGCGGAGCTTCTCCAGTTCCTCTTCGGTCAGATCATTGCGGATCTTTCCCCGCACGCCGTCTCCGTCCACGATGCACAGGACGCTCAGGGCCACACCCTCAATGCCGTACTCCCCGTGCATCACCGTGGAGACCGTCATAGCCGTCCCTGCGCCGGTAAAAATGCAGCGGATAATATGGCACACGGACAGGGCCACTGCGTAGAAGGTCGCGCCCTTGGCCTGAATGACCATACCGCCGGAGGCCTGGACCTTCTGGACAAAGGCGTCGTATTGCCCGTCCCAGCGGATAGAATCCCCGTCCGGCGCGTGCTGCTTATAGACCGAAATATGGTTGTTGGAGATCGTGGCCAGAGACCAGGGGACAAAGGAGCTGTCCCCATGCTCGCCGTACACATGGGCGTGGACGTTCTTGGGGCTGATGTGGAAGTCCTTCGCCAGCTCCGCCTGGAGCCGGGCGGTATCCAGCACCGTGCCGGAGCCGATGATGTGCTTTTCCGGCACGCCGGAAATCTGGGCGAACACATAGGTCATAATGTCTACAGGGTTCGACACGATGATATAGATCGCGTCCGGCGCCGCCTGGACGATGTGCGGCGTGATCTGCTTAAGAATGTTTACATTGGTCTGCGCCAGCTCCAGCCGGGTCTGGCCGGGCTTTCTGGCCACGCCGGAGGTAATCACCACCACGTTGGACCCAGCCGCGTCGGGGTAATCCCCAGGGCGGACAATGGCCGGGGAGCAGAAGGACACCCCCTGGTAAATATCCATCGCCTCGCCGAAGGCCTTCTGCTGGTTAATATCAATCAGAACGATCTCCTGGGCCAGATTCATCGCCACCAGATCGTTTGCAATCGTCGCGCCCACATTTCCCGCGCCGATAATGGTAATCTTGTTTGCCATGTTCCTCTCTCCTTTACGGATTCTCCCCCGGCAGGCCCGTTTTGATACTCCGCTACCGATAAGGATTTATCGATACTATCATAGCAGATGCAGAGAGAAATTGCAACCCCCGGATGAAAAAATCCCGGTGTGCCGCCAAACGGGGCACACCGGGAATCGTTTCAGAACAGGGGCACCACAGCACCGTCGTACTGCTGCTCCATGTAGGAGCGGACTGCATCGCTCTCCAGCGCCTGGATGAGGGCCTTGGTCTTTTCCGAGTTCTCATTGCCCTCCTTGACCACCAGCACGTTGCCATAGGTCTGGGCAGCCACGGAGGCGGAATCCTCGGCAGCCAGGGCGTCCTTGCCCACGCTCAGGCCCGCGCCCAGGGCATAGTTGCCGTTAATGACCGCAATGGCCACGGAGTCCAGCACCCGGGGCAGCTGCGCCGCCTCCATCTCCACGATCTCCAGCTCCTTGGGGTTCTCCACAATGTCCAGCTTGGTGGCGGTGAGGTCCGCGCCGGTTTTCAGCTTGATCAGGCCGTTGGCCTCCAGGAGCAGCAGCGCCCGGGCCCGGTTGGTGCCGTCGTTGGGAATGGCGACCTTGTCCCCCTGGGTCAGAGCGTCCAGGCTCTTCACCGTCCCGGCGTAAATGCCGAAGGGCTCATAGTGCAGGGTCGCCACGGACACCAAATGGGTCCCATGCTCCTGATTGAAGGTATCCAGATAGGGCTGATGCTGGAAGTAGTTGGCGTCGGCGTCGCCGCTCTCCACCACCTCATTGGGCACCACATAGTCGGCGTATTCCACGATCTTCAGGGTGTAGCCCTCCTTCTCCAGCTCCTTGGCGGCTACCCGGAGGATCTCCGCGTGGGGCGTGGGGGAGGCGGCTACGGTGATGGTCTTGTCCGCCTGCTTGCCGCAGCCGGCAAACAGGCCCAAAGTGAGCACCAGGGTGAGCAGAATGGCAATGGTCTTTTTCATAATCGTATCTCCTTTGCTTATTGCTTGTGCCGCAGGCGCTTATCGCACCGGGCGGCGATTTTTGTACCAACGGACTGGAATAGCTGCACCAGGATCACCAGCGCAATCACCGCTACCCACATCACGAGGTTTTTGAAGTTGTAATAGCCATAGTTAATGGCC
>CAKTIN010000025.1 GCA_934565775.1 uncultured Oscillospiraceae bacterium
TGCGTGAAATGACCAATGTCGGCATGATGGACTGCAAGAAGGCGCTGTCCGAGACCGACGGCGATATGGACAAGGCCATTGAGTGGCTGCGGGAAAAGGGCCTGGCCAAGGCGGCCAAGAAGGCTAGCCGGATCGCGGCTGAGGGCATGGCTTATGCCGACGTCATCGACGGTGTGGGCGTTGTGGTTGAGGTCAACGCCGAGACCGACTTCGCTTCCAAGGCACCCGTGTTTGTGGACTTCGTGAAGGACATTGCCAAGGTCGTGGCCAAGGACGCTCCCGCCGATCTGGAGGCCCTGAAGGGCTGCAAGTATCCCGGCTCCGAGCTGACCGTGGGCGAGATCCTGCCCGAGAAGGTCATGGTTATCGGCGAGAACGTGCAGATCCGCCGCTTTGCCCGCTTTGCCGAGAACACCAGCGTGGCTTATGTCCATGCCGGCGGCAAGATCGGCGTGCTGGTGAACCTGGCTGTGTCCGAGGGCATCGACGCGACCACCATCGGCAAGGATGTTGCCATGCAGATCGCCGCTCTGAATCCCCGCTTCTGGGACAAGAGCCAGGTGGGCGAGGATGTGCTGGCTGAGGAGAAGAAGATTCTTGTCGCCCAGATGGACAACGATCCCAAGATGGCTTCCAAGCCCCTGCCTGTGAAGGAGAAGATCGCTGCCGGTAAGCTGAACAAGTTCTTTGAGGAGAACTGCCTGCTGCAGCAGGACTTTGTGAAGGATGGCGCCATGACGGTGGAGCAGTATATCGCCTCCGCAGCCAAGGAGCTGGGCGGCACCGTGAAGTTTGTGGATGCGGTCCGCTTTGAGAAGGGCGAGGGCATCGAGAAGCGCGTGGACGATTTCGCCGCTGAAGTCGCTGCCGCTGCCGGCCTGAAGTAAGATACCAAGAAACCAGACAGCCACGGACGCAGATGCGCCGTGGCTGTTTCTATATGGGAAAGAATCCGAAAAAATGCGGGGGCTGCTATAGCGGCCCCCGCGTTTTTTGCTCTATGGATTTACTTTCTGGCCAGGACTGCCTTGACCTGGGAGACGATGTGCTCTGCGGTCAGGCCGAACTGCTTCTCCAGATAATCCTGGGGGCCAACCTCACCGAACACGTCCTCCACGGCCACATACTCCAGCGGCGTGGGGCGCTTGGCGGCCAGACAGGCAGCTACGGCGGCGGTCAGGCCGCCGATGTGGTTGTGGTTCTCAGCCGTGACTACGGCGCCGGTCTTTTCCGCATACTGAACGACCAGCTCCTGGTCCAGGGGCTTCACCGTGAACAGGTCGATCACCGCAACGGAGATCCCCTCCTGCTCCAGCACGGCGGCGGCATCCAGGGCCTTGGGGACCATGATCCCACAGGCGAACACCACGGCGTCCGTGCCGTCCTTCAACACGACGCCCTTGCCGATGGGCAGGGTTTCGCCATCGGCGTAGACCTTCTTGAAGCCCTTCCGGGGCAGGCGGATATACTTGACGCCGGGCAGGTCGCCCACCTGATGCAGGACGCTCTCCAGCTCCACGGCGTCGGCCACGTCCAGAACGGTAGCCTCAGGCATGGCGGTGTACAGGGCCATATCCTCAAAGGGCATATGGGTGCCGCCGTTGAACGCGGCGGTCACGCCGGGGTCCGTGCCGATGATGGTGATGGGGTTCTTGGCATAACCGGCGGACAGGAAGGCCTGATCGTAGCACCGGCGGGAGGCAAAGGGCCCGAAGGTATGCACCATGGGCTTAAAGCCCGCAGAGGACAGACCGGCGGCGATGCCGACCATGTTGGCCTCGGCAATGCCGCAGTTAATGGCCCGGTCGGGGTGGGACTGGGCCCACTTGGCGGTGCTGATGCAGCTCATCAGGTCTGCATCCAGGTAAATGAAATTGGGATCCTCTTCAGCCAGGGCGGGAATGACGGTGCTGAGCACGTCCTTGCCCATGCGGGGGTCATTGGAGCCGTTATATACGATTTTCATAATTGACTGTACCTTTCCGCTGCCCTGCGGGGCGGGCAGCTAACTAGATTGAAATGAAGCAAAAATGCGGCTTAGGCCAGGGCCTCCAGGCGGGCCTGGAGCTGCGCGATCCAGCGGTCGCAGTCGCCGGGCTTGAAGTTCATGGAGTGGTTGGACATGGTCTGCTCCACCTCGGGGATCCCGGCGCCCTTTACGGTGTTCATCACAATGGCGATGGGCTTATCCGTGGCCTTGTGATGCAGGGCGTTGTACAGCTCTTCAATATCGTTGCCGTTGATCGTCAGGACTTCAAAGCCGAAGGCGGCAAACTTCGCGGAGAAATCGCCGGTGTCCAGCACGTCCTTCACATAGCCGTCCAGCTGCTTCTTGTTCCAGTCCAGAAGGAAGGTGAGGTTGGTGAGCTTCTTGGCGGAGGCGAACATGGCGGCCTCCCAGACCTGACCCTCGTCCGCTTCGCCGTCGCCTACGATGACGAAGGTGCGGCTGTCATAGCCGTGGAGCTTATCCGCCAGGGCCATGCCGGCGGCAAGGGACGTGCCCTGGCCCAGGGAGCCGGTGGTCATGTCCACGCCGGGGGTCTTATTCCGGTCACAGTGGCTGGGGAAGCGGGTGCCGGGCTGATTCAGCGTCTTTAGGTCCTCCCGGGGGAAGTAGCCCTTCAGCGCCAGGGTGCCATAGACGGCGGGGCCGGCGTGCCCCTTGGAGCAGACCAGCTTATCCCGGTCCGGCTTGGCGGGGTTGGCGGGATCCACCCGCATCACATCCCCATACAGCACGGCCAGGGCGTCCGCGATGCTCATAGAGCCGCCGATGTGGCCAAAGCCCCGGGCCCCAAGAGCCTCCAAGGTGGCGATCCGAATCTCGGTGGCGAATTTTTCAAGTTCTAGCTTCTTTGCGGTATCCATTGTTATCCTCCTGTTGGTGTAATAAAGGCGGGAATTGAACAAGCAAGGGGGCAATTCTGCATTTTGCACATTTGCCCACAAAATTATCCTTTATCTCCTATATTCTAGCAGACTCGCACAAAAAATGCAAGAGGAGAGTGGGCGGTTTCGAAAAATGCGGCGGCAGAAGGGAAAAAGCGCCCCGCCAGTGCGTACCGGCGGGGCAGGTTGGAAAGCAGGAAAAAGCGAAATTAGGGCTTAGACAGAGGCCAGGCCGCTGGCGCGGATGGCGGCGACCACTTCCTCCACATAGGCCCGGCACTGCTCATGGTCCTGACACTCTACCATGACCCGGAGGACCGGCTCGGTGCCGGATTCCCGGACGAGGATCCGTCCGTCCGAACCCAGCTTGGCGGCGACGGCGTCAATGGCGGCCTGGACGCCGGAGTCGGCGCGGGCGGCGGCTTTGTCTGTGACCCGGACGTTTACCGTGACCTGGGGATAAATGGTCACAGGCTCGGCCAGCTTGCTCAGGGTGGTCTTTTTGGCCAGCATGACCTCCATCATTTTCAGACTGGTCAGGATGCCGTCGCCGGTGGTGGCGTATTTGGAGAAGATGATATGGCCGGACTGCTCGCCGCCCAGGCGATTGCCGTTCTTCATCATGTACTCGTAGACGTATTTATCCCCCACGGCGGTTTTGGCGTAATCGATGCCCGCCTCGTCAAAGGCCTTGTAGAGGCCAAAGTTGGACATGACGGTGGTGACGACGGTGTTATTCAGCAGCTTGCCCCGCTCCTTCATATACTTGCCGTAAATGTACAGGATCAGGTCGCCGTCAACTACGCCGCCCTTTTCATCCACGCACAGGCAGCGGTCCGCGTCGCCGTCGTAAGCGAAGCCAATATCCAGCTGGTGCTCCAGGACGAACTTTTGCAGGGCCTCAATGTGGGTGGAGCCCACGCCCCGGTTGATATTGGTGCCGTCCGGTTCTGCGCCCATGACGTAGGTCTTGGCGCCCAGGGCCTCAAAAACGCTCCGGGCAATGTTCCAGGCGCTGCCGTTGGCGCAGTCCAGGCCGACTCGCAGCCCCCGGAAGGAGTACATCCCCAGAGAGATCAGGTAGCCGATGTACCGGTTCCGTCCGGATACGTAGTCCACGGTGCGGCCAATGTCCTCCCCGGTGGCGAAGGGAATGGTGGGCCAGCTCTGACCAAAGACCTCCAGACAGCCGTCCAGATAGGCCTCTACCAGGGAGATGGTGGCCTCGTCCATTTTTTCCCCGTTGCCGTTGAGCAGCTTGATGCCGTTGTCATAATAGGGATTGTGGCTGGCGGAGATCATGATGCCGCAGTCAAAGTCGTCCGTCCGGGCAATGTAGGCCACAGAGGGGGTGGTAGTGACATGGAGCAGGTACACATCCGCCCCGGAGGCGGTAAGGCCGCCGGAGAGGGAGTATTCAAACATATAGCTGGACCGGCGGGTATCCTTGCCGATGACGACCCGGGGATGCCCGCCCTTGCCCGCCCGGCGGCGGAGCTCGGCGTAGTACCAGCCGATGAAGCGGCCTACGGCGAAGGCGTGGTCCGCAGTGAGGACGCGGTTGGCTTCCCCACGGAAGCCGTCAGTTCCAAAGTATTTTCCCATAATCGATTCCTTTCCGATGCTTCAGCGCTTGGGGACGATCACGCCCCCGGTTTTATAGATGGAATTCCCCGGAATGGCCCCGCGGACGCAGGACAGGGGGTAAAGATTGGTATGCGGGCCGACCACCGTGCCGGGGTTGAGGACGGAATTGCAGCCGACCTCCACAAAATCTCCCAGCATGGCGCCGAATTTCTTAAGACCGGTGGGGAGGGAGGCGCCGTCGGCGCTATGGACGCAGACCAGGGTCTTATCGGACTTTACATTGGAGGTCAGAGAACCGGCACCCATGTGGGCGCGGTAGCCCAGGATGCTGTCACCCACATAATTGTAGTGGGGCACCTGGACGGCGTCGAAGAGAATCACGTTTTTCAGCTCCACGGAGTTGCCTACCACGCAGCCGGAGCCCACCAGGGCGGAGCCGCGAATAAAGGCGCAATGGCGGATCTCCGTATCCGGCCCGATGATGCAGGGGGCGCCCAGGTAAGCTGTGGGAGCGATCTTCGCCGAGCGGGCGACCCAGACCTGGTCGGCGCGCTGCTCATAGACCTCCGGGTCCAGGGTGGGGCCCAGGGCGGTGATAAAGGCCTTGAGGCCCGCCAGAGCCTCCCAGGGATAGGAAAACTGGGACAGGTAGGGGGCAGCAAGGGTGTGAGATAGGTCGTACAGTTCAGGGATGGTCAGCATAGGGTAGCCTCTTTTCCAAAGATTTATCAAAACCGATTATGATTTTACCAAAATTAACTCTTCCTGTCAAGGGGAAAACCGTCGCCCGGGAAAACTCAGTTGAAATCTGCAAAGAAAGCTCCCGGCCGTGGGAATCCACGGCCGGGAGTTTTTTACGGCGGGGGGCGCTCAGCGGTCCTTGGAAACCACCTTTGCGGCGTCAAACAGGTCCGCCACCAGCTCGGGGCTCTCCGTCAGGCGGCTGCCGTTGACGGTGCGGCGGGCCTGGCGAACATATTCGTTCGTTACCTGGAGCCAAGCGGGGACCTCATTGTCCAGGGTGCAGAAATAACGGAAACCGGCGTCGTGCAGGGCGTCATACCGGCTGCCGGAGTATTCCTCCGTACCGGCAATGTCGCTGCCGGAGTAGTAGAAAAGCACATCGGTCTTTCCGACGATCGGCTCGATCTCTGCGGCCCAGGAGGACAGATCGTCCTCGATCTCCCCCAGGGTGACATTTCCGTAGGCCACATAGTCATAGCTGAAGCAGGCGAGGGTGTAGCCGTCTGCGATCAGAGCCTGGGCGACCTTCTGGGCGGCAGCGACCTCCTGACGATAGGCATCCTCCCCGAGGGTATCCTTGGCGGAGGGCTGCGTCTGATAGCCCAGGACGCCTTCACTGCCGGTGAAGGCCAGAATGGCCTTCGCGCCGCGATAGGAGAAGTCCGGGTGAGCATCGATGAATTGATCCAGCAGGGGGACCAGGTCGTATGCCCCGGTCTCAGATTCACCGGCGGAGTTGACATATTCCGCGGTGGGGCGGCCGTCTGCGCCCACGGTCAGCCGGGCGGCAAAGCCGTGGCCCGCAGGGAAGCCGTAATTGACGGGAAGCTGGGACAGGACCAGGGGCTTTTTCCCAAGCGGCAGGTAAATTTGCCCCGCTTCAAAGTGAGAAGTGCTGCCGTCGGCCACGTTGGGGGCCACGTCAGACAGATTTACCAGGACATAACCGTTCTCATAAAGGGCCTGCAAAATGGCGGAGAATTCGTCTACCGTGACGTGGTTGGAGCGGTAGCGATCCCCCCGGCCGGAGGCAAAGGCCAGGGTGGGCTTGGCCACCAGAGCCTGGAAGGAAATGTGGGGGATGGTTCCCACGTCCTCCCACAGGACCAGGGCGTTCTTCTCGGAGCGGTACTTCTCTATGGCCTCGGTCATGCCGGGCACCTGGGCGGGATCCCCGTCAAAGGCGGACAGAAGGGCAATCGCGCCGTCGTAATCATACTGCGCGGCCAAAGCCTCCGCCTGCGGCAGCAGCTTCTTGCCCCGCTCGGCGGCCTCCTGGGCCAGACGCTCGGCCTCCTGCTGGGCGGCAAGGGAGGACTCCTGCTCTGCCTTCCGCTCCTTGGCGCGGTTGCTGAGCTTGACGCAGCCGACAATGATTCCGATGACGACCAGGATGATCCCCACCAGCGTCACAAGGGGCAGGTAGGTCTCCTTGAAGATTTGCATCTTCGTCTTTTTCCGACGCCGCCGCACAGGGGGGCGGGTATAATCGGGGGTCGGTTCCGGCATGGCGCACGCATCCTTTCTGTTTCTATTTCTGCTTATATCATAGCCGAAAGCCGGGGAAAAAGCAAGGTGTTTCAGGGAGAAAGTCGAAACGGCGGCAGAGCGCAAGACGGAAAAGAGAATTTTCTCCCCGGTTGCACGAAACCGTGCCACCCGGAGGGCATAGACGGCTACGGGTGAAAAGGAGGATGGGAGACCATGAAGCTATCTGCGGAACAGACCCGGCGCTATGCGGGGACCTTTCTCAGGACGATGAGCCCGGCCAGGGCCGGGCGAGCCATCGGGCGGGAGGGGGACGATCTCCTCCGGGAGCCGGGGGTCCTGGCGGAGCTGGAGGCCCAGCGCAAGGCGCTGGATGGGCAGGTGCGGCGGGAGGACGTGATCCGAAGGCTGGGGGAGTTGGCCTTTGGACGGCCCAACGACTGCGTGCGGCTGGTGCTGGAGGAGAGGCCGGAGGTGGAGAAGCTGGATCTGAGCCTGCTCAGCGAGATCAAGCGCAGCGAAAAGGGGGCGCTGGAGCTGAAGCTCTTGGACCGGCTGGCGGTGCTGGAGCAGCTGGCGGCGCTGACCGCCAAGGAGGAGGACGGGACCATGGCCCTGCTGCAGGCCCTGGGGAATGCGGGGGAGGCCCTGTGAGCGGCTACAGCCGGTTTTCCAGAAAGCAGCGGCTGGTGCTGACCTGGTGGATGCCCGGCAGCCGCCTGAGGGGGTATGAGGCCATTGTCTGCGACGGCGCGGTGCGCTCCGGCAAGACCTTGGCGATGGGCCTGGGCTTCTTCCTCTGGGCCCAGAGCTGCTTTGACGGGGCCAAGTTCGGAATCTGCGGAAAGACCATTGTGTCTCTCCGGCGGAACGTGCTCTCGGAGATCCTGCCGCGGCTGGGGGAGATGGGCGCGGTTTGGAAGGAGAAGCGGTCGGAGAATCTGGTGCAGGTGACCTTCTGCGGCCACCGCAATGAATTCTGCCTCTTCGGCGGCTATGACGAGGGCTCCGCAGCGCTGATCCAGGGGGTGACCTTTGCGGGGGTCCTCCTGGATGAGGCGGCGCTGATGCCCCAGAGCTTTGTGGAGCAGGCCTGCGCCCGGTGCTCCGTGGCGGGGTCCAAGCTCTGGTTCAACTGCAATCCGGCGGGACCCAACCACTGGTTTTACCGGCAATGGATTCTGGGGGCGCAGGAGCGGAACTGCCTGCATCTGCACTTTACCATGGAGGATAACCCCTCTTTGACGCCTCAGATCCGGGAGCGGTACCAGAGGCTGTATACGGGGGTATTCTACAAGCGGTTTATTCTGGGGCAATGGGTGGCGGCAGAGGGGCGGGTCTACGACTTCTTTCAGCCGGAGACGGCGCCTCCCGCCCCGCCGGGGCCCTATGAACGCTGGTACATCTCCTGCGACTACGGGACGGTGAATCCCACGTCTATGGGGCTGTGGGGGCTGAAGGAAGGGGTATGGTACCGGGTGAAGGAGTTTTACTTCAACTCCCGGCAGGAGCGGCGGCAGATGACCGACGGGGAGTATGCCGACGCTCTGGAGGCACTGGCGGGGGGCAGACGGCTTGATGGGGTCATTGTGGACCCCTCGGCAGCCAGCTTTCTGGAGGTCCTGCGCCGCCGGGGCCTGCCGGTAAGGAAGGCGGAGAACGACGTGCTCTCCGGCATTCGCCTGACCTCGGACCTGCTGAAGGAGGGGAAGCTGGTCCTCTGCCGGGAGTGCCGGGACTGCCTGCGGGAGATTGAGGACTATGTCTGGGATACCCGGGCGGGGACCCGGGACCGGGTGCGGAAGGAAAACGATCACGCCATGGATGACATGCGGTACTTTGCCGCTACGGTGCTGGGGTGGAGCCGGGGCGGCTTTGCCGCCTGCGCCGTTGAGCGGAGAGGTTCATAACTGGAGGTGCAATATGAAGGAAAAATCACACAGAGCCCCGGCAGCAGTGGCCCAGCTTCGGACGGGCTGCGCCCACCCCTTTGGGGAGCTCAGGACCTATAGCCCCTACGGGGGCGGGGAGGAGCGGGTCTACCGGACCTTGCGGGAGGCTATTCCCATTCTGGACGCTGCCATTGGAAAGCTGGTGCGGCTGGCGGGGGGCTTTACCATGGAATGCGAGGACCGGCGGGCCCAGGCAAAGCTGGAGGAATTCCTGCGGACGGTGCCCTGCGGCCATGGACAGCGGGGGATCGAGGGCTTCTTTACGGCGTATCTGGACTGCCTGCTGACCTATGGCCGGGCGGTAGGAGAAATGGTGGTGCGGGGCGGGAAGCTCCGGGCGGTATGCTGGGGGGACCCCGGGCTGCTGGAATTCCATGAGAGCGAAAACGGGCTGGAAACCGTAATCTGGGGACCGGACCGCACCGGACGGATGCGGCCGCTGCCCTATCAGAAGCTGCTGCTGTTTTCGGCCCTGTATCCGGAGCCCGGCAGCCCCTATGGGGTGAGCCTGCTCCGGGGGATGCCCTTCCTGGGAGAGGTGCTGCTGAAAATCTACAACACCATCGGCATCAACTGGGAGCGGGCTGGAAACGTGCGCTACAGCGTGGTGTACAAGCCGGGCGCGGAGCCCCTGGACCCTGCGACGGCCCAGCAGCGGGGCCAGCAGATGGCAGAGCAATGGGCCCGGGCTATGGAGGACACCAAAAGCGGCGCGGTGCGGGACTTTGTGGCCGTGGGGGATGTGGACATTCATGTGATCGGCAGCGACGGGCAGATCCTGGATGCTCAGACCCCGGTCCGGCTGATCCTGGAGCAGCTGGTGGCCAAAACCGGCCTGCCGCCCTTCCTGCTGGGGCTGAGCTGGTCCAGCACGGAACGCATGAGCGCCCAGCAGGCGGATTTGCTGACCTCGGAGCTCTGGGCCCTCCGGCGGTGTATGGAGCCGGTGCTGGAGCGCATCTGCCAGATGTGGCTGGAGCTGGAGGGCTATGATCCCAGGGTCCGGGTCAGGTGGGACAGCATCAGCTTGCAGGACATTACCCAGGAGGCCCAGGCAAAGCTCTACGAAATGCAGGCGGAAAAGCTAAAACGGGAAATGGAGGAGACAAATGGAAATTAGGAAAGAAGCGGCGGTACAGATGGCGGGGGCGCCGACCCCGGAGCAGCTGGAGAAGATCAACCGGCTGGCCAGGAGCCCCATGGGGGCGGAGCAGGTCTATGTGTTTTCCCTGCGGCTGTGCGACGACCAGCCGGACCGGGATCTGGAGCGCTTTGACACGGCGGCGCTGCCCCGGCTGGCAGAGCTGTTCGTGGGGAAAACCGGGGTGCTGGATCACAATTGGTCCGCGCAGGCCCAGGTGGCCCGCATTTTTGATGCCCAGGTGCAGCAGGAGCAGGGAGTTAGCTTTATCAAGGCCTGGGCTTACCTCCGCAGAGACCGGGAAAATGAGAGCCTGATCGGGGACATTGAGGCGGGGATCAAAAAGGAGGTCTCCGTGGGGTGCGCCATGGGCGGGGCAAAGTGCTCCGTGTGCGGGGCGGACGCCGGGACGTGCAGCCATGAAAAGGGGCAGGTCTATGACGGAAAGCTGTGCCTGACCGTGCTGACGGACCCCACGGACGCATACGAATTCTCCTTCGTGGCAGTGCCGGCCCAGCGGGAGGCCGGGGTGCTCAAGGGGGTCCGGGCCAGCCGGCTTTGCCTGGAGGACCTGGTGCGCAAGCAGGCCGGGGCCGGCGCGGCGGAGGAGTACCGGAGATTGAAGGCCCAAGCAGAGCTGGGCCGGCGGTATGAAAAAGAGCAGCGGGAGCAGGTGGTGCGCCTGGGTCTGGCGCTGGAGCTGGGGATCAGCGAAAAGCACCTGCGCCAGGCGGTGGAGCGCATGAGCCAGGAGGAGCTGGAGGCCTGGAAAAGGGCCCTGGGGGAGCGGGCGGCAGACCTGTATCCCCCGGAGATGCAGCTCCCCGGGGGCAAGCGGACTGCCCAGGAGCCGGACAGCGGCTTTTTGATTTGACCTTATCCGGGCGACCGGAGGGAATAGAAGCAAGGAGGATGTTTATGAAAACGGCATTTCAGGAAATCGGCCAGGTCTGCGTGACCATGGCGCACACGGGAGAGGTTCTGGATAAGCCCTGCAAGCTCAGCGCCAGCGGCACGGTGGCGCCTTGCAGCGACGGCGACGGTTTCTGCGGGGTGGCGGCTTCCCAGCGGGGCGGCTATGCCGGGGTGGTAGTGCGGGGCTTCGTGACCCTGCCCTGCTCCGGTACGGTCCCCGGGGTGGGAAAGGTCAGCCTGCTGGCCGACGGCAAGGGCGGCGTCCGAGCGCCCGGGACCGGGGAGACCGGAGAGAGCTACTGGATCCTCGCCGTAGACGGGGCGAACGTGACGATTCTGCTGTAAGGAGGAAAAAGCAATGGCATTTGACAATCTGAAGCTGGAAAAGGGAATGTACCGGGAGGAGGGCAAGAGCTTCTCCCAGGTGCTGGAGGCCATGGACCCCAGCGAGCACTACCGGGGCACGGCCATGGAGGGGACCGACGCGTTTCAGCGGCAGCTGAAGCGGTTTGACATTCGGGTGAAGGGGCCCGGCTCCTCCAGCGTGGAAAAATTCTTCCGGACCATGGACTCCGCGGTGCTGTTCCCGGAGTATATTGCCCGGGCGGTGCGCCAAGGCATGGAGGAAAATGACATCCTGCCCAATCTGACCGCCACGACTACGGTGATCGACTGCATGGACTACCGCTCCATCTACTCTGTGGCCTCGGAGGAGGACAAGAGCCTGAAGCCTGTGGCGGAGGGGGCGGCGATCCCCGCGACCCAGATCAAAACCAAGGACCATCTGCTGTCGCTGAAGAAGCGGGGCCGCGCTCTGTTGGCCAGCTATGAGGCCATCCGGTTCCAGAAGCTGGATCTGTTCTCCGTGATGCTGCGGCAGATCGGCGGGTACATTCAGAAAATGCACCTGCGCGATGCGGTGGACGTGCTGATGGACGGCGACGGCAACCAGAATCCCGCGCCGGTGCTGAAGGTGGGGGAGAGCCCCATCGGCGGGACGAAGGGGACCCTGACCTATGACGAGCTGGTGAATTTCTGGGGACAGTTTGGACCCTACACCCTGAATACCTTCCTGTGCAGTACGGATACCATGACCAAGCTGCTGAAGATCGACGAGTTCCAGAATCCCCTGACCGGGCTGAATTTCCAGGGCAGCGGGCAGTTCGCCTCTCCCATGGGGGCGCAGCTCCTGCGGAGCGACTGCGTAGATGCCGGGAAGCTGATCGGCCTGGATCGCCGGTACGCGCTGGAGCTGGTGCGGGCCGGGGATGTGATGGTGGAATACGACAAGCTCATTGACCGCCAGCTGGAGCGGGCGGTGATCTCCTCCATTGCGGGCTTCGGCAAGATCTGCGACGAGGCCGCCAAGGTGCTGGAACTCTGATATGACGGCATCGGAACACGCATACGCCCAGGCCCTGCTTTTTGCAGGGCCTTTGGAGGAGGTCCAAAAGGCCAGACTGGAGATTTTGTGCAGAAGCGTGGAGGAGTCGCTGAAGCACAAGCTGCGCCCCGGCCTGACCCCGGAGGACCTGCGGGCGGATTACATCGCGGCGGTGGGGCTCTACGGCGTGGCGGCGCTGGAGGAGCTGGAGCAGCGGGGAGAGCCGAAGTCCTTTTCCGCCTCAGACCTGACCATCCAGCGGGAGGACGCATCCGTGACGGTAAAGTGCCTGCGTAGGCAGGCGCAGATGCTGATCGGTCCTTATTTGCAGGATGAATTTACCTTCCGGAGCGTGTAGCATGGAGCGGTATGTGAAAGGGATCCTGGACCGGTACGGCGCGGCGCTGACGGTGCGCCACGGCGAGACGGAGACGGCCTGCCGGGGCTTCCTCCGCCCCGTTACCGGGAAGTATTGGCAGAATATGGAGCACGTTTTTTCGGATATTGGCCAGGTGCCCAGAGGGCAATATGTCTATCTGGGACCGCCGGAGGTCCCCCTGGAGCAGGGGGACCGGGTGGTCCTGGAGGAGACGGTCTACCTGGTGCGCCGGGGGGAGCGGATCCTCCTGAGGGACCGGTGCCTGTACCGCTGGGGGCTGTGCATTCAGGAGGGAGCGGAGGATACATGGAGCAACTCATCGAACTGATCCTGGCGGGCCTGCGGGCGGCGGGGTTCCGGGCAGAGTGGGCGGGACCCGGAAAGCTTATGCCCCGGATCACCAGCCCGGTACTGGCAGTGAGTATGCCGAAGATGGAATTTGTGAAATCGCCCAATGCCAACAATGCGGGCGCGGCTGCGGAGCTGCGGGTCCGGGTCTTTTCCCCGACGGTGCTGGGGGCGGCAAAATGCCAGGAGACGGCCCAAAATGTGGCCATCGCCCTGACGCAGGGGGTACAGAATCTGCCGCCCCTATCCTGCCGTGTGGAGGAGGCCGCCTACTACGGCAAGGGGGACTATTTCACCGCCGACGTGTTTGGGAGCTTCGGGGTGGAGAGCGACGAAAACGGCGCCATGCTGCCGGTGGGAGAGCTTACCCTGGAGACCAATCAGGTGAGCCATGGGCGGTTCAACCTGATCCGGGTGAAGGAGCAGCGGGAGATCCGGCCGGTATATGCCATGGGAGAGCAGGGGACCGCCCTGAGCGCCATGGGGCGGGTCCAGTATGAGCTGACGGTCCGGCGGCACTTCCCTGCGAAAAAGTGGGACAATACCTATATAGCCGGGCTGAAGGATTTTGAGGTGAAGCTTTTGCGCGGGATCCGGATCTATCAGTATTATCACTGCCAGTGGCTGAGCTGCACCTGGGAGGACACGCCCACCGGCAGCGATTTTACCGGGGTGATCCGCAGCACCAGCCGGAGTTCACTGGCATTGGGAGGCGGGATCCATGGATAAAATGCAGTTTAAGACCTTTATCTGGCCCAATAACCCGGAGCAGTATGAGGTCGAGGCCGTGCGGCAGCCGGTCTATGTCAAGCAGGCGGACGGCAGCGAACGCTTTCAGGGGCTGGGGAGCCTGTGCCGCACCATGACCGGCAGCGGGGCCTTTGTGGGGACGGGGGCTTACGACAGCTTCAAGGCACTACAGGCCCTGATGGGGGAGACGACCAGCGGGGCGCTGGCTCACCCGGTTTGGCAGAGCAGCACGGTCTATCTGACCCGGCTGAAGCTGCGCCAGGAGCCTCTGGAGGATTATGTGGCTTACGAGTTCACCTTCCGGGAGGCGGACGCCACCGGGGCGATCCCCAAGTCCTAATAAAGAAGGCCTCCGGATGAGCAAAATCCGGAGGCCGGAAATCTTCGACAAAAAACTGTTGATTTTTTGCAGAAGCCGTGATATAATACGGGAGAACTTCAGATGCGGGTATAGTTCATCGGTAGAATGCGACCTTCCCAAGGTTGATAGGTGGGTTCGACTCCCATTACCCGCTCCAAGCGCCTCGATGGTTTTCATCGGGGCGCTTTTTGTACTTCCACTGGCTGCGCCGGTGGTTTTTCTTCTGCAAAAAGAATCAGCCGCGGGCAAGCCCGCGGCTGATAAATGGAGTTTGGAAAACCTTACTGCTTCACAACGGTGACAGCGCAGTTGGGGGTATCCAGAGCGTCGGCGCTATCGGCGTCGGTATCGACCTTGATAGTGATCTCGCCGTTGGCCAGCTTCTGATACAGAGCATCATAAGCAGCCTGATCGAACTTCTGGAACTTCGCGGTGTCCATAGCCAGGGAAACAGCGTTGTCCTTCGCGCCCAGAACCAGGTTCTGGCCGCCGGGGAACTTGTCGCCCACATAGTTGTCCAGCATCTGGGACACGGCGGCAGCCAGGCCCTTCATAGCGGAGGTAACGATGGTGGCGGACTCAGCGGACTGGTCAACGTCAACGCCGATGGACAGGCCGTTCTCAGCCTCAGCGGCAGCGAACACGCTGTTGCCCAGGGAACCGCCGCAGCCGAAGACGATGGTGGTGCCGGACTTGTACCAGGAAGCGGCCATAGCCTGCGCCTCGGGGGTAGCGGCGAAGCCGTTGGTGTTGGTGTACATCATCTCAACGTTGATGCCCAGCTCCTTGGCGGCGTCATTGGCGCCCTGCACGAAGCCGTAGCCATAGCGAATGACAGCGGGAACCGCCTGGCCGCCCATGAAGCCCAGCTTGGTGTGGCCGTCCATGACAGCGGCGTAGCCGGCCAGATAGCCGACCTGCTCTTCCTGGAAGGTGATGCCGACGGTGTTGTCAGCGGTCTTGTAGTCGGAGTAATCCGCGCTGTGGGGGTTGCCGTCGATGAGGATGAACTTCACATCGGGGTACTGCTCCTGCACGGTGTAGATGGGGACCTCAAACAGGAAGCCGGGGGTGACGACAACCTTCGCGCCGGCCTTGATGGCCTGCTCGATGGAGTTGATGTACTCGGCATCGGTCGCCTCGGCGGGCTTCAGGTAAGCGCACTGACGGTTGTTGGCAGCGCACCAAGCCTGGATGCCTTCCCAGGTGCCCTGGTTGAAGGACTTGTCGTTGATGTCGCCCTTATCGGTGATCATGTAGATGTCGGGAACATCGCTCTCGGTCGGGGCCTCGGTCACTTCGCCCTTGGTCTCTTCGCCCTTGGTAGCATCAGTGGGAGCCTCGGTGGGCTTCTCGGTGGGAGCCTCAGTGGGCTTCGTGCTGCTCTGGCAGCCGGCAAACAGGCAGGCAACCATCGCGATGGCCAGAAGGAATGCAATGATTTTCTTCATTTTTCTTTGACCTCCAATGAAATGTTACAGCCAGAGGGGATTCTCTGACTTGCGGATATATTCTCGCACAATTCCGGGTAAAAATCAACAGCGATTTTTAGGTTTGTGCATTGTGCCACTTTTCTGGGGATAAATATGGAAAAATTTTGAGTTTTTTCCATTTATTTGTCAGAATTCGACCCTAGTGCATATGCTCGGCGGCGGAGAAGCTATAGGGCAGAATCTCCGCAAGTGTGTGGGCCTCGAAGCTGCCCTCCGGCCCGCCCATATAGATCAGGAAATCGTCCCGGCAGAATTCCCGCATGACCTGGCGGCAGACGCCGCAGGGCGGGAAAAATCCGGTAATCTTGCCGTCCTTTCCTCCCACGACCGCAATGGCGGTAAAGGCCCGCTTGCCGTCATACACGGCCTTGAAGAAGGCGGTGCGCTCCGCGCAGATGGTGGGGGTGTAGGAGGCGTTTTCAATGTTGCAGCCCTGATATACCGTGCCGTCCGCGCACAGCAGGGCCGCGCCCACCCGGTAACCGGAATAGGGCACATAGGCGTGCTGCATGGCCTCCGCGGCCAGCTCCAGCAGCTTCTTGGGGTCCATAGACAGGTCTCCTTTCCGTTTTGAAGGTTACAGAATTTCCTTGGCAAAGCTCTGGCCCGGGGTGTCCAGGGGCACGTTCAGCAGCTCCGCCACGGTGGCGGCGATGTCTGCAAAGGTGGTGCGGGTGCCCAGATTCACAGGCTTTACCTTCGGGCCCCACATGACCAGGGGCACATACTCCCGGGTGTGGTCGGTGGTTTTCAGGAAGGCGGGGTCGCAGCCGTGATCGGCGGTGATCATGACAATATCCTCGGGGCCCAGCTCCCTCTGGAAGACGGGCAGCCAGCGGTCAAACTCCGCCACGGCGGCGGCGTAGCCGGGCACATCCCGGCGGTGGCCGTAGAGCATATCAAAGTCCACCAGGTTGGTGAAGCACAGGCCGTGGAAGTCCCGCTTCCCATAGCCCAGCGTCTTTTCCAGCCCGTCGGTATTGCCGGTGGTGTAAACCTGCTCCGTGGTGCCCCGGTGGGCGAAAATGTCATAGATCTTGCCCACGGAAATGCTGTCCAGCCCGGCGGCCTTCACGGCGTCAAGAAGGGTGGTCTTGGGGGGCTCCAGGGAGAAGTCGTGGCGGTTGGTGGTGCGGGTGAAGCCGGTCTCCGGGGTGCCCACATAGGGCCGGGCTATGACCCGGCCTACGCCGTGCTTGCCCTGCAAAATGGCCCGGGCCTTCCGGCAGGCGTCATACAGCTCCTCCAGAGGGATCAGCTCCTCATGAGCCGCGATCTGGAACACGGAGTCCGCAGAGGTGTAGACGATCCATTTGCCGGTTTTCAGCTGCTCCGCACCGTAATCCCGGATCACATCCGTGCCGGAATAGGGCTTGTTGCACAGCACGCCCCGGCCAGTGGCCTGCTCAAAGGCGTCCAGGACCTCCTGGGGGAAGCCGTCAGGGTAGGTGGGCAGGGGCGTAGGGGACACGATGCCCGCGATCTCCCAGTGGCCGATGGTGGTATCCTTGCCCATGGACCGCTCCTGCAGCCGGGCCACGGCTCCGGTGGGGGCTGGCTCCGTGCCCAGGAAGCTCAGGCCGTCAATATTGCCCATGCCGATCTTTTTCAGGTTCTCCGCAGAGAAATGGGGGTCCCGGTAGATGGACTCCAGGGTGTGGCACCCGGCGTCGCCAAACTGCGCAGCGTCCGGCGCGGCGCCTGCACCGCAGGAGTCAAGAACAATCAAAAATACACGTTTCATGATAAAAAGCCTCGCTTTCGGAAGAATTTTGCGGAGCATTCCCAGGGGGGAAGCCGCCGCCTCCCAGGGGAGCCCGGGAAGCGGCGGTGCGGTTGTTTATTTTTCCATTTTCCGGGCGGTTTCCAGAGCAACCTCCATCATCTGCGTGAAGGAGGTCTGCCGCTCCTCGGAGGTGGTCTGCTCGCCGGTGAGCAGGTGGTCGGAGATGGTGCAGATGCACAGCGCATTCTTTCCGTACCGGGCAGCGTTCATATACAGGGCGGCGGATTCCATTTCCACAGCCATGACGCCCATCTTCCGCCAGCCGTAGCCGGAGTCCAGGCCCTCGGGCACGCCCTCGTGGTCGCCGTAGAACACATCGGAGGACAGAAGATTGCCTACATGGTATCTTGCACCCAGCTCCTCGGCAGAGGCAACGGCCTTGGTCAGCATTTCGTAAGAGCAGATGGGGGCGAAGGTGCCGGCCAGATGGAACTGCGCGGCCCAGTTGGAGTCCGTGCAGGCGGCCTGACCCATGACAATATCCCGCAGGCGGATCTGGGGCTGCATGGCGCCGGCGGAGCCGATGCGCATGATGTTCTGGACCTCAAAGAAGTTAAACAGCTCGTGGGTGTAGATGCCGATGGAGGGCATACCCATGCCGGAGGCCATGACGGAGACCTTTGTGCCCTTATAGGTGCCGGTATAGCCCTGGACGCCCCGGACGTTGTTTACCAGAACGGGGTTCTCCAGGAAGGTCTCGGCGATGAACTTGGACCGCAGGGGATCGCCGGGCATCAGGACGGTCTGACCGAAGTCGCTGGGGATCGCCTTAATGTGGGGGGTAGGATAATTCATAAGGATGCTCCTTTCCAATTGTAAAGGCCGGGTTATTCCATGGCCTTGGCTAGCTTGACGATTCGGGAGGTGCCCAGACGGGAGGCGCCCAGCTCAATGAACTTCTCCGCGTCCGCCAGGCTGGAAATGCCCCCGGCGGCCTTGATCTTCACAGTGGGCCCCACGTTGGCGGTGAAGAGCTCCACATCGTGGAAGGTCGCGCCGGCTTTGGAGAAGCCCGTGGAGGTCTTGATGAAGTCGGCTCCGGCCCGGGTGACCACATGGCACATTTCGATTTTTTCCTCGTCGGTGAGCAGGCAGGTCTCAATGATGACCTTGAGGATCCGGCCGCTGCAGGCGGCCTTGATCTGGCGGATCTCGTCCTCCACCCGGTCGAACAGGCCGTCCTTCACCCAGCCCAGGTTGATAACCATATCCACCTCGTCCGCTCCATTGGCCACGGCGTCCGCAGCCATAAAGCACTTGGCGGCGGTGGTGTCATAGCCATTGGGGAAGCCGATGACCGTGCAGATGGCCAGGCGGCCGCCCACATAGTCCTTGGCCTGCTTGACGTAGGAGGCGGGGATGCACACCGAGGCGGTGTGATACCGCATCCCGTCGTCACACAGGGCGCGGATCTCGGCCCAGGTGGCGGTCTGCGCCAGAAGCGTGTGGTCGCACTTTGCTAAAATGTCCTTGATTTCCATAAGAGGAACTCCTTTCTGATTCAGGAGCGGGAGCCGTGGAGCCGGATCTTTCGATGCTCCCGGATGCCCCGCACCCAGCACTTGTGACACATGGCAATATAGCTGTCGTTGCCCCCCAGGAAGAGCTGCTCTCCCTGGGTGATGATGAAGCCGTCGGAATCGATCCGGGCGTTGACCGTGGCCTTTGCGCCGCAGTCGCAGATGGTTTTGATCTCCAGGATGGTGTCCGCAACCTCCATGAGGCGGCGGCTGCCCCCGAAGAGGTGGCACTGGAAGTCGGTCCGGAGGCCGAAGCACATGACGGGCAGGTTGAAATCGTCCACAATGGCCCGGAGCTGATTGACCTGCTCCGGCTCCAGAAACTGACATTCATCTACAATGATCACGTCACACTGCCCCAGGCGCTGCTCCTGGAACCGGCGGTACAGGTCCTCCTCCGGGGAGACGACCTCTACCTCCGCCTCCAGGCCGATGCGGCTGCGCAGGGTCGCGATGCCGTCCCGGCAGTCCGCGCTGGGCTTCAGAAGCCAGACCTTGAGATCATTTTCCTCATAGTTGTATTTGGTGATCAGAGCCTGGGCGGTCTTTGACGAGCCCATGGCGCCGTATTTGAAGTATAGCTTTGCCAAATGAACATCCTCCCGGGCAATTTCTTGCCTCCATTATACAGGATTTGCCGAAAGGTTGCAAGACGGGAATTGCGTTCTTGTGGAAATTGCCTAAGAAATCCCGGGAGAATTTTCCTCTTAAGAAAGAATTCAGAAAGAATTCCACCGGCCTACTTCCGTTTTTCCGGAAAATGTGCTATATTAAAAACAGTATCGCCCGGCAGGAGGCCGGAGCCTGAACAAAAGGAGCGCGGGCGCTGCCCGCTGTTATAAAATGAAAAAAGCAAGAAAAACCCGGGCCGAGCGGGTGTCGCCCAGGAAGGGAAAGCCGCTGCCCCAGCCGGAGCGACGGGCGATTCCGGTGGTGGACGCGGACCCGGAGCAGGGCCTGTCCTTAAGCGAGGTCAAGCTGCGCCTGGCCGGGGGCTGGGGAAACGACCCCGGGGAATCTCCCTCCAAAAAGGAATCCCAGATTATCAAGGAGCACGTTCTGACCTATTTTAACCTGGTCTTTGCGGTGCTGGCGGTGTGTCTGCTGCTGGTGGGCTCCTATAAGAATATGACCTTCCTGGTCATTGCCATTGTCAACGCCGCGATCGGCTGCTTCCAGGAGATCCGGGCAAAGCGGGCGGTGGACAAGCTGACCCTGGTGGCCCAGAAGCCCGTGAAAACCATACGCGGCGGTGCGGTATGCAATATTCGCCCCAATTCCCTGGTGCGGGACGATATTGTGGAGTTGGGGCCCGGGGACCAGATCTGCGCGGACGCCATTGTCCGCAGCGGAGAGGCCCAGGTCAACGAATCCCTCATTACCGGCGAGGCGGACGCCATTGCCAAGGCCCCCGGAGCGGAGCTGAAATCCGGCAGCTTTGTGGTCTCCGGCCGCTGCCGGGCCCAGCTGACCAAGGTGGGCCCCGATTCCTTTGCCGCCCATCTGGCGGCGGAGGCCAAGACCAATGTGAAGGTTGCTCAGTCGGAAATGATGCGCTCTCTCACCCGGCTGATCCAGGTGGTGGGCCTGCTGCTGATCCCCATTGGCGTGGCGCTGTTTTTGCAGCAGCATCTGGCCCTGAAAATGGACATCCGGGCCAGCGTGATCAGCACGGTGGCGGCGCTCATCGGCATGATCCCCGAGGGGCTGTATCTGCTGACCAGCGTGGCTATGGCGGTCTCCGCCAGGAAGCTGGCGGGGCAGAAGGTCCTGGTGCAGGATATGAACTGCATCGAAACTCTGGCCCGGGTGGATGTGCTGTGCGTGGATAAGACCGGCACCATTACGGAGCCCAATATGGAGGTCCAGGACCTGGTGCCTCTGGATGAGGGACGGACCACACCGGAGCAGATGGAGGCCATCCTGGCTGCTCTTTACAGCGGCCAGCAGCCGGAGAACGATACGGCCAAGGCCATGGCGGACGCCTTCGGCGGCAAGTCCAACTGGCTGTGCCGGAAGCGGGTGCCCTTCCAGTCGGATATGAAGTGGAGCGCCGCGATTTTTGACAAGCAGGGGGCTTTCGTGGTCGGCGCACCGGAATTCATTCTGGGGTCCCGGTATGCGGAGGTGGAGGAGCAGACCGAGCCCTGGACCGAGACCGGCTGCCGGGTTCTGCTCATTGCCCGGTACGACGGAAGGCCGGAGCTGGGCAAGACCCTGGAGCCCGAGCGGGTGGAGCCTCTGGCCCTTGCGGTGCTGTCGAACAAGCTCCGGGAGGACGCAGAGGAGACCTTCCGCTTCTTTGCCAAGGAGGGCGTGTCCGTCCGGGTCATTTCCGGCGATAATCCCGTGACCGTGGCGGCGGTGGCCCAGCGGGCGGGGATTGAAAATGCCCAGCGGTATATCGATACCTCTACGCTGGAGAGCACGGGGGACTTTGACCGGGCGGCGGCGAACTACACCGTGTTCGGCCGGGTGACGCCGGAGAAGAAGCGCAAGCTGATCCAGGCCCTCCAGCGGGCGGGGCATACCGTAGCCATGACCGGCGACGGCGTGAATGATGTGCTGGCCCTGAAGGCGGCGGACTGCGGCATTGCCATGGCCTCCGGCAGCCAGGCGGCCAGCCAGGTCTCCCAGCTGGTGATGCTCAATTCCGACTTTGCCAGTCTGCCCAGTGTGGTGGGCGAGGGCCGCCGGGTGATCAATAATATCCAGCGGGCGGCGGCGCTGTTCCTAGTGAAGAATATCTTCTCCCTGATCCTGGCGGTGATCTCCCTGTTTGCCACCTTCCCGTATCCTATGGTGCCCATGCACCTGAGCATGATCAGCGCACTGACCATCGGCGTGCCCTCCTTCTTCCTGGCGCTGGAGCCCAACCATGAGCGGGTCAAGGGCCGGTTTATGCTGGGGGTCCTGCGGAAGGCGCTGCCCGGCGGCTTGAGCAACCTGGTGGTGGTGCTCCTGGCCGAGGCGTTCTGGAATGTGTTCCAGCTGGATACGGTGATGCTGTACACCACCTGTGCCGGGCTGGTGTCTGCGGTGGGGCTGCTGGTGCTGTTCCAGGTGTGTAAGCCCTTCAGCACCCAGAGAAAGGTCCTCTGGGGCACTATGGTGGCCGCAGTGATTTTCTGCTTTATCAATCTCCGGGCATTGTTTGAGTTTACCTGGCTCAGCCGCCAGGCGGGACTGATCACGGCGGCGCTGCTGCTGCTGACGCCCACGGTGTTCTTTGCCATCCAGCGGATTTTTGACTGGGGGGACAAGGTTTATGACCTGATGAAGAGCCCCAAGGAGCGCAAGCGCCTGCGCCGGAGCAAGGGCGGTAAATTCAGTAAGAGCTAACACGAAGGCCCCGGGCATTGCCCGGGGCCTTAGATTGTCAAGCCCCGGACCAATCGAATGCCGGGGCATATATGCATATATAAAGACACTTCTGACCATGGGAATTTGAAAAAATAGTTAGAAATTTTCAGGAAATTCTGCCTCTTTTCCTCCTTTGCGGCTTGCATTCTACTGTATTGACTTGCGATGGCGGAAGCCCGGCCTCTTGCAAAGAAAAAGGGCAGCCCACGAAAAAACTTGGAAAAAAGTCAAATTAGGTCTTGACATCTGGGAGATGTGTGCTATAATATAAAAGCTGCATGACACAGCACCTGCTTGAGGGCATGGCTCGGCCGGGAACTCCGGTTGAAGCGGTTATGCGCCTTCATTCCTTTAATAATAAACTTCGGATGCCCTCATATGGGGGTATAGCTCAGCTGGGAGCCCGGTTGAAGCGGTAAACAACCCCCGCACTAATTGAATAAGAAATTACTC
>CAKTIN010000026.1 GCA_934565775.1 uncultured Oscillospiraceae bacterium
CTTATGTAGCGCCCGGTCTGAGGCGCGCGGCTGGGGCGATGGTAAACCACCCAGTAGCCAATGGCGCTGAGCAGCAGCGCCGGGGGAATATCCAGCACGGAGTGCTGCTTCAGAAACACGGTGCTCATGCAGATCAGAACCGTGCACACCACCATAACGCCCCGCCGGAAGGGGGTCGCGAAACGCTTGGTGTACCATCCGCCGAACAGGGCGGCAAAGGAGCCGATCACATGCAGGGAGGGGCACACGTTGGTGTTGGTGTCAAACTCATAAAAATGCCCCATAAACCGGCTCAGGAGATTGTCCCGGGGGAACGCCTTGGGCCGCAGGTCCTGCATGGTGGGGTACAGAATGTAAATGATGCAGGTGGTGGTGTAGGTCAGCATGACGAAATACATCATCCGCTTGAAATTCGGCACGTCAAAGAGCAGCAGATAGGCCACCATGCCGCCCAAAAAAACGAACCAGAACAGATAGGGGATCACAAACGCCTCGCAGAAGGGGATCACATCGTCCAGCGGCGCATGGACGATATAATAATTCCGCTCCGTCGCCGCCTCCAGAGCGGCAAACACCAGCCCATAGGCGGGCCAGAACAGCAGCAAAAGCAAATGGGAATATGCCGGGGTAAACAGCTTGTTCAGCCGGAAGCCACGATAATCCACCAGACCCGCCGGCCACTGCCTGGTGGGCTTCAGATTTGTCATGAAAACCAACTCTCCTTTTCCGTCAGCGGGCTCATCCCGCCTATTGTGGAGGTTATCCTAGCAGCAGAATGTAAATTTCTTGTAAACTTTAACGTTTTTTAACCCAATCTTAGCCGTTTCTGCACATTCTCCGTTTTTTCGCTTTTTCCGTCCCTTTGGGCCCCGGGCGGCCCCTGCCGCCGGAAACGCCCCCTATGATACCGGACGGCGCGCCCCCGCCGGAGGTCGCGCCCCGCCGCAGAGCTTCGGGCCTTTTTCTCCCGCGAGAGGCGGCGGGACCCGCAGAAAAAGATTGAAAACCGCCCGATCTGTGCTATAATAAAAGAGAGTATTCTGGGGGAGGAGGCCCTGAACGTGAACTTTCGCGAGCTTTTGGGAAACGACGCCCTAAAGGCGGGGCTCTCCGCCGCCTACCAGGCGGACCGCTTCTCCCATTTTTATCTCATCTCCGGGCCCCGGGGCTCCGGGAAGCACACCCTGGCCCGGATCCTGGCTGCGGCGATGCTGTGCATCGGCGGCGGAGACCGGCCCTGCGGCCAGTGTCCGGCCTGCCGGAAGGTCCTCAGCGGCAACCACCCGGATTTTATCACCGTAGACGACCCGGAGAAGAAAACCATCCCCGTGGAGCTGATCCGTCAGACCCGGGAGGATCTGTTCATTCGCCCCAACGAGGGCCGACGGAAGATCTATCTCCTGCCCCGGGGGCAGGATCTGGGCCTGCCCGGGCAGAACGCCCTGCTGAAGGTCCTGGAGGAGCCCCCGGCCTATGGGGTGTTCCTGCTGCTGGCGGATAATCCCGACCGGCTGCTGCCCACGGTCCGCTCCCGCTGCGTGGAGCTGCATATGCAGCCCCTGTCCCGGGAGCTGGTGCTGCCCCGGCTGCAAAAGGCCTTCCCCGGCCGCCCCCAGGAGGAATATGAGGGCGCGCTGGCCCGCAGCGGCGGCTTCCTGGGCCAGGCCCTGGCGCTTATGCAGGAGGGCGGCGGCTGGCTGCCCCAGACGGCCGGCTTCGTGGAGGCCTTCGCGGGCCGGGACCCGGTGGCTCTGCTCCAGGTGCTGTGCCCCATGGAGAAGGAAAAGCGGGACCGGCTCATTGAAATTCTGGAGCAGTGGCGGGGGCTTCTGGTCTCCGCCCTGGCCGCCCGGTCCGGTCTGCCCGGAGGCAGCGCCGCCACCCGCCTGGCCCATAGCCGGACGGCCTCGGAGCTGGCGCAGGCGGCGGATGCCCTGGCTCAGGCCCTGGAATACGCCCGGGGCAACGTGTCCCCCGGCGCCATCTGCGGCGCGCTGAGCTGGCAATTACGATAAAAACCCTTTCATTCGGATAAGGAGTATGTATGGACGAAGTATTTGAAACCCAACAGCAGGAGCCCCAGGCTCCCCAGCCGGAGGAGCAGGCCGCGCCGGCGGTCGGGGCCGCAGAAGAGGCGGCCGCCCCCGAGGCCCCGCAGGAGGGCCCCCAGGCCGAAGCCCAGGAAGAGGACCGGGCCGAAACCCAGGAGGAGGTCCAGGCAGAGGCCCAGGCGGAGCTGGACCAGCCCGCCCCCCAGGACGATCCCATGGCCCGGGTGGCGGAATATGTGGATACCGCCTTCCAGCCGGTGGAGGTGGTGGACGTGCAGTTCCGCACCGGCGCAAAGGTCTATTTCTTTGCCCCCGGCGACCTGACGCTGAAGGCCGGGGACCATGTCATCATTGAGACGGCCCGGGGCCCGGAATACGGCACCTGCACCGCCGGGAACCACACCGTGCCCAAGAAGGACATTGTGCCGCCCCTGCGCAGCGTCCTGCGCCAGGCCACCGCCCAGGACGAGCGGCAGGCCGCGGCCAACCGGGAGAAGGAAAAGCGGGCCCATCAGATCTGCCTGCAAAAGATTCAGGAGCACGGGCTGGATATGCAGCTGGTCTCCGCGGAGTACGCCTTTGACGGCTCCAAAATCATTTTCTTCTTCACCGCAGACGACCGGGTGGATTTCCGGGAGCTGGTAAAGAATCTGGCCAGCATTTTCCACACCCGCATCGAGCTGCGGCAGATCGGCGTCCGGGACAAGGCGAAGATGGTCGGCGGTCTGGGCATCTGCGGGCGGCCCTTCTGCTGCTCTCAGTTCCTGGACGATTTCCAGCCGGTCTCCATTAAAATGGCCAAGACCCAGAGCCTCAGCCTGAATCCCACAAAGATCTCCGGCACCTGCGGGCGGCTGATGTGCTGCCTGAAATACGAGCAGGAGGCCTATGAGGACCTGCTGCGCACCAGTCCCAAGCCCGAGTCCTTTGTGGATACCCCCGGCGGACGAGGCACCGTGGTGGATGTAAACCTCCTGCGGCAGAGCGTCAAGGTCCGCATGGAGGACGAGCCGGACACGGTGGAGACCTATAAAAATTGCGACATCTGCGTCCTGCGCAACGGCAAGGCCAAGAAGAACGACCCGCCCATTCCGGCGGATCAGGCGCCGATTTCCGGCGGCGGCAAGCGGAAAAAGCCGGCGGAGGTCGAGGAAGAGGCCCCCATGCACCTGGATCCCATCCGCTTCCGCTACCGGCCGGACGACATTGTCGCCGAGGAGCCGGAGCAGGAGACCGAGGAGTTTGAGCAGGCCGCCCAGCGGCAGAGCCGCCGGAAGAAGCGGCCCCAGGCGGAGCGCCCGGCCCAGGAGCCCAGGGAGGCAAAGGACGGCCCGCAGGCCCCGGACGCTCCCAAGCGGGAGGGCCAGCGCCGCCGGAACCGGGGCCGGAAGCCCCGCCCGGAGGGAGAGGCCCCCCAGGGAAAGCCGGAGGGGCAGCCGAAGCCGCCCCGTAAGCCGAGACCCGAGGGCCAGCGGCCCCAGCAGCCCAAGGCCGGGCAAAAGCCGGGTCCCCGGCCCGAGGGCCAGGGGCAGGAGGCCCCGGCCAAGCCCCGGAATAGCCGCCGTCGCCGCCGTCCCGGCGGAGGCGGTGGAAACGGCGGCAATCCCCCGGCCCCCGCAGGCAACCAGGAATAAGCGCAGGGCCCCCGGCTCTTTGGAGCCGGGGGCTCAGACTGTCAATAAACCTTCAAGAAATGGGGCACACTACCAGCGGACCCATTCAAAATCCATTTTCCCTTTGTTTAAATATCGTTATTTTCCCGGTCATAATTTTGCAATAATTGCCGCCTATGATTAGAGCATAAATTGAAGCAACCAAGGAGATGTTCATCATGGATGAAAACCAGAACTTGTTTGATGTAGATCCCACCCCCGAAGAAACCAATTCCACACCCGCCCAGCAGCCCTCCGCCGAAGGCGCCCAGCCTGAGGCTCCGCAGGACGCCTCTCAGAGCGCCGCACAGCCGGAGCAGAACGGCGGCTATTACAGCGGCGAGGGCGTAGGCCGCCGGGAGTACACCAACCCCTACGGCTACCAGCAGCCCTATCAGCAGCCGTACGGCGGCTACCAGAATTACCAGCAGCCCTATTACGGTTATCAGCAGCCGTCTTATCAGCAGCCCGCGCCCAAGGCGCCCAAGCCGAAAAAGAAGCACTCCAGAGTGGGCGGCGTCATTGCCGCGTGCCTGGTATGCGCCCTTCTGGCCGGGCTGGGCAGCGGCATCATCACCTTCAGCGTGGTGAATAACCGTTGGGAGCAGACCGCCAGCAATCTGCAGGAGGACCTGCAATCCCAGATCGACGCCCTGAAGAACAGCAACAGCACCTCCGTCTCTGCCAGCCCCATCGCCAGCACCACGGGCCTGTCCGCCGCTCAGGTGTATCAGCAGAACGTAAACGCTGTGGTATATATCGAGTCCAAGACCGTTGTCAACTACTACGGCCGGGAGGCGGAGGCCACCAGCAGCGGCTCCGGCTTCATCATCTCCTCCGACGGCTATGTGCTGACCAACTACCATGTGGTGGAAAACACCAAGCAGCTGACGGTGAAAACCTACAGCGGCGACAGCTACGACGCCACCCTGGTGGGCTATGACGCCTCCAGCGACGTGGCCGTGCTGAAGATCGACGGCACGGATCTGCCCAGCGTGAAGATCGGCGACTCCGACAGCGTCAACGTAGGCGACCAGGTTGTGGCCATCGGCAATCCTCTGGGCGAGCTGACCTCCACCCTGACCGGCGGCTATGTCAGCGCCAAGGGCCGTACCATTACCACGGAAAACACCCTGACCAATATGATCCAGACCGACGCGGCCATTAACTCCGGCAACTCCGGCGGCCCTCTGTTCAACATGAACGGCGAGGTCATCGGCATCACCTCCGCCAAGTATTCCGGCTCCAGCTCCTCCGGCGCCTCCATTGAGGGCATTGGCTTCGCCATCCCCATCAACGAGGTCATGGACATGGTGGACGACCTGAAAACCTACGGCTATGTGACCGGCCAGGCCTATCTGGGCGTAGAGGTCCAGGAGATCGACTCCAGCCTGATGAAGTACGGTCTGCCCGCAGGGGTGTATGTGAACGCCGTCACCTCCGGCTCCTGCTCGGAGAAGGCGGGCATCCAGCAGGGCGACATTATCACGGCCCTGAACGGGACGCAGATCACCAGCTACAATGATCTGGTTGCAGCGCTGAAGAATTTCGGTGCAGGTGACACGACCACGATCACGGTATACCGCAAGGGCGTGGAAAAGAATCTGACCATTACCTTCGACGAGAAGGTGGTCAACCGCGCCACCACCGAGACCCAGCCCACCGAAGCCACCCAGGGCTCCGACCAGCAGCAGGGCTCCAACGAATCCGGAGACTACAGCTGGGAGGACATTTTCGGGAACATCTTCGGCCGTTAAATAAGCCAATTCTCTTTCATCTTCCTTCCTCACTTAGACAGAACCGCCGCCCCGGCGAAAGCCGGAGCGGCGGTTCTGCGTGTCAAAAAACTCGTTTTTGACACGCTGGCAGACGTCAAGAAAGCGCCGGAGACAAGCAGCGCACGCCCGTCGGCGTATAGGGATACGGTAGGACGTGCGCTGCGCAGTAAGTTAAAATGCTTATTTTTCTGTAGATTCCGAACTTTTTCTTCAGATTCTCAGTTGCGCAGAGTGTTGAGAAAAGAAGAAAGCCCTCTTGTGAATTGTGTTGCATTTTAACGGTCCGGGGGTTTCTTGGCAGTCTGAGAACCGCCGCCCCGGCGAGAGCCGGAGCGGCGGTTCTGCTTGCTTGGCGCGTTAATAGGCCGTGTCCGACCCGTCTGGCAGGGCGGCAAGGACCTCCTGCACCAGAGCCGACCGGTCCGCCGCCGTCCAGTAGTCGGTCCCCTTCACCGGCGCCGCCCCGGGGTCCCCCTTGGGCCCCCGGACAGACCCGGCGTTCAGGGTCTGTCCCCCGGTCAGGGTCAGCAGCAGCGTCCCGTCCGCCTGCACGGCGGCCGTCTGGAGCCCCGCCTCCGGGCTTCTCCAGCTCCGCCCCCCCTGTCCGTCGGTGGTCAGGACCTGGCCGTCGGTCCCCTCCGTCTCCGGCTCCGGGACCCGCTTGTTCACCGCCTGGACCAGCTGGGCATAGAGCCCCTCCTGGGGCTCCCGGGTCACCCCCGCCTCGTCCTGGATAGAGGGGCAGCAGGAAAACAGCGCCCCGGTGCTGGTGCAGACCTCCCCGGCAAGCAGGCCGATGCGCACGCTGCCGGTCTGGTACAGGGCAGGCAGCGGCGCCGTCAGCCCCGTAAAGCCCACGGCGTAGCACGCCCCGCTTTCGCAGACCACCAGCATGGTCTTTTTCCCCTCCGGCTGCCAGGCCTCGTCCAGGTCAAAGCGCACCGTATAGCCGCTGTTGCCGCAGACGATACAGGTGCCGTCTCCCCGGGCGTGCTGGCCCCGGACCGTAATCAGGATCTCCATAAAATACCTCCCGTTCTCATGTAGGAGCCCCGCTCCTCACACTTAACAAAAGAACCCCCCGGCGCTGCACGGCTTCGTGCAACCCCGGGGGATTTTTATGCAGTCGGAACTTATGGCTTCAGGAACACGCTGAGCAGCTCCTCCACCGCCCGCTCGCTGTCCACATCCAGGCAGATGGAGGCAAAGGGGGCGTCAATGGTGCGCTCCCGGAAATCGGAGACCACCATGCCCCGGCACAGGGTGCCGCCGCACTCCACCCGGGTGGGCAGCTTCCGGATGGTCACCACGCTGGGATCCACCGCCACCACCAGAGCCAGGGGATCGTGGACCGGGCACCGGTCCAGATACCGGTTATTCCGGCAGGCGAAGGCGAAATACAGCTTCAGCGCCCCGCGCATATAGTCCAGAATGGGCTTGCAGTCCTCCGC
The DNA here is from genome assembly GCA_934565775.1 of uncultured Oscillospiraceae bacterium. Classification (GTDB taxonomy): domain Bacteria; phylum Bacillota; class Clostridia; order Oscillospirales; family Oscillospiraceae; genus Faecousia. Next base: position 6,933 of record CAKTIN010000026.1, read on the forward strand.
CCAGTATTTCTCCGCAATGTCCAGATGCCGGGGGGTCAGGAAGGTCTTGCCGGTGACGTCGATCCCCACCAGGGTCAGGTCGAACCCGGCCATAAACACCCGGTCCGCGGCCTCGGGATCTCCGGCGATGTTCGCCTCGCTTACGGGAGACACATTCCCGGGGGCCCGCACGGTGCCGCCCATGGCCACCACGTTCTTCACCAGCCGGGGCAGATTGGGCTCCCGCTCCAGGGCCAGGGCCAGATTGGTCATCCGCCCCAGGGTCACCACCGTCAGCTCCCCGGGGTTCTCCCGGGCCAGGCGCACGATCATATCGCAGCCCCGCTCCGCCACGGGCTTCTGGTCCGCAGGGGGCAGCTCCACATTGCCGATGCCGTTGTCCCCATGAATCTGGGGCACCGGTCCCTCCCAGGGGCCCACCAGGGGCTTATTCTCCCCCACGGCCACGGGAATCTCATAGCCGGGCTTGGCCAGGTGGATCAGACGGATGGAGTTCTCCGCAGCCTGGTAGGCGTCAATGTTGCCGCAGCTGGTGGTAATACCCAGCACCCGCACATCCGGGCGCTTCAGAGCAAACAAAATGGCGATGGAGTCGTCGATTCCGGTATCGCAGTCGATGAGCATTTTGATCATATCGGGTATCCTGCCTTTCTAAAGGTAGGGAACCGGCAGGGATGCCGGTTCCCGTTTTTGATCTATTTTAGCAGCGCAACCCCATTTCGTAAATGTGCCGCCGGGAGAAAAACCGCCGGGAAATTTGTGCGTTTTGCCCTTATACCAGGCGGCTGCCGGCGGGGATGCCGTCGTCGAGCATCACCAGGTGGAGCTCGTCGCCCCGCTCCGCAGACAGGAGCATCCCGCAGGACTCCCGGCCCATCATCTTCCGGGGAGCCAGGTTCGTCACCGCCACCAGCGTCTTGCCCAGGAGCTCCTCGGGCTTGTAGAACTTTGCAATGCCGGAGAGAATCTGCCGGGGGGTGCCGGTGCCGTCGTCCAGCTGGAACTTCAGCAGCTTGTCGCTCTTGCGCACAGCCTCGCAGGACAGGACCTTCACTACGGTCATCTCCACCTTGGCAAACTCGTCAAAGGCGATCTGGGGCAGCGGCTCCGGCAGGGGCGCGGGGGCGGGGGCCGCCTGGGCGGCCTTGGCCGCAGCCTCCAGCTCCTCCAGCTCCTTCAGCTCCTTGTCCGCGTCGATCCGGGGGAACAGGGCGGGACCGGCCACCGTGGCCGCGTCCCGGGGCAGGACCCCGAAGGTGCTCAGGCTGTCCCAATCCATCCGGGCGCCGCCCAGCCGCCGGCCGATCTCCTGGGAGGTGCCGGGCATGAAGGGGCTCAGCAGCCCCGCGCAGATCCGCACGGTCTCCAGCAGGTTATACAGCACCCGGGCCAGCCGGGGCTTCTGCTCCTCGCTCTTGGCCAGGACCCAGGGGGCGTTCTCGTCAATATACTTGTTCGCCCGGGAGATCACCTTGAAGATCTCCGCCAGGGCGTTCTGGAAGGCGTACTTCTCCATCTGGGCCTCATACTTCTCCCGCAGGGAGGAGGCCAGAGCCAACAGCTCCCCGTCCTTCTCCGGGTCCTCGGTCTGGGCCTCGGGCAGGCGCTCGCCGAAGTATTTCTGGGCCATGGCCACCGTCCGGCTCACCAGGTTGCCCAGGTCGTTGGCCAGATCCACGTTGATGGTGGAGATCAAGAGCTCGTTGGAGAAGTTGCCGTCGGAGCCGAAGGGGAAGGACCGCAGCAGGAAGAACCGCAAAGCGTCCGTGCCGTACCGCTCCGCCAGCAGATAGGGGTCCACCACGTTGCCCTTGGACTTGGACATCTTGCCGCCGTCCAGGAGCAGCCAGCCGTGGCCGAACACCTTCTTGGGCAGGGGCAGATTCAGGCTCATGAGCATGGCGGGCCAGATGATGGAATGGAACCGGACGATCTCCTTGCCCACAAAGTGCACGTCCGCAGGCCAGAACTTATCCAGGTCGTGATACTTGTCATTCTGGAAGCCCAGGGCGGTCATATAGTTGAACAGCGCGTCAATCCACACGTAGACCACATGGCCCGGGTCGAAGTCCACGGGCACGCCCCAGGTGAAGCTGGTCCGGGAGACGCACAGGTCCTCCAGGCCGGGGTCGATGAAGTTGTTCACCATCTCGTTGACCCGGCTCCGGGGCTCCAGGAAGTCCGTATTCACCAGCAGGTCCCGCACCCGGGAGGCGTACTTGGACAGGCGGAAGAAGTAGGCCTCCTCCTCCGCGTCCTGGACCTCGCCGCCGCAGTCCGGGCACTTGCCGTCCTTCAGCTGGCTCTCGGTCCAGAAGGATTCGCAGGGCTTGCAGTATTTGCCCACATACTTGCCCTTGTAAATATCCCCGTTTTCATACATCTGCTTGAAGATCTTCTGGATCGCCGCCACATGGTAATCGTCCGTGGTGCGGATGAACCGGTCGTAGGAGATATTCATAAGCTTCCACAGGTCCAGCACACCCTTGGGCCCGGTGACGATTTCGTCCACAAACTGCTGAGGGGTGACCCCGGCGGCCTTGGCCTTGTCCTCGATCTTCTGGCCGTGCTCGTCCGTGCCGGTGAGGAACATCACATCATAGCCCTGAAGCCGCTTATACCGGGCCATGGCGTCCGTGGCCACGGTGCAGTAGGTGTGCCCGATATGGAGCTTGGCAGAGGGATAGTAAATGGGGGTCGTGATATAAAACTTCCCCTTGCTACAGGTTTCACACATAGTTTTTCCTCCTAATCGTTGAAAATCGCCCCTGAGCAAGCTCAAGGGCGACAAAAATTGACGCGGTACCACCTTGTTTCGCGGAGCAGCTCCGCCTTCGGACGCAGTAACGGGCGTACCCGCCCCGGCCTCAGCGCTTCAGGTTCGACCGGGGGGCTCCGGGGCCATGTTCCGCCCGGCTGCCCGCGCCCCCTTCCACCCTGCGGGGCTCTCTGTGCGGCGCTTTGGACGTACTCTTCCCATCTCAGCCACTTTTCCTATTTTATTGTATTTTATCATGGTTAATTCCCCCTGTCAACCTCTAAAGTCAGCTTTTCCGGCGCAAGGGTGCGGGGGGTGGGGATGGCGTCGAACTGCACGATCAGCCCGGCCCGCTCCCGGGCGACGCCGATGATCTTCCCCGGCCCGAACACCGGATGGCCCACCCGGGCCCCCACGCGCCAGGGTCCGGCCTCCCGGGCGGCCTCCGGCTCGCCGGTCCTCTTCCGGGCCTCCTCCAGCAGCGCCGGGTCCAGCGGCACGGCGCACTCCAGATGCTCCAGCCCGGCGTCAAAGAGGAAGCGGCTGGGCAGCCGGGCCTCCCCTTCATAGCTTCGCCCCGCCGCGTCGGACAGCAGCAGCCGGTCCCTCGCCCGGGTGAAGGCCACATAGGCCAGCCGCCGCTCCTCCTCCAGCTTCTCCCGGGTATTGGTCCGCTTGGAGGGGAAGATCCCCTCGGACAGGCCGCAGAGGAACACCGTGGGGAACTCCAAGCCCTTGGCCGCGTGGACGGTCATGAGCTTCACCGCCCGGCCGCTCTCCTTATGATCCATATTGGTAAACAGGGCGGCGTGGTCCAGATAGTTGCCCAGACTCACCCGCTCCCCGGCCTTCCGCTCAAAGTCAAACACCGCTTGCTTCAGCTCCGCCAGATTGTCCAGCCGCTCGTCCTCCCCGCTGGTGCGGAGCATCTGCTCATAGCCGCTGTCAAACAGCAGCCCCGCCAGCAGGTCCGTCAGGGCCAGCTGGTCATAAATGGCCCGGAATTTCTCCACCAAGCGCACATAGTCCTTGGCCCGGCTCCGGCGGAACAGCTCCGTATCCAGGTTGTCCTTCAGCGCTTCATACAGCCCGCAGCCCCGGAGGGCGGCGTAATCCTTCAGCGCCGCGATGCGGGTGCGGCCCACCCCCCGCCGGGGCTCGTTCACCGTCCGGAGGAAGCTCCCGTCGTCCCCGGCATAGATCATGCGCAGATAGCAGATCACGTCCTTGACCTCCTTGCGCTTGTAAAACTCCACGCCGGAGTACAGCACATAGGGGATCCCCGCCTTGATCAGCGCCTCCTCCACCCCCCGGGAGACGGAGTGGGCCCGGTACAGCACCGCCGCCTGGGCGTAATCCATGCCGCCTTCGTGCATGGCCCGGAGCTGAGCGGCGATCCACTGGGCCTCCAGGGTCTGGGACTTGGCGTGGAAGTACAGGGGCTTGGACCCGCTGGGCCGGGGGCTGACCAGGGCCGTGTCCAGCCGGTCCCGGTTCCGGGCGATCAGGGCGTTGGACGCCGCCAGAATTTCCGGCGTGGAGCGGTAGTTGGTATTCAGCAGGATGGTTTTCGCCCCGGGGTGGCGGCTGGGGAACTCCAGGATGAACTTCACGTCCGCCCCCCGCCAGGTATAGATGGTCTGATCCGGGTCCCCCACCACAAACAGGTTCCCGTGGTAGCCCGCCAGGAGCTCCGCCAGGGCGTACTGGTCCTTGTCGATGTCCTGAAACTCGTCCACCATAATATACTCCATCCGCCGCTGCCACTTCTCCCGGACCTCCCGGTCCTGCTCCAGAATGTACAGGGCAAAATAGATCAGGTCGTCAAAATCCAGGCCGAAGCACTTCCGCTGCTCGTAGAAAAAGCGGTACATCACCTTGTCCTTCAAGGTGGCGGCCTGGCTCTGGAGGGTCTCCAGATGGCTCAGGTCCATGTCGATGAGCACCTTCACATAGCCCCGGCCGCCCTTGCGCCAGCTGATATAGTCCATGGCCTCCCGGATGGTCAGGTCCCGGCTGGTCAGCCCCAGGTCCTCCAGGACAGTTTTCAGAATGGCCTCCTTGTCCTCCTCGTCCAGCACCAGGAAGGTGCCGGGATACTGGGCCACATGGCTGTCCTCCTTTAAGATGGAGACGCACAGGCCGTGGAAGGTGGTGATCCGGGCCAGGTCCCCGTCGGGCAGGGCCGCGCGGATGCGCTTTTTCATCTCCGCCGCCGCTTTGTTGGTAAAGGTCACGCAAAGCAGATTTCCCGGGCTGACCCCCAACTCCTCCACCAGATACAGATACCGGGCGGTCAGGGCCCGGGTCTTGCCGGACCCCGCCCCGGCCACCACCCGGATATAGCCCTCCGTCGCGGTAACGGCCTGCCGCTGGGCCGGATTCAGACTTTCCAAAAGCTCTTTCATGGCACGCGCCTCCTTTCTCGCTATTTTAGCACAGAGTATGTCCCATAAACAGGACTCTTTCCTCTGCCGTTGCTTTTTTGCCGGAATGTGGTATAATAATCGAAAACACAAAGAAAAGAGGCGCGGCATGGAGGGTTGGAAAGAACCCGTCGGGGTTTACGATTCCGGGGTCGGCGGCATCAGCGTCCTGCGGGAGCTGATGGCCTGTATGCCCCAGGAGCATTTTCTGTATTTTGGGGACTCCGCCAACGCCCCCTACGGCAGCCGTCCCACCGATGAGGTCCGGGCCCTGGCCATGGACACGGCGGAGCGGCTTTTTGCCCGGGGCTGCAAGGCCCTGGTCGTAGCCTGCAACACCGTCACCGCCGCCGCCATTGAGGATCTCCGGGCCCGGTGGCCGGAGAAGATCATTGTGGGCATCGAGCCCGCCCTGAAGCTGGCGGTGGAGCGGCACCACGGGGGCCGGGTGGCCGTTCTGGGCACCCAGGTCACCATCCGGGAGCAGAAGTTCCACGCTCTCATGGAGCGCTTCCGGGCGGAGAGCCAGGTCATCGCCCTGGCCTGCCCGGGGCTGGTGGAGTATATCGAGCGGGGCATTCTGGACGGCCCGGAGCTGGAGGCCCTGCTGCGGCAGGAGCTGGCCCCGGCCTTGAGCGCCCCCCTGGACGCGGTGGTCCTGGGCTGCACCCACTATCCCTTTGTCGCCCCAGTCATCCGCAGACTGGTAGGCCCGGAGCCGGAGATCCTCCAGGGCGGCCCCGGAACGGCCCGGCACACCCGCCGCCGTCTGGAGGCCCAGGGACTTCTGCGGACTCAGGGCGAGGGCTCCGTCACCCTGGAAAACAGCCTGGGCACCCCGGAGATCCTGGCCCTCAGCGCCCGGCTCCTGGACGTGGAATAACACTCTGAGGCCCCGCCGGTGGCGGGGCCCTTTTTCTTGCGGTTGACGGCGGCGTTCCGGGTATGCTATCATAGAATCGCTAAGTTTACCGTCCGAATCCGCCGTGCTGGGGAGGGAGCGTCATGAACAGGCAAGAAGCCGTAAATGAATACCGCCAGGCCCGAAAGCTGGGCCAGCGCTGCTATCGCAGCTGCCTGCACCGGGGGCAGTATCCCTATCTTCCCGTTCTGGACCAGATCATGGGCTCCGCCATGACCGCCGGGCAGGTGGAGCTGGGGCTGGTGGACGTCCCCTCCGACCAGATCGTGGGGACGAAATCCGCCGGGCGGGAGTCCGCCTTCGCCGCAGACTTCATGCCACTGCTGGAGCTGGACACGGAATTTGCCATGAAGTGGATCGCCCTGTGCGAGGCCCACCTCAGCGACGAGGGCATCCGGGACCCCATCCGCTGCTATGAGTATCTGGGGCGGTTTTATGTCCAGGAGGGGAACAAGCGGGCCAGCGTTCTGAAGTATTTCGGGACCCCCTCCATCAGCGCGGAGGTTGTCCGCCTGCTGCCGGTGGCCTCCGACGATCTGGCCATCCGCCTGTACTATGAATTTCTGCATTTTTACCGGCTGAGCGGGACCTACTGGCTGCGGTTCAATCAGCCGGGCCTCTATGAAAAGCTCCAGGCCGCCCTGGGCTTTGAGCCGGACCAGGTCTGGACCAAGGAGGAGCGCCAGCGGGTGCTCAGCGTCTTTTTCGCCCTGCGGGGCACCCTGGCCGCCTCGGGAAAGCCCGACGGCGCAGAGGCCGCCTCCAACGCTCTGCTGGTCTGCGCCCAGGTCTATACCCTGGAGGAGCTGCGGCTCATGACCACCGAGCAGCGCACCGCCGCCGTAACCGCCATGTACCCGGATATGCGCCAGCTGGAGGGGGACCCCACGGCCCGTCTGGCCACGGAGCCCCAGGAGCCGGACAAGAATTTCCTCTCCCGGCTCCACGCCGCCTTCCTGCCCAACCATCTGGACGTGGCCTTTGTCCACGCCCTGCCCCCCGGGGAAAGTCTCTGGATCGCCGCCCATGAGCAGGGCCGCCGGGCCCTGGAGGAGGCCATGCCGGACCGGGTCTCCACCCGGGCCTATGTGGTCTCCCCGGAGCGGGACGCGGACCGGTGCATCGATCAGGCGGTGGCAGACGGGGCCCAGGTCATTTTTACCACCACCCCCGGCCTCATCGCCGCCTGCCGGAAGGCAGCGGCCAATCACCCCGAGGTCAAGCTGCTGAACTGCTCGGTCTCCATGCCCTATACCGGGGTGCGGACCTATTACAGCCGGATCTATGAGGGCAAGTTCATCTCCGGCGCGGTGGCCGGCGCCATGAGCCGGAGCGACACCATCGGCTATATTGCCAGCAGCCCCATTTTCGGCGTACCGGCGGGGATCAACGCCTTTGCCCTGGGGGCCCGGATGACCAATCCCCGGGCCCGGGTAAAGCTGGTGTGGTCCTGCTCGGACCCTGCGCCCCTCACCCGGCTGGTGGAGCAGGGCGTTGACATGATCTCCAACCGGGATGTGCCTCTGCCCACGGCGCCCCAGGAGGCCTGGGGCCTGTGCCAGATGAGCGATTCCGGCGCACTGGTGCCTCTGGTCTCGCCGCTGTGGAACTGGGGGGCGTTTTACTGCAAGCTGGTGTCCCTGATCCTGGGCGGCGGCTGGGAGGCCGCCGGGGAGTCCGGGAGCCGGGCCGTCAATTACTGGTGGGGGATGCGCACCGGGGTCGTAGAGCTCCGGTTCGCCGAGCATCTCCCGGAGGGCGTCCGGACCCTGGCCCAGCTCCTACAGCAGGGCCTGATCCACGACCGCTTCGCCCCCTTCCACCGGGAGCTGTACCGCCAGGACGGCTCCTGCTTCAACGACGGCTCCCGCTGGCCCGCTCCGGAGGAGCTGCTGCGTATGGACTGGCTGTGCGACCTGGTGGAGGGGCAAATCCCCCGGTTTGAGGAGCTGCTGCCCATGGCTCAGTCCATTGTGCGCCTCCAGGGCATTTACCGGCAGGAGCTGAAGCCGGAGAAAGACGGGGTGATCCTGTGAAAATTCTGCTGCTTTCCGATGAGGAATCCCCCTATCTCTGGGACTATTACCGCCCGGGCCGCCTGGACGGCATTGACCTGATTCTGTCCTGCGGGGACCTGAAGGCGGAGTATCTGGAATTTCTCGTGACCATGGGCCGGGCCCCCGTGCTCTATGTCCCCGGGAATCACGACGACTATGCCCGCCGGGCCCCGGGGGGCTGCGACTGCATTGACGGCAAGCTGGTCACGGTGGGCGGCCTGCGGATCCTGGGCATGGGCGGCAGCGCCCTGTACAGCGGCGGGCCGAACCAATACACCGAGGCCCAGATGCGCCGCCGTCTGCGGAAAATGGACTGGCGGCTCCGCCGGGCGGGAGGGCTGGACCTGCTCCTTACCCACGCCCCGCCCCACGGCTACGGCGACGCCGAGGACTACGCCCACCGGGGCTTTGACTGCTTTCTCCCCTTTCTGGACCGCTGGCAGCCCAAATACCTGGTCCACGGCCATGTCCATCTCAATTACGGCTGCCACATCCCCCGCATCCATCAATACGGCCAGACCACCGTTCTCAACGCCTGGGAGCGCTATATTCTGGAGCTATAAGGAGCCGAACTATGGCACAAAAAAGAAACATCTGCCTAATTAACGATTCCTTTCCCCCGGCCATTGACGGCGTGGCCAACGCCGTGGTCAACTACGCCGGGGAAATTCAAAAGCATTACGGCCGGGCCACGGTGGTGACCCCCTATTATCCCCAGGCGGACGACAGCCGCTTTCCCTTTCCCGTGGTCCGCTACCCCAGCTTGGATTTTACCAAGCTGGTGGGCTACCGGGCGGGGGTTCCCCTGTCCCCGGAGCTGCTCCGGCGGCTGGACGAGGGCCATTTTGACCTGATCCACACCCACTGCCCCGTGGCCTCCACCATTCTGGCCCGGATGCTCCGGGAGCGGCTGCACATCCCCGTGGTCTTTACTTATCACACCAAGTTCGACGTGGACATTGCCAACGCGCTGCCCAACAAGCTTTTGCAGGACACCGCCATCAAGCTGCTGGTCGCAAATATCTCCGCCTGCGACGAGGTCTGGACCGTCAGCCGGGGCGCCGGGGAGAATCTGCGCTCCCTGGGCTTCCAGGGGGATTACCGCATCATGCACAACGGAGTGGACTTCCCCGCCGGGCGGCTGCCGGAGGCTGCGGTCCGGGCCGTAGGCCGCGGGCTGGACCTGCCCCAGGGAGTCCCGGTGCTGCTGTTTGTGGGCCGGATCATGTGGTACAAGGGGCTGAAGCTGATCCTGGACGCTTTGAAGGCCCTCCAGCTGGAGGGGCGGCCCTTCCGCATGGTCTTTGTGGGCAAGGGCACGGACGGCGACGAGGTGCGCGCCTACGCCAAGAAGCTGGGCCTGACCCGGCAGGTGTTCTTCCTGCCCCCGGTGTACGACCGGGCCGTCATCCGGGCCTGGTACTGCCGGGCGGACCTGTTCCTGTTCCCCTCCACCTTTGACACCAACGGCCTGGTGGTCCGGGAGGCGGCGGCCTGCGGTCTGGCCAGCGTGCTCATTGCGGGCAGCTGCGCCGCCGAGGACGTGACCCACGGCCGCAACGGCTTTCTGATCCGGCAGAGCGCCGCCTCCATGGCCGCCATGCTCCGCCGCCTTCTGGCCGATCTGCCCCTGGTCCGCCGGGTGGGAGGAAACGCCCAGAAGGAGCTGTACCTGTCCTGGGAAAACGCCGTGGCCAGCGCCTGCCGCCGGTATGAGGTGGTCCTGGAGCGGTATAAGGCCGGGCTGTATCCCCCGCACCGGGCTCTGAGCGAGGCGCTGCTCAAGGGAACCGCCGGGTCTCTGGAGGCCCTGGGCAGTATCAAGGATCTGTCTCAGCAGGTTTACCGGTCCGTGGACGGCAGCGTCCGCCAGCTTCAGGAGAGCCCCTGGTTCCAGGAGAATTCCCGTCTGCTCCGGGAGCTGTTCTCGGACCGCCGCCCCCGCTGACCCCGCGGCCGGCGGCTGATACAAAACGGGAAAGCCCACGATTGCGAATCTTCTCAAGGTAGGTTCGCTTTCAATTCCTCAGTCAGCCTGCGGCTGACAGCTCCCTTTGCACAAGGGAGCCTTTGGCGCTCTGAAATTTCCGAACCTTTCAGCAAAAAAGAGCGCTTGCCGGTGGCAAGCGCTCTCTTTTATCGGCCGGGGACCGCCTTACAGCTCGTACAGCGGGCGGGGCGGGTCATAGGGCTGGGGCTTGTAGGTCACGGAGCCGATGGGCCGCCCCTGGATTCCATATTTGGGATTGTACCCGAACAAGTTGACATAATTCTGCAAGTCCGCCTTTTCCGCCTCCATAGCCTGGAGCACCGCCGCCGTGGCCTTCACATCGTCAATGGCCCTGTGGGAATTCTGCACCCGGTCCTGGAGGCCGTAGCTTTCAATGGCGTTTCTCAGCTTGTGGGGATAGCTGCGCCGGTCCTTGTACACCGTCAGCAGGTCCAGCTTGTCCTTTCCCCGGAGAATGGCGGGATCGCCGTCTCGGCGCAGGGCATAATACAAAAAGCTCAGGTCAAAATGGGCGTTGTAGGCCAGCAGCAGGGTCCGCTCCCCCCGGAACAGCTCCGCAATGTCCCGGCAGGCCCGGGTCTTGGGAATCCCCCGCTCCCGCAGGTCGTCGGTGGTGATCCCCGTCAGGGACTGGATCTGAGGCGGCACCATCCGCCCGGGGGACAGGGCAATGAGCTCGTCATACTCCCGGGTGATCTCCGCCCCCGCCGGTCCCCGCTCCAGAACTGCGGCAGAAAATTCGATAATCTCATCCTTATCGTAAAAAAGGCCGGTGGTCTCCGTGTCAAAAATCACAAGCCGGTCATACCGGTCCAGCAGCTCACTCATGGCGGTCCTCCAGGGCGTGGGCCCGCTCAAATTTGGACAAGGGCTCCGGCTCCAGCCCATACCGCCGGGCCAGCGCCTGGCTGTAGGCCCGGGCCGCCTCCACGGGGCCCTCCTTCAGCTCCGCCTCCAGCTCGCACAGGGGGGCGGAACGCGCCCCGGCGGCGACCACGCCGCAGTCCAGGGCCAGCTCCACCCGGCAGCCGGGGGCAGCCTGGACCAGATGGCATAGCCGGGTGAACCGGGCGCCGCACACAGGCTCCAGCCCCTGGGCGCAGAGAGCCTCCAGCTCCGCCGGGGCCCCCAGGGCCAGCAGCGCCGGGAGGGCGGCCTCGATCCCCGCCGCCTCCAGCTCCCACTCCCCCCGGACCAGCCCGTCTCCGGGGGTCTTGAGGGTGGCGACCTGCCGCCCGTTCTCCCGCCGGGTGCGCAGGGTCCACCGCCGGGCGGCAAAGGCCCGGGCGGGGGTGTCATAATAGGTCGTCTCCATTTCGATCGGCTCCCAGGGGCCCAGCTCCTGCTTTAAGCGGGGCAGCGCCTCCCGGGGCAGCCGGTATTTGAATTCAATTTCCTGTCCCATGGGATGGTTCCTTTCTGTAAATGTAAAAAATCACGCTGGCCCGGTCCCGGAGGGCCGGAGTCGCTGCCAGAGCAGCGGCTCCCGCCTTGGAGATTCGCCAGTAGTGGGGGGTCATGGCCAGCAGATTCTGCACCTGCTGCCCCTCTGCGGTAAAGGAGAAGGACAGCGGCCGCACCGCCTCCAGGCGGAAGCCCGGCAGCCGGGGGGCGGAGTCCTTTTCCTTGATCTGGACCTGGGGATAGATGATCTCCTTCAGCCCCAGCAGGTGGTCCGGGGCGGCTACGGCCTCGATATAGACCCCCTCCGGGCGAAGGACCCGGGCAAACTCCCCGGGGACCGCCAGGGCGAACAGGCTCAGCACCAGCCCGAAGGACGCCGGGGGAAAGGGCAGATGGGCGGCGGTGGCGCAAAGCCAGGCGGCGGATTTATACTGCCCGGCGGCATAGCGCACGGCGTCCTTGGCAATGTCCACCCCGGTGAGGCCGCAGCCCAGAGCGGCGGCCACCTGGGCGCTGTAATAGCCCTCGCCGCAGCCCACGTCCAGCAGCTCCCCGGCCGCCGGGGCGAATTCCCGGGCCAGGCCGCAGAGCGTCTCGGCAATGGGCCGGTAAAAGCCCCCGGACAGGAAGGCCCGCCGGGCGGCCACCTGCTCCCGGGTGTCCCCGGGGTGGAGGGAGTGCTTCTGCTCCACGGTGAGCAGGTTCACATAGCCCTGCCGGGCCAGGTCGAAGCTGTGCCCCCCGGGGCACAGAAGCTGCCGGGCCTGCCGGTGCAGCGTCTCGCCGCAGACCGGGCACAAAATCTCGGGCATAACCCCGCCTCCTTTGCGCAAACTAAAGTCCAGAGTGCAGGGGCCCGGCGAACCCGCCGGGTCCCCGCCGATTCCCCTTTATCATACTCGGAAATCGGTTTTTCGTCAACCAAAGGAGAGACGCTTATGAAATTTCGCCGCTGTCTGGCCCTGCTTCTGGCCCTGGCCCTTCTGTCTCCGGGGGCGGTCCGGGGCGCGGAGCGGGGCTATGTGGCCCTGACCTTTGACGACGGCCCCTCCGGCCGGTTTACCCGGCGGCTTCTGGCGGGGCTGGCGGAGCGGGAGGTCCGGGCGACCTTTTTCCTCTGCGGCTACCGCCTGGAGACCTATGGGGACCTGGCCCGGGAGATGGCGGAGGCGGGGCACGAGCTGGGCCTCCACGGCTACAGCCACGACAATATGGCCGCCATGGACCCGGAGACCCTCCGGCAGGAGCTCACCCGGACGGGGCAATTGCTTCGGACCTGCGCCGGGGTGGAGGCGACCCTGCTCCGCCCGCCCGGGGGCAAGGTCACCCAGGCCGTGCGCCGGGCGGCGGGAGAGCTGGGGCTGTGCGTGATCCAGTGGTCCGTGGACCCTAAGGACTGGGCGACCCACGACCGGCAGGCCGTGGTCCGGCGGGTGCTCAGCCAGACCCGGTCCGGGGATGTGATCCTCCTGCACGATATGTCCGACTCCTCCGTGGACGCGGCCCTGGAGATCGTGGACGCCCTCCTGGGCCGGGGGTATGAATTCGTGACCGTGAGCGGTCTGGCCTCGGCCATGGGCTCCCAGCTGACGCCGGGTCAGGAGTATTCCTGCTTTTCCGCCCCGGGCGCCTGGGCCCCCGCCATTGCATTTTTCAGAAAGCTATGGTATAGTAGGGGCAGAAATTGACAACTTTGCGGTCAAAATGAGAAAAAGCGAGGAAGCGCTATGCTGGAAATTCAACACCTGTCCTACCAGGTCCCGGACAGCGCCGGGCGGCGGGAGATCCTGCGGGATGTGAGCCTGACCATACCGGACAAGAAATTCGTGGTGATCACCGGCCCCAACGGCGGCGGAAAGACCACCCTGGCTAAGACCATTATGGGCATCAACCGCCCCACGGCGGGGAAAATCTTCTGGGCCGGGCAGGAGATCACGGACCTGCCCATTTCCGACCGGGCCCGGCTGGGGATCAGCTACGGCTTCCAGCAGCCGCCCCGGTTCAAGGGTCTCCGGGTCCGGGACCTGCTGGATGTGGCGGCGGGAGCGCCCCTGTCCACCTCTGCGGCCTGCGACTATCTCAACCGGGTGGGGCTCTGCGCCCGGGATTACCTGGAGCGGGATGTGGACGCCAGCCTCTCCGGCGGGGAGGTCAAGCGCATTGAGATTGCCACCATTCTGGCCCGGAAAAGCGGGCTCATGATCTTCGACGAGCCCGAGGCGGGCATTGACCTGTGGAGCTTCTCCCGGCTGACGGAGACCTTCCGGGAGATTCACGACAAAAAAGAGGCCACCATTCTCATCATCTCCCACCAGGAGCGGATTATCCGCCTGGCCGATGAGATTCTGCTGGTGGCAGGGGGGCGGATCGCCGCCCAGGGCTCCGTGGAGGAGGTCTATCCCGTGCTCATGGGCCAGACCCAGTCCGGCTGCGAGCGTTTGGAGGTGAACGGCTGTGCTCAATGAGATCCAGAAGCATATTTTGCAGGAGGTGGCGGACATGGCCGCCATCCCCCAGGGCGCGGTGAACATCCGCACCGACGGGAAGAAGGCCTACCGGTCTAACTCCCCCCATATCCGCATCGAGAGCAAGCAGGATAAGGACGGCATCGACATTTTCATCGATCCCGGCACCAAGGACGAGAGCGTCCATATCCCCGTGGTGCTCACCCAGTCGGGCTTCCGGGATATGGTGTACAACGACTTCTTCGTGGGGGAGGGGGCGGACGTGACCATTGTGGCGGGCTGCGGCATCCACAACTGCGGCGACTGCGACTCCCAGCACGACGGCATCCATACCTTCTATGTGGGCAAAAACGCCCAGGTCCGCTATATCGAAAAGCACTACGGCGAGGGGGAGGGCGCGGGCAAGCGCATTCTGAACCCCCAGACCATCCTTTACCTGGAGCAGGGGGCCCGGGTGACCCTGGAGACCTCCCAGATCCGGGGGGTGGACGACACCAAGCGCTTTACCAAGGCCGTGCTCAAGGGCAAGGATTCGGAGATCGTCATCCAGGAGAAGCTCCTGACCCACGGGGACCAGAAGGCCGTCTCGGAGATGGAGGTCTATCTCAACGGGGAGAACGCCCGGACCCAGGTGATCTCCCGGTCCGTGGCTCAGGACCGGTCCAGCCAGGTGTTCTATCCCCGGGTGGAGGGCAACGGCCCCTGCTTCGGCCATGTCCAGTGCGACGCGATCATTATGGGCTCCGCCCGGGTGCAGGCCATTCCCGCCATTACCTGCAACCATGTGGACGCCAGCCTCATCCACGAGGCCGCCATCGGCAAGATCGCCGGGGACCAGATCCTCAAGCTCATGACCCTGGGGCTCACCGCCCAGGAGGCGGAGCAGAAGATCCTGGACGGCTTCCTGCGGTAATGTTTGAGATCACCCTGCTTGCCATGGGCAAGCTGAAGGAGCCCTTCTATCTCGCTGCGGCGGCGGAGTACGAAAAGCGGATGCGGGGCTACTGCGCCTTCCGGCTGGTGGAGCTGCCGGAGTGCCGCCTGCCGGAGGACCCCTCCCCGGCCCAGATCGCCGGGGGGCTCAAGAAGGAGGCGGAGACCATTTTCGCCCAGATCCCCAAGGGGGCCTGGTTCTGCGTCCTGACCCCGGAGGGACGGGAGCTCTCCTCGGAGGAGCTGGCCAAGACCCTGGGGCAGGTGAAGCTCTCCGGAAAAAGCGGGGCCTGCTTCCTCATCGGCTCCTCCTTCGGCATGGACCCGGCGGTGAAGGCCCGGGCGGACCTGCGGCTGTCCATGGGGAAAATGACCTTCCCCCACCATCTGGCCCGGGTGATGGTCCTGGAGCAGCTGTACCGCGCCGAGAGCATCCAGGCCGGCAGCAAATATCATAAATAATTATACCCACCGTCCCGGCCGGTGGCCGGCGTGCCAAAAGCTCCCGCTTTCGCTTTCCGAAAGCGGGAGTCAGACTGTCAAAGAACCCCGGCTTTCAGTGCGCGAAAGCTGGGGCTTTGCTGCAATTTGGACAGTAACGAACAAAT
>CAKTIN010000027.1 GCA_934565775.1 uncultured Oscillospiraceae bacterium
GCAGCAGGTCGTTATCCTTGGCCAGATACAGGCCGGAGAAGGTATTGAATACGCTGCCGAAGGTCCCCAGCAGCACCGCGATCAGCGTCATCAGCGCGAAGTACAGCCAGTCCATTCCCACCGCCAGGAACGGCCCGCAGATAGAATAGGCCAGGAAGGCAAACATACCGCCCAGCAGCCCCACCATCAGCAGGGCAAACAGGATGATATAGGCGGCGATCGCACCCTTAGAGCGCTTCTTGTTTGTCTTGGGATTATAGAAGTAGCTGCGGAAAATCTCCGTCAGCTGCTTGCGCACCAGCAAACTCAGCATACCGTATCATCCTCCAGCTCCAGGAACACGTCCTCCAGCGAATCGTCTCCCTTGACCTCCTCCATGGTGCCGGACCGGATCAGCTTGCCGCTCTTGATAATGGCGACCTTGTCGCAGAGCTTTTCCGCCACCTCCAGCACATGGGTGGAGAAGAAGATTGCGCCGCCCTGGTCGCAGACCTCCCGCATCATGCCCTTGAGCAGGTGGGATGCCTTGGGGTCCAGGCCCACGAAGGGCTCATCCATAATAATCAGCTTCGGCGCATGGAGCCACGCGGCAATAATTGCCAGCTTCTGCTTCATGCCATGGGAATAGGAGGCAATGGGCTGCGCCAGATCCTGGGTCAGCTCAAACAGGTCCCCATAGGTCCGGATCCGGGCCTTGCGGTCCGCCGGGCTCACGCCAAAAATATCCGCAACAAAGTTCAGATACTGGATCCCGGACATAAATTCGTACAGATCCGGGTTATCCGGGATGTAGGCAAGCTTCCGCTTGCAGCCCAGGGGATCCTCCCGAATGGAGGTGCCGTCAATGCGGATCTCTCCCGCGTCAAACTGCAAAATCCCCACCACAGACTTCAGCGTCGTGGTCTTGCCTGCGCCGTTGTGCCCAATAAAGCCGTAAATCTCCCCGGGGGCGATGTGCAGACTCAGGTCGTCCACCGCCTTCTTCTCCCCGTAAGTCTTGGTCAAATGTTGAATTTCCAGCATTTCTTTTCCTCCTTGCCTTAGCAATTCTCACTGGTTTTTTCCATTAGCTTTTGAAACTCCATGTCTCGGTCATACTTCCCTGCCGCAAAGCCCGGTACCTCCTTGATGGCCTTGCAGATGCCCAGGCTCATGCCCGTCAGGATCTCCCCCAGTTCCCGGTCCGAGTAGGGGCAGTCCCCCGTTACGATCAGCGTCGCCATACCGTGCACCGTCAGCCACATATCCCGGAAGTACATCTCTGCCTCCTGGGGGGTGATCCGGTAGACCCGCACCAGGGAGTCCCGGACCATAGTCAGGGTGCGGGTCATGGCCGCAATGGCGCTGCCGCCCTCCTCCGGCGTGAGAAACAGCAGGCGGTACAGCGTGGGATTCTCCTTCACGAAGCGGAGATACTCCACGCCAACTCCAAAGAAGGGCCACTCCGACCGGAGCCCCCGCTGGATATAGGCCTCATAGGCCTCCTCCGCTGCGCCCCGTACCGCACGCTTCAGCTCCTCCATAGTTCTGAAGCAGGTAAAGACCGGCTGAGTGGAGACGCCAAGTTCCCGCGCCAGAGATTTCGCGGTCAGCGCGTCCATTCCTTTCTCCCGGACCAGGCGGAGCGCCGCATCCGTCATCTCTTCCCGGGTAAACTTATTCTTCGGGGCCATGGTCTCATCCTTTCTGATATATATTCCGCAATATATATCGGCGACTATAATACACCCTCTTCCGCGTTTTGTCAAGGCAAAAAAGCCCCGGCCCTTGCCGGGTCCCCAAGCCGGGGGCCTTGGCAAAAGCCGGGGCTATAGAATTTCTTTTTACTTTCCGCTGCCGGTCACATGGAGGGTCACATCGTGATACCCGCCCTCCACAATAGAGGTCGCGGACACCAGCGTGAGCTTCGCGTCCCGGTGCAGATCCGCAATATTGATCACGCCGCAGTTGCACATGGTGCTCTTCATCTTATACAGGCTGGCCTCCACGTTGTCCCGCAGGGCGCCGGCGTAGGTCACATAGGAATCCACGCCCTCCTCAAAGCTGAGTTTCGAGGAGCCGCCCAGGTCATAGCGCTGCCAGTTCCGGGCCCGGGTTGTCCCCTCGCCCCAGTACTCCTTCATGTACGCGCCGTTGACCATAACCTTATTGGTGGGGCTCTCGTCAAACCGGGCAAAGTACCGGCCCAGCATCAGGAAATCCGCGCCCATGGCCAGGGCCAGGGTCATATGATAATCGTGAACAATGCCGCCGTCAGAGCAGATGGGCACATAGACGCCGGTCTTTTCAAAATACTCATCCCGGGCTGCGGCCACCTCGATCAGCGCCGTCGCCTGGCCCCGGCCGATGCCCTTGGTCTCCCGGGTGATGCAGATGGAGCCGCCGCCGATGCCGACCTTCACAAAGTCCGCCCCGGCCTCCGCCAGGAATAGGAACCCGTCCCGGTCTACCACGTTGCCCGCGCCGATCTTCACCTTGTCGCCATAGGTCTGCCGGACCCACTGGAGAGTCTTTTTCTGCCAGCAGGAATAGCCCTCGGAGGAGTCAATGCACAGCACGTCCGCTCCCGCCTCCAGCAGGGCGGGAATCCGGGTCTCATAGTCCCGGGTGTTGATGCCCGCGCCCACCAGCAGCCGCTTGTCCCCATCCAGCAGCTCCAGGGGATGGTCCTTATGCTGGGCATAGTCCTTCCGGAACACGAAATGCAGCAGATGGCCCTGCTCGTCCACAATGGGCAGGGAGTTCAGCTTATGCTCCCAGATAATGTCGTTGGCCTCCTTCAGCGTCGTCTCCGCCGGAGCGGTGACCAGCTTCTCCCGGGGGGTCATAAAGGTCTTGACCTTGTCGGCGGGGGACATCCGGGAGACCCGATAGTCCCGGCTGGAAACGATCCCCAGGAGCTTGCCGTTGGCCGTGCCGTCGTCGGTAATGGCCACCGTGGAGAAGCCGTTCTTTTCCTTCAGGGCCAGAACGTCCGCCAGGGTGCTGTCCGGCGTCAGGTTGGAGGCGGAAACCACAAAGCCGGCCTTGTGATTCTTCACCTTGTAGACCATCGCGGCCTCCGTCTCAATGGACTGGGAGCCATAGATAAAAGACAGACCGCCTTCTCTGGCCAGGGCAATGCCCATGGTATCATCGGAGACGGACTGCATAATCGCGGACGTCAGGGGAATATTCAGGGTAATCGCAGGCTCCTCCACACCCTTGCGGTACTTGACCAGCGGCGTGCGCAGGGACACATTGCCCGGCACACACGCCTCGGAGGTATAACCGGGAATGAGCAGGTACTCGCTGAAGGTATGAGAGGGTTCGTTGCAATAATGAGCCATTGGGGACAACCTCCTAATAAAAATTGCATCTATTATACACTCTTATCGGGGTCCGTGTCAAATAGATTATTCTTCGCCTGGCCGTTTTTTTGAATGTGCTTGAAGTTACCCACCACCTCACTCACCTGGCTCATGCAGGCAAAGGTCCCGGGGTAGCGGCGAATGATATTTTGCAGCTCCACCACCTGCCGCCGGTTCACGATGCAGATCAGGACGCTGTGCTCCTGACCGGAGTACATTCCCGTCCCGTGGACCAGGGTGGTGGAGTGATGCAGCTTATGGATGATCTCCTTGGCAATCTCCTCGGAGGAATCCGTCACGATCTCAAAGCGCACCGCAGATTTCCCGGAGCGCAGCATGGTGTCGCTGACGGTGGTGGTCAGAAAGCTGTAAATGATGCACAGGATCACCGGCTCCAGCTTGTAGCCATAGACAAAATAGGACAACACCGCCACGATCACGTTGATTACAAAGGTCACCTTCAGAAAGTTCAGCTCCGGCGCCCGCTTGTGGATCAGCGCGGCAATGAAATCCGTCCCTCCGGTGGTGCCGCCCATCCGCATGGTGGAGCAGTAGCAGAAGCCGTTGATAATGCCGGCCACCATGGGCCCCAGAATGGTGCTGGTGCCGTTGTCCGTGTCATAGGCGAAGCGGTCCATAGGCAGCCGCTGAAACACCAGGAGCATCAGGGAAAAGGCCACGGCATACAGCAGGCTCCGCACCGCCAGGCGCCGGTTCACAAACCGGAAGGCCAGCAGCGCCAGAGGCACATTTAAAAGCAAAGACAGATAGCCCATGGAGAAATGAAACACATACTGCACCATGGTCATCAGGCCATTCAGGCCGGAGGGGGCAAAGCTGTTGGGGAACACAAACAGAGTATAATTCAGCGCAGCCAGAGCCGCCACGCCAACCACGGCGCAGTCCGTCAGCAGCCGCCGCAAAAATGCTTTCATAAGGTAATTCTCTCTTTCTTCGTTTCGCTTAAATGCTGCAAGCCGGAATCCGGCTTGCAGCATAATAGATTCTTTAATCCGTCGTTTCCAGGCGCTGGATCTCCGCGCCCAGGGCCGTGAGCTTTTCCACGATCCGCTCGTAGCCCCGCTCAATGTACTGGATCTGCTCCACCACGGTCTCCCCCTGGGCCGCCAGACCGGCAATGACCAGGGCCGCGCCCGCCCGCAGGTCCGGCGCCGTCACTCTGGCCCCCCTCAGGCCGCTCACGCCCCGGATGACCGCCGTCTCCCCGTTGACCTGGATGTCCGCGCCCATGGCGCGGAGCTCCTCGCAGTAGCCGAAGCGGGTGGCATAAATGCTCTCCGTAATGCGGCTGACCCCCTCCGCCAGAGCCATGCACACGCAGATCTGGCTCTGCATATCCGTGGGGAAGCCGGGGTACGGCAGTGTCTTGACCGTAGCCCAGCGCAGGCGCTTGGTGGCCTGCACCCGGATGGCATCGTCAAATTCAATGACCCGCGCGCCCATCTCCCGGAGCTTGGAGCTGATGCAGTCCATATGCTTGGGAATCACATTCTGCACCAGAACGTTTCCCCCGGTGGCAGCGGCCGCCGCCATATAGGTCCCCGCCTCGATCTGATCGGGGATGATGGAATACAGGCCGCCATGAAGGCTCTTGACTCCGCGAATTTTGATCATATCCGTGCCTGCACCGAAAATCTTCGCGCCCATGGCATTCAGGAAGTTCGCCAGGTCCACAATGTGGGGCTCCTTCGCGGCGTTTTCAATGATGGTCTGCCCCGGCGTCAGCACGGCGGCAATCATAATATTGATGGTCGCCCCTACGCTTACCACGTCCAGGCTCACCCGGCCGCCGGCCAGCTCCCCCTGGGCCTGCGCAGAAATGGAGTCCTCGGTAGTCTCCACCTCCGCGCCCAGGACCCGGAAGCCCTTGATATGCTGATCGATGGGGCGGGTCGCAAAGGCGCAGCCGCCGGGCATGGCCACATGGGACCGGCCAAAGCGCCCCAGCTGGGCGCCGATCAGGTAATAGGAGGCCCGGATCTCCCGCACCAGCTCCGGATTCGGCTCTACGCAGGCCGCGTCCGTGCAGTCGATCTCCACCGTACTGCGGTCCAGGTGCCGGACCGAGGCGCCCATGCTCTCCAGAATTCTCAGCAGCAGCCGCACGTCGGAAATATCCGGCACGTTCTCGATCACGCAGGGGCCCTTGACCAGCAGCGTCGCCGGAATAATGGCCACAGCCGCGTTCTTTGCACCGCTGACCAGAACCGTCCCCTCCAGGGGGCGGCCGCCGTTGATTTTATACTGTAGCATGCGCAAACACATCCTAAAAAGCGATTTTCCCAGGAAAAGGGCGCAAAAAACTGCGCCCGCCCTAAGCCAAAGTACACTATAGCACAAAAGCCGCCGTCTGTAAAGAAAAATGTGCATCCCCCGGGGATTTCCCGGGAAATTCCCGCTAAAAACGCCGCAGGCCCTTGGGATAGTGGTTTTTCAGCACCCCGTCGGAGGCCTTGCCCCAGCCCAGGCTATAGCCCCCCGCCAGGACCAGAGTCCACCCCTTCCCGGCAAACGGGAGGGTCTGCCCCCGGAGGTAAGCGACGATCTCCGGCCCATCCGCCGGGAAATCCGCCTGGCTGGCCGCCCCCTTCAGCCACAGCGCCAGGCCATGGGCCGGGTCCAGGCGTCCCTTCTGGACGCTGCCCAGCTCCAGCCCCGGCCGCAGGATCTTCAGCCCCCGCAGCTCCGGCAGCTCCGGCGGAGCCCAGTACAGGCCGGTCCCGAAGGCGACCGCCTTGCCCTCCGGCAGGGAGATTCCCAGCTCCCGGGCGAAGGCCTCCCACTGCTTGGGCAGCTGCGCCCCGGCGCACGCCTCCCCTCTGCCGGGCTCGCCCCCCAGCCGCTCCAGGAGGGCGGCAAAATGCCCCTCTCCCCGCAGCCTCTGGGGCCAGAGCCGGGCGGTGTTTTCCAAGTGCTCCGCCGGGTGCTCCACCAGGCGCCCGCTTCCTGGGGCAAAGCCCGGCCCGGAGACAGGCAGCAGGGCGAATTCCGGCGCCTGCTCCAGGAATCGGCTGATCGTCCCCTCGTTCTCCGCCGGGGCAAAGGTACAGGTGGAATACACCAGCCGCCCCCCGGGACGCAGCATCCGCCCGGCGCACTGCAGGATCTCCAGCTGCCGCTGGGCGCACATGGCCACGGTCTCCGGGCTCCAGTCCGTCACCGCCGCCTCTTCCTTGCGGAACATCCCCTCCCCGGAGCAGGGGGCGTCCACCAAAATTTTGTCAAAATAGCCGGGAAAGCGCTCCGCCAGCCGGGCGGGCGTCTCGTTGAGCACCAGGGCGTTGGCGACCCCCAGCCGCTCGAGATTCCGGGCCAGGATCTTTGCCCGCTTGGGGGAATACTCGTTGCACACCAGCAGCCCCCGGCCCGCCATGGCCCCGGCCAGCTGGGTGCTTTTTCCCCCGGGGGCGGCGCACAGGTCCAGCACCCGCTCCCCGGGGCGCACCCCCAGCAGCGGCGCAGGGGCCATGGCGCTGGGCTCCTGCAAATAGTACAGCCCCGCCTCATGCCAGGGATGGAGCCCCGGCCGCTGGGCCGGGTCATAATAAAATCCGTCCTCCACCCAGGGCACCGGCTCCAGCCGGAAGGGCAGAGCCGCCTGCGCCCCCTTCAGCGGGTTCCGCCGGAGCCCCGGGGCGCGGGGCCGCTCATAGGCGGCTAAAAAGGCCGGGTACTCCTCCCCCAGCTGTTTCTGCATCCGCAGCAAAAATTCTTCCGGCAGCATAAGCGCCTCCTGCATTTTTTCTCTATTCTATCACGCCGCGCGGCCCATTGCAATGGGTCCGGCCCATAGGCCTCCGCGAAAAGGAGTTGCATTTTTCCGGAAAAAAGGCTATAATCTCACTAAGATTATCGGCCTCCGCCCACCGGATGCCGGGATAAGAGGTGCACCTATGATTGGAAACGATCAGCGCAACATGACCATGCTCTGCGACTTTTATGAGCTGACCATGGGCAACGGCTACTTTGAAAAGGGCTATCAAGAAAAGATCTGCTACTTTGATGTATTCTTCCGGAAATGCCCGGACGGGGGCGGCTTCGCCATTGCCGCGGGCCTGGAGCAGATCATCGACTACATCCAGTCCCTCCATTTTTCTGCGGAGGATCTTGCCTATCTCCGGGGGCGGAACCTGTTTTCCGAGGACTTTTTGTCCTATCTGGAGCACTTCCATTTTTCCGGCGACATCTGGGCCGTGCCCGAGGGCACGCCGATCTTCCCCAACGAGCCCATTCTGACCGTGCGGGCTCCGGCCATTGAGGCCCAGCTGGTGGAGACCTATCTGCTGCTGATCCTGAATCACCAGAGCCTGATCGCCACCAAGGCCAACCGGGTTATCCGCGCGGCGGAGGGCCGGGTGGTCCTGGAGTTCGGCTCCCGCCGGGCCCAGGGGGCCGACGCCGCCATTCTGGGCGCCCGGGCCGCCTATATCGGCGGCTGCCACGGCACCGCCTGCACCATCTCCGACCAGCTCTACGGCGTCCCCGCCGGGGGCACCATGGCCCACGCCTGGGTGCAGATGTTTGACAGCGAGTATGAGGCCTTCAAAACCTACTGCCAGATCTATCCCCAGAACGCAACTCTTCTGGTGGACACCTACAACACCCTGAAATCCGGCGTGCCCAACGCCATCCGGGCCTTTAACGAGGTCCTGAAGCCCCTGGGCATCACCAAGTGCGGCATCCGCCTGGACTCCGGAGATATGACCTACCTCACCAAGAAGGCCCGGAAGATGCTGGACGACGCAGGCTGGACCGAGTGCAAGATCTCCGTGTCCAACGCCCTGGATGAGTATCTGATCCAGGACCTGCTGCACCAGGGGGCGCAGATCGATCTGTTCGGCGTAGGCGAGCGGCTCATTACCGCCCGGTCCGAGCCGGTGTTCGGCAATGTGTATAAGCTGGCCGCAGTGGAGGACGAGAGCGGAAACATCATCCCCAAAATCAAAATCTCCGAAAACGTGGCAAAGATCACCAATCCTCACTTCAAAAAGGTCTACCGCCTGTATGGCAACGACACCGGCAAGGCCATTGCAGACTATCTGTGCGTCTATGACGAGGTGGTAGACGACAGCCAGGACCTGGAGATCTTCGACCCCGCCGCCACCTGGAAGCGCAAGACCGTATACAATTTTACCGCCAAGCCGCTTCTGGTTCCCATTTTCCAGGGGGGCGAGCTGGTTTATGAGAAGCCCAGTCTGGAGCAGATCCGCGCCTACTGCGCCCGGCAGGTGGATACCCTGTGGGATGAGGTCAAGCGCTTCGACAATCCGCACACCTATTATGTAGACCTGTCTCAGAAGCTGTGGGATATTAAATACGCCCTGCTTCAGGCCAACCGCTGATGGCGGGCCAGACCTCCCGCCCCGCCCGGCAGATGGCTCTGGGGGGCGTGATGGCGGCGCTGGCCGTCGGGGTGATGGCCCTGGGCGGGCTGATCCCCATGGCCACCTTCTGCTGTCCGGCCCTGGCCTGCCTGGCCCTGGTGCCCGTGCTGGAGGAATGCGGCGGGCGCATTGCTTGGGCCTGGTTTGGAGCCGTGGCCGTGCTCAGCTGCCTGCTGTGCCCGGACCGGGAGGCGGCGGTGCTCTTCCTGTTCCTGGGGTATTACCCCATCCTGCGCCGTGTCTTTGCCCGAATCCGGCCGAAGGGCCTTCGGATTCTGGGAAAAGCCCTCTTCTTCAACGCAGCAGCCGCCCTTGCCTATGTGGTCTTGATTTTTGTGCTGGGGCTGGAGTCCGTGGAGGCGGAGCTGCGGCAGACCGCGCCGGTCCTTCTGATCCTGACCCTAGCCTTGGCCAATCTCACCTTCTTCCTGCTGGACCTGCTTCTGGGCAAGGTTAACCGGATCTGGCAGCTGAAGCGGCGCAAATAAGAAAGGAGGCCCACCATGCGGCTTCTGTTCAAGCAGCGGATGTTTTCCTGGTTTGACAGCTACGACATTTATAACGACGCCGGGGCGGTCCTGTATACCGTCCGGGGGCAGCTCTCCTGGGGGCACTGTCTGAAGATTTTCGACCCCGCCGGTCAGGAGGTCGGGACCGTCAAGGAGCGGGTCCTGACCCTCCTGCCCCAATTTGAGCTCTATCTGGGTCCCCGGTACATCGGGTGCATCCGCAAAGAATTCACCCTGTTCCGCCCCCGGTATGACATCGACTGCAACGGCTGGCAGATCAGCGGCACCTGGACCGAGTGGGACTACACCATCTCGGACGCCGCCGGGCAGCCTGTGGCGGTAATCTCCAAGGAGCTGTTTCACTGGACGGACACCTACGTCATCGACGTGGTCCGGCCCCAGGACGCCCTGTGCGCGCTGATGTTTGTCCTGGCCATAGACGCGGAAAAGTGCTCCCGGAGCTGACGGCTCCGGGGCGCTGCCCGCCATACGGCACATCGCGAATTTTTTCGGATTTCGCGAAAATAGTTCTTGACATTTGCAGAAAAGGTCGGTATAATAAACGCGTTCTGTTTGAGGCGTCGGCTTCAGCGGCCCGATTGCCGGTATAGCTCAGCTGGTAGAGCAGCTGATTTGTAATCAGCAGGTCGGGGGTTCGAGTCCGTCTACCGGCTCCACAGAATCAAGTGCATAGGGGGGAATTCCCGAGTGGCCAAAGGGGACAGACTGTAAATCTGCTGCTTATCGCTTCGGTGGTTCGAATCCACCTTCCCCCACCAATCCCGAACGCTTCTGCGTTCGGGATTTTTCTTTCTACAAATGAATCAGAGGGGCAAGCCTGCTCGGCTTGCCCCTCTTTTTAATTCCCGATCGGCCGGTCTCTACCAATCCGTATGCCGCCGGGCAAAGGCGGCCACCACGCTCTCGCAGCCAAACAAGATCAGGTAAATGCCCACCAGATAGCTGATGATCCGCAGCGTCAGGAAGGACAGCGCCGGGCTGAATAGCATCAGAAACCCAAGAACAAGCCCCAAAATATTCAGAATCAGAGAGAAATAGTAGTAAAACCGGTTCCCGATCAGCCAGACCAGGTTCATCCGGGTCAACCCCGAAATGCAGTGGGCAATGAACCACACCGGCAGCAAAATGGTCAGCGCCCATTTGCCCACATTGGGGTCGGACAGGAGCATCACGCCGCACATAACGCTGAGAATCCCGGAGATCAGAGACAGCATGGGCCCGAATCCGGTAAACCGGGCGGTCCGCACATAGACCACAATATCCTCGATGCCCATGGCGATCGCGATCAGGCCGTAGATCACCACGGCACCGGTGAGCATCCCCTCCGGGCGTACCAGAGTAAATACGCCCAGAACAATCAGCAACAGGCCCACAAACAGCCCGCCCCAGCCAAAGCGTCCCTCTCTTCTCATACCGCAGCGCCATCCTTTCCATGCAGAATATCCATAAATTCCTTGCCCGTAATGGTCTCGCGCTCATACAGGTAATTTGCCAGCTCGTCCAGCAGCTCCCGGTGGGCCTCCAGAAGTCCCCGGGCCTTTTCATGCTGCGCCTTGACCGTCGCCACGACCTTCCGGTCGATCTCCTTCTGGGTCTCGGCGGAGCAGCTCAGGGAGGTGTCGCCTCCCTGATACTGGTTGGTCACGGTCTCCATGGCCACCATGTCAAATTCGTCGGTCATGCCGTACCGGGTCACCATGGCCCGGGCCAGCTTTGTGGCCTGCTCAATATCGTTGGAGGCGCCGGTAGTGATCTGGTGAAAGACGATCTCCTCCGCCGCCCGGCCGCCGGTGAGGGTGGCGATCTTGTTTTCAATCTCCTCCTTGGTCATGAGCACCTTGTCATTCTGCTCCACCTGCATGGTATAGCCCAGCGCGCCGGAGGTCCGGGGAATGATGGTGATTTTCTGCACCGGCGCCGAATCCGTTTGCAGCGCCGCCACCAGGGCATGGCCGATCTCATGATAAGCCACGACCTTTTTCTCCTCATCGGTCATAATGGCGTTCTTTTTCTGGTAGCCCGCCAGGACCACCTCAATGCTCTCCTCCAGGTCCGCCTGCTCCACCACCGTGCGCCCGCTGCGCACCGCTCGGAGGGCAGCCTCGTTGATGATATTAGCCAGCTCCGCGCCGGAGGTCCCGGCCGCCATGCGGGCAATGGTGTGGAAGTCCACATTGTCGGAGGTCTTGATCTTCCGGGCATGAACCTTCAAAATGGCCTCCCGCCCCGCCAGGTCCGGCAGCTCCACAGGCACCCGGCGGTCAAAGCGGCCGGGCCGGGTCAGGGCCGGATCCAAAGACTCCGGCCGGTTGGTGGCGGCCAGGATGATCACGCCGTTGTTTCCCTCAAAGCCGTCCATCTCGGTCAGCAGCTGATTCAGAGTCTGCTCCCGCTCGTCGTTCCCGCCCAGCTGGCCGTCCCGCTTCTTGCCAATGGCGTCGATCTCATCAATAAAGACGATGCAGGGGGCCTTCTCCTTGGCCTGCTTGAACAGGTCCCGGACCTTGGAGGCGCCCATGCCCACAAACATTTCCACAAATTCCGAGCCGGACATGGAGAAGAAGGGCACGCCGGCCTCACCGGCTACTGCCTTGGCCAGCATGGTTTTACCGGTGCCCGGAGGGCCCACCAGCAGCACGCCCTTGGGCATGGACGCGCCCACATCGGAGTATTTCTTGGGATTGTGAAGATAATCCACAATTTCCGCCAGATTCTCCTTGGCCTCATCCTCACCGGCTACATCCGAAAAGCGAATTCCGTCGGTTGAGGGCACATAGACCTTGGCGTTGCTCTTGCCGAAGGCCATGGCGTTAGGGCCGCCGGCCTGGGAGATCAAGCGCTTGCTCATATACTGCCCCAGTCCCACAAAGATCAGGATGGGGAGGATTACCGTCAGGAAGAAGTTCAGCAGGGGCGAGGTGCCCTTCTCAATGTTCCGGGTAAATTTCGCTCCGGAATCATAGAGCCGCTGGGTCAGGGTGGGGTCGTTCATCTCGCCGGTCTTATAGATTTGGGTATTGTCCTTGTCCGTAAAGACGATCTCGGTGTCGTCCACCTCCACGCTGCCGATGTTCTTCTCCTCGATCATTTTCATGAAGGTGCCGTAGTCCACCTCCTGCACCCGCGCGCTCATGAGCAGAGGGGAAACCACCATGTTGAAAATGAGGATCGCCAGCAAAACAATGGTATAGTAATAGATCAGTGGTTTTCTTGGGGATTTTACTTCTTTCATCGCAAGTACCTTCCTTCTATTTTGAATGTGCCTCCAGAGTCTGCTCCAGCGCCTCCCGCACGGCCGCGCCGATGGCGTGGGTGCTCATGGCCGCAGCCTCCTGGGCCGGGATCACATTTAGAATATCCAGATAAACCTCCGTTTTTCGCCGGAGCACATTTTTGTGGATCCGCTCCGTTCCCCGGATGGCCAGGACGGCAATAGGCGCCCCGGCCTTCTGGGCGATGCGAAACACGCCGTCGTGGAAGGGCAGCAGCACACACTGCTTGCTCCGGGTGCCCTCGGGGTAAACGCCGATGGACACCTCTCCGCTCTGAAGCAGCTCTGCGGCGGTGCGGATGGTCTCCATGGCCTTTTTGGGGTCCTGCCGGTCAATGGACAGGAAGCAGCATTTTCGGATAAGGCGGCCAAAAATGGGGATTTTGAAGTTCTCCGCCTTGGACAAATAAGCAATCTGCCAGGGCTTCAGGGCCACCCACTGGACAATGGGGTCAAAATTGGAGCGGTGGTTTCCCACAAACAGCAGGCGCTGCCCCCGGGGCAGCTTCTCCAGGCCGGTGACATGGACCCGGACCCGGAGCAGCCGCAGAGCCTCTGCCGACGCACCGTTCAACAGCGCCCGGTAAAACCGGCTGTGCTTTCGGTACTCCCTGCGGGGGTCCACCAGCAGGGCGCAGACGCCGAGAAACCCCACATACAGCAGAATAAGCCCCAGCAGCCCCAGGAGAAGATAGACCGCGATCATACCGCCGCTTCCTCCGAAGCTGCAGCGGCCGCAGAAGAAGAAACGGAATAGGCCGTCACGCCGCGGATGGTCTCTCCGTCGATTTGCAGGGGCGTGGACCGGTCAAAGGTTACGGTGATCTCCTTCCCCTCCAGGATCTCCACATACTTCTTATGGGCCACGTGCTTGCCCTGGAAGATGGAGGGGAAAATGGCCAGGGCGCGCAGCTTTCCCATGCCGTGGTACACCATCAGCGACACCGTGCCCTTGGCGTTCATCCGGTCCTGCCCGGGGGCGGCCATCATGCCGCCGCCGTAGTACCGGCCGTTCATCACCGGCGCCAGCCATACCCGGTCATAGGTCTTTCTCTGGCCGTCTACGGTCACTACGGCGTTTCTCGGCTGGAAATGGAACAGCAGGCCGGAAATGGCGATTTGGGTATAGTTGATCGGCTTGGGCTTTTCGCTCTTGGCGTTCTGCTCCCGGAGCCGGTCTCCCTCCTCGCAGCAGTAGCCATCGATCCCGAAGCCCACATTGTTCAGAAACAGGCGGGTCTCCCCGTTCACCGTCACCTGCGGCAGCCGCTTGAGCTGCTCGTCCACGCGGAAGGCCGGCCGGGCAAAGCGCTCGTACCCCAGATCCCGGGCAAAATCGTTTCCCGTTCCCGTGGGAAAATAGTAAATCTCGTTGGAAATGGAAAGGCCCCGGGTATCGTTCACAAAGTGGTTCAGCGTTCCGTCCCCTCCGCACAGAATCACTGCGGCGTCCTTCTCCAGTCCGCAGAAAAACGTCTGATAGCTGGTGATCCGGCAGATATTGATGGGAATCGTATTGTCATAGGAGGCCTGGAGCCTTTCAATGGCCTCCCGCGCCTCCGCGCCGCCGGCGTTGGGATTATAAAGGATATATTTTACCGACATAGGGTCCGCTCCTTTGCACTTGGTCGCTGGTTCGACCTTTTTTGACATTTTACCAAAGGTTTCTAAACTGAAACGAAACTCTCCGGTCATTTTTTCCGGAAGCAAGCCGCCCTTGACACGCCGCCCCTCTCCGGATTACAATAAAGAAAACAAAAAACGGGAGGTCCATGATGTTCCACATTCTTGTTGCCGATGATGACAAGCACACCCGGATGCTCCTGCGGGCCGTGCTGGAGGGGGCAAACTATACCGTATCCACCGCCGGGGACGGAGAAGAGGCCCTGGCCATTCTGGACCGGGAGCACATCGACCTTGTCGTACTGGATGTCATGATGCCGAAAATGGACGGCTATGAATTCACCCGCCAGGTCCGGGAGATAGACGGCGCCCTGCCCATTCTTATGGTCACGGCCAAGCACCTTCCCGCCGACGAGAAAAAAGGCTTTCTCGTGGGAACGGACGACTATATCACCAAGCCCATTGACGAAGAGACCCTGCTTCTGCGGATCAAGGCCCTGCTCCGCCGGGCGAAAATTGTCAGCGAGCAGCGGATCGTCATCGGCCAGGTCACCCTGGACTACAGCTCCTTCACCGTTACCCGGGGCGGCAAGACCCAGGTCCTGCCTCAGAAGGAGTTCATGCTGCTGTATAAGCTTCTGTCCTACCCCGGGCAGATCTTTACCCGCATTCAGCTGATGGACGAGATCTGGGGCACGGACAGCGAAACCGGATGGGAGACCGTAACGGTCCATGTGGGGCGGCTGCGTAAGCGCTTTGAGGGCTGGCCGGAATTTGAGATCGTGGCCGTGCGCGGGCTGGGATATAAGGCGGTGAAAAAGGTATGAAACGGGAAAAACGAAAGGGCCGCCTGGCCCTGACCCTGCTGCTCATGGGTTTTGTCTTTCTGCTCAATACCATCGCCCTGCTGCTGGCCCTTGGGCTGATCTACCTTCTGGCGCGCTGGGGGGTGATTGCCGTCAGCGCCGGGCAGGTGCAGCTGCACCACGTTCTGCGGTTCGTGCTGATCACCAGTCTGGCCACGGGCTGCCTTCTGTCAATCCTGGGCGGAAAGATCTCTCTCCGGCCTCTGTACCGGGTAGTCGAGCAGCTGGACCGGCTGGCCGCCGGGGATTTTACGGCCCGGCTCCACTTTGGCCGCCCCATCGGAGAGCACCCAGCCTTCCGGCGCATGGAGCAGAGCTTTAACCGCGCCGCCGAGGAGCTGGAGCACACGGAGGTGCTGCGGGCCGACTTCATCAACAATTTCTCCCATGAGTTCAAGACGCCTATCGTTTCCATTGCGGGCTTTGCCAAGCTTCTGCGCCGGGGGAATCTCACGGCAGACCAGCAGGCCGAATATCTGGCGGTCATTGAGGAGGAATCCCTGCGCCTGTCCGCCATGGCCACAAACGTTCTGAATCTCACCAAGGTGGAGAACCAGACGATCCTCACGGATGTGACGGAGTTCAACCTCTCCGAGCAAATTCGGGGGGCGGCGCTGCTTCTGGCGGACAAATGGACCGCAAAGGAGCTGGACCTGGACCTCCAATTCGGCGAGCAGCTCATTTCCGCCAACGAGGAGCTGCTGAAGCAGGTCTGGATCAACCTTCTGGACAACGCCGTAAAATTCTCTCCCCCCGGCGGGCAAATCACAGTCGCCCTCACCGACCTGGGGCAGAAGATCGCAGTCGCCGTTTCCAACGGAGGCAAGGAGATCCCCCCGGACCGTATCGCGCATATTTTCAACAAATTTTACCAGGCGGACGAGTCCCACGCCACCGAGGGCAACGGCATTGGCCTTGCCATTGTCAAGAAGGTCTGCCAGCTCCACCGGGGGCAGGTCTCCGTGGTCAGCGAAAACGGGAAAACGACCTTTACCGTGACCCTGCCGAAGGGGTAAAAAAATGCCCGGGAGCGATTGAAATCGCTCCCGGGTCAGCTTTACGCTTCCTCTTGCTCCTTTAATGCGTCAACGGCCTTCTTCAGCGCCTTGGGAACCGGCAGTCCCATGCGCCCGGCGTTCTCCAGAATGGACAGCATCTCATTGACGCAGAAGCCGATGGCCACGGCGTCCCGGATATACGCGGTGCCCAGCAGCACGTCCGCGCAGTGGGCAACCACCACAAGCAGCAGCGTCCCGCATTTCTTGGCTAAGCCCCTCCAGCCTGCCCGGCTCTCCAGGCCGCCGCCGGAGGATTTGGGAGAGGCGTGGAAGATCCCCGCTACCAGCAGCCCCATGAGGTAATCCACCGCCATACATCCCACCAGCACGGTAAGCGTCACGCTCCAGCCGCCGAAGACCGAAGCCACCGCCCCGCCTGCCAGGCCTCCCAGGAGGCTCACCCGCGCCCGCAGATCCATGCCGCAGCCCCCCTATGCGTTTCCTTCATGTTCCATTTCCCCTTTCTGAGCGGCCGTCTCGGGCCGTCTCACCCAAAGGGCAAAAACGTCCCCCGGTTGCACCAAGGGCTGCAACCGGGGGCAAATTATTCCTCTTCCTGCGCAACCAGCTCTGCGGGCAGGCTGGAGGCCATGCTCTCATACACCAGCTCCGCGATCTGGGCCGTCATCATTCCCGCGTATTCCTCCGGCTGGATCACCCGCACCAGACGAATGGGGACCACCGTCCGCCGCAGATGCAGCGCATTGCGGAAGATCGGCTTTGTGTTTTGCAGGGAGCAGACCACAATGGGCACCCCCGTGCGCTGGGCAATCTTGAACACACCGTTGCGGAAGTGGTGCAGCAGTCCGTCCGTGCTGCAATACCCCTCCGGGAACACTCCCACGGAGGCCATATCCTCCTGAATCAGACTAATGGCCCGCTTGATGGTATGCAGCGCCGCCCGGTCATTTTCCCGGTCCAGAGACATACACAGGGTCTTATACATCAGCTTGTTGATGATGAACATATTGTAGTTCTCTTTTTTGGAGATAAAGGCCAGCTGGCTCTTCTGGAAGAAATAGTGCAGGATCAGGGGGTCCATCAGGCTCAGATGGTTGCATACCAGCAGAAATCTTCCGCTTTTCGGCACCCGGTCAAAGCCGGAGGCCTGGAATTTCACCTGAAGGATGGTCATGGCCAGGCCGCAGTAGCGGTAAATGAGCCACCGGTAAAAGGGGCTATCCTTCTCCTGGGGCTTGCGCATATCCACCAGGGCGCAGCAGCCCCACAGGAACACAAATGCCAGGACCAGCAGCCCCAGGGTCAGCCCTAGCGTCAGCAGCGGCAGCTTCCACACCGCCGCCAGGGTGCAAAACGCCCCGGTCTCCCAGCAAATGCCGCAGGCTCCCGCCAAGGCAAGCAACACAATTCCCATCATTTCCATGGGACCGCCTCCGATCCTTCCAATTTTAGAACCATTCTATTATACCGCATTTTTCCGGCAATGCAAGCCCCGTAACCTACCGCAGGTCCTTCTGAATTCCCCGGATGATCCGCTCCACCTCGGAAGCCGTCTTGATCTGGGAAATCTGCTCCTTATAATAGTTGGCGTAGGCCACGCCCTTGAGATACCAGGCCAGCTGCTTCCGAGCCTCCAGGCAGGCGATGTGCTCGCCCTTGTCCTCCCGGGCCAGGCAGAACTGCCGCAGCGCCGTCTCCATCCGCTGGGCCAAAGGCGGCAGGACCGGCTCCGGCTCCCCCGCCAGGGCCGCCCGCACCTGCCCACAGAGCCAGGGATTGCCGAAGCTCCCCCGCCCCACCATAAAGCCGTCTGCTCCGGTGCGCTTGCGGCACTGCACGGCATCCTCCCCGGAGAAAATGTCCCCGTTGGCAATCACCGGAATGGAAACCGCCGCCTTCACCCGGGCGATTGCATCCCAGTCCGCCCGGCCGGAATACAGCATGGCCCGAGTCCGGCCGTGGACCGCCACCGCATCGCACCCCGCATGCTCCAAGGCCCGGGCAAATTCCGGGGCGTTGAGGGACCCCTTGTCCCATCCCAGGCGGGTTTTGACCGTAACCGGCACGTTTACCGCTTTTTTGACCGCCTCCACGATCCGGCAGGCCAGCTCCGGATTCCGCATCAGCGCAGAGCCGTCCCCGTTACCCACGATCTTGTGCATGGGGCAGCCCATATTAATATCGATAAAGTCGCAGCCGGAGATCTCCAGAGCCAGCCCGGCCCCCTGGGCCATGATCTCCGGGTCATTTCCGAAGATCTGCGCCCCGCAGAGGCTTCCGGCATTCCGCCGCAGAAGGGCGGCGCTTTTTTGATCCCGATACACCAGGGCCCGGGAGGAGACCATCTCCGTCACCGTAACCTCCGCCCCCAGCTCCGCGCAGACCGTGCGAAA
The DNA here is from genome assembly GCA_934565775.1 of uncultured Oscillospiraceae bacterium. Lineage (GTDB taxonomy): Bacteria > Bacillota > Clostridia > Oscillospirales > Oscillospiraceae > Faecousia. Next base: position 18,458 of record CAKTIN010000027.1, read on the forward strand.
GGCCCAATCCGTCACTCCGGCCATGGGGGCTAGGAAAACCGGATGCTCTATGCTCTGTCCGCAAAGCTCCATACCGCGCCTCCTTTCGGACAACATCTTAAAAATCATACCACAAACCGGCGGCAAATGCAACCAAAAGCGTGGGCCGCCCCGGGATCGGCAGCCGGTATGGAGAATATAGAAAACAGAGCCCGCCCCAATGGGGCGGGCTCTCTGCCTTGCGGCGAAGCTTACATATCGAAGGGCTCCATGCTCAGCACGGGGTGGCCCACCTCGGTGAGGTAGTTCAGCAGCTGCTCGGGGTCCTCGGTGCAGATGGTCTCATCGGCGATCATGTCGGTGAAGTTGTCCACATCATACAGCTCCTTAGCCACCGCGTCCAGACGGTCCCGCATCTGATCCTTCAGCAGCTTGGGCAGCCAGACAATCCGGCCCGGGCCGCCCTCGGCAGCGATGAACTTCTTGGAGGCGATGAAGTGCTTGCCGTGGCCCATAAAGCCGGGGGTCTGCACGCCGCCGCCGGTCATGGAGGCCATCTCGGAGAAGGTCATGCCCAGGGGGGTCATGCCCGCGTGCTCACGGCAGGTAATCACAACGCCCATGGACACAGGCTCCACGCCGCAGATACACTCGAAGCAGCCGCAGGAGGTCATGGGATCCTGGAACAGGGAGTACAGGGTCACATGCTCCAGCGCGCCGTGAGAATACTTATTCACGGCTTCGTCCACGTCCTCGTACCGGCCCAGACGCTCGTCGATGCAGTGCTCCTTGGGTACCACCTGGCAGGGGCCCTGAGGATCGAGCTCATTGGTAGCCTTGGCGTCCAGCCACGAAACGGCGCCGCAGAGGCCCAGACGCTCGGGGGTGACGATACACACATGGCTGGGGGAGAAGGCCTGGCACATAATGCAGGTATAGAACTTATCCACGGACTCGTCGGTCATGCTCTTCAGCCGGTCGTCGCGCTTGTTAAACACCTCGTTGGCTGCAGCCCGGAGCGCGGCGTTCTTCTCGTCGCCCACCACGATGGTGACCTGGCACTTGTCCACGACCGCCTCAAACTCGCTCTTGATCTTGGCGTACAGGACCTCGCCCAGGTGCTTAAAGCGGAAGCCCGCCTCAAAGTCAGCCTTGTTGATCCGGATCCGGATCATATCACGCTGGCCGGTGTGCATCACGCCCTCGATGCAGTTCAGATAGGAGTGAATCTTCCGCTCCATGACCGCCTCAAAGTCCGGCTGCATATTCTTGCCCGCGACCTCCACCGTATAGGACATGGAGATCTTCGTCCCTACGGGGATTTCGTCCAGCTCGGGGCCGTCCACCACGATCTTGTGGTCCTCGATCTCGGAGGCGTCCCGGGTAGCGACCAGCTCAAAGCAATCCTTCCGGGAGCCGTCCACTTCCACCTGCATATCGCCCCGGCGGATGATCTCGCCCTCAAAGGCAGTCGCAAAGGAGACGGGGATGTCGATCTTGGTAATCTTCAGCTTAATGTCCCGGGCCTCCAGGGAGGTGGCGTTGAAATCATCCACATTGGGCTGGATGATCAGGCTCTTGGGGACGGAGTAAATATCGGGGTCGTTGGTAATAACGGGGAAGCCCAGCTTGATCGCACCGGCGCCGTAAGAGACGATTTCGGTGTCCAGAGGCTGGAAGGCGTTGACAAAGGCCCGGATGCGGTCGAAGGTGTACTTGCACAGCGCGTCATAATCGCCGGGGGTCACGTTGCCGAAGATCAGAGCCGCACGCAGCGCCACGGAAACCACATGGATCACCGTGCTCATCTCCCGGCCCAGAGGCACGACCCGGACGTTCTCGCCGGTCTTATAGCCCTTCTCCACCAGCTGATCGATCACGCCGCCGGTCAGGGTAACCAGAATGCCCTGGCTCTGATAGCTCTTTACCAGCGCCACGGCCGCGTCCGCAGAGGGGGCCGTGCCGATCAGCACTGCCACGCCGGGAATATCGCCGGTGACCAGGGGCACGCCCAGATTCCGCACAAAGGCGTCGGTCAGGTGGCCGCAGCAGGGCGCCTCATAGGGGTTGCCGTCGATGTACTTCAAAACCTCGATGAACTCCGCGCACAGAGCGCTGGCGATGCCGGACTCAAAGCCGTCATGCAGCCGGGGGTTCCGGGTCATGCGGGTCTTGACGTTGGCCAGAGCCGCCTTCAGCTCGCCCAGCGTGCCGACCTTCTCGCCGGTCACAGCATAGTAGCAGGGAAGGCTATAAGCGGTCTCGGGGAATCCAACGGCCTTCTCTTCGCCGTATTTCGCAATCGCCTCGTTGATTGCCGCCTCGGCGCGGGCATAGGTACCGTCATTGCCTGCAAATACAATGTCAAGCAAAGTCATATCCATTAAGCTCACTGTTTTTCCTCCTAATTATAATCACGATCGATGATCTCTTTGATCTTCCGAATCTCGCTTACCGCATAGGGGCTGCAATCATAGGGGGACATTCCCCGCCGGTCGGCGTCCATGATCTCCGGGGTATAGTGCAGAACACCCAGGAGGTCCTCCGCCGGAATCTGGCTGCGGATGAAGGCCTCATCTGCCTCATCCCGGACCTTGTTGGCCACCACCCGGACCTGCTTCACGCCCAGATCCTTCGCCAGGCGCTTGACATTGTGGTAGGTCTGGACGCTTCTCGCTCCAGGCTCGATCACCACGATGAACTGGTCCATATTGGCCGCCGTCCCACGGCCCAGATGCTCCAGACCGGCCTCCATATCCATAATGACCACATCGTTCTTCCGGTAGGTCAGGCTGCTGAGGATGGCCTTGAGCATCACATGCTCCGGGCAGACGCAGCCGCTGCCCCCCACATCCACGGTGCCCATCACCAGGAGCTTCACCCCGTGCACGTCCCGGGCGTATTTCTCGGGAATATCCGCCACATAGGGGTTCAGCTTGAAGAACTTGTTGGCCTCGTTGGCGCCGGTACGCTCCTCCACCAGGGTCCGCATCTTGGAGATGGGCACGATCTGCGCCACCTCCTCCTGGCTCAGGCCCAGAGCCAGGCCCAGGTTCGCGTCCGGGTCCACATCTGCGGCCAGGACCGTCCGCCCCTCGTCGGCGTACAGCCGGGCCAGAGTGGAGGCCAGGGTGGTTTTTCCCACGCCGCCTTTGCCGGTAATTGCTACTTTCATCAGAAAAAGACCTCGCTGTTCTTGTTAGATGCCCAGAGCCTTCCGCTTCTCCTCGATCCGCTCAATCATCCGGTCACCCAGCTTGTCGATGTCCAGCTCCACGGTGAAGTTCGCCTCGACCCAATCCTTGATGCCGTGCTCGCCCTGAAGCAGCGCGGTGACCTCGCTGGAGCCCTTGGTGTAGGGGTCCACGCCCAGGAAGGTATCAATGCCGGTGGCCACGACGTAGTTGCCGATGGACACGGCCTTCTCGGACATCCACTCGGGGGCGCAGCCCAGCACAGGGACCTGAGAAATGTTCACGCCCCAGTCCTTAGCAATGTCGGAGGCCAGGATCATCATACGGGAAATATCCACGCAGGAGCCCATATGCAGCACAGGAGGAATGCCCACCAGCTCACAAACCCGCTTCAGGCCG